>CAZKNH010000076.1:0-19943 GCA_964553875.1 uncultured Gammaproteobacteria bacterium | reverse complement strand
GGCGCGTCGACGGTCCGTACGATCCCGCGCGCGGATTGCGTTTCGATCCGAAGCGCGAGCTGCTCGACCCGTGGGCGCGCGAGGTGAGCGACGTGCTCTGGGACCGCGAGGCGAACCGCCGCCACGGCGCGACCGCGATACGCGGCCGCATCGTCGAGCCGGACGGCTACGACTGGGAAGGGGATGAGCCGCTCAAGCGCCCGCTCGAGGACACCATCATCTACGAGCTGCACGTGCGCGGCTTCACTCGGCATCCGTCGTCGGGTGTCGCGGCGCCCGGCACGTTCCGCGGCCTGATCGAGAAGATTCCGTACCTCAAATCGCTCGGCATCACCGACGTCGAGCTCCTGCCGGTGATGGCGTTCGATCGGCAGGACGTGCCGCCCGGCGCGGCCGCGCGCGGCAACGTGAACTACTGGGGGTATAGCCCGTACGGCTTCTTCGCGCCGCATCCGCACTACGCCGCCGGCGAAAGCGCGCGCAACGAGTTCCGCGACCTCGTGAAGGCGCTGCACCGCGCCGGCATCGGCGTGATCCTCGACGTCGTGCTGAATCACACCGCCGAAGGCGGCGCGGACGGACCGGTCATCTCGTTCAAGGGCTTCGGCAACGAGTTCTTCTATCACCTCGACCCCGCGGATCGAAGCCGCTACCGCGACTTCACGGGCTGCGGTAACACGGTCAACGCGAACCATCCGCTCGTCGCGCGCTTCCTGCTGAACTGCCTCGAGTACTGGGTGCGCGAGATGCACGTCGACGGCTTCCGCCTGGATCTCGCGAGCGTGCTGTCGCGCGGCGAGAACGGCGAGCCGATGTATCACGCGCCGGTGCTCTGGAGCATGGAGTTCTCGGACGTGCTCGCGCGCGCAAAGCTGATCGCCGAGGCGTGGGATGCCGGCGGGCTCTATCAGGTCGGCGACTTCCCGGGCTTTCGGTGGCTCGAATGGAACGGCATGTATCGAGACACGGTGCGCCGTTTCCTGCGCGGCGATCCCGGCATGCTCGGTGACGTCGCGACCCGGATCACGGGCAGCAGCGACCTCTACGGCGGGAACGGCCGTCGGCCGACGAACAGCATCAACTTCGTCACGTGCCACGACGGCTTCACGCTCTACGACCTCGTCAGCTATGACCGTAAGCACAACGAGGCGAACGGCGAGAACAACCGCGACGGCGGCGATCACGACTTCAGCTGGAACTCGGGCGTCGAGGGTCCGAGCGACGATCCCGCGATCGAGCGCTTCCGCGCGCGGCGCGCTCGTAACTTCGTCGCGCTGCTCTTGTTGAGCCAGGGCATTCCGATGCTGCTGGCGGGAGACGAGCGGCTGCGCACGCAGCGCGGCAACAATAACGCGTACTGCCAGGACAACGACACGAGCTGGATCGACTGGACGAGCGATCCCGCGCGCGACGCGATGCTGCGTTTCACGCGAGAGATGATCGCGCTCAGGAAGCGCCATCGAAACCTGCGCCGCACGCGCTTCATCGACCCGAACGAGACTGGCCGCGGCGGCATTCGCTGGTACGGCGACACGCTCGAGCCGCCGCGCTGGAACGACCCGGAAGCGCGGATCCTCTGCTTCACGCTCGCGGGCCTCGAGGACGGCGAGCCGGCGCTGCACGTGATGATCAATATGACCGGCGACGTGCGTGCGCTGCCGATGCCCGAGGGCCGATGGCGACGCGTCGTCGATACCGCGCAGCCGCCGCCCGACGACATCCTGCCGCCGAGCGCCGCGCCGCTCCACGACGAGCCCGCGTATGCGCTCGCGGGCCATGCGATCGCGGTGTTCGAGGAGGCGTAGGCCGTGCGCTGTCCGCGTGCGCGCAGGGGACTTCGGCGCCGGCCCGCCGTGCTGCTCTTCAACAAGCCGTTTCGCGTGCTGAGCCAGTTCACGAGCAGCGACGGCAAAGCGTGCCTTGCGGACTACGTCGATGCGCCGCGGATGCGTCCGGCGGGACGTCTCGACTACGACAGCGAGGGCCTGCTCGTCCTGACCGATTCGGGTGCGCTGCAGGCGCGTCTCGCCGATCCTAGATGGAAGACGGAGAAGGTGTACTTCGCGCAGGTCGAAGGCGAGGCCGGCGACGAGGCCGTCACGCGGCTCGCGCGCGGTGTCGTGCTCCGCGACGGACCGACGCTTCCCGCGCGCGCGGAGCGCGTCGACGAGCCCGACTGGCTGTGGCCGCGAGATCCGCCGATCCGCTACCGCAAGACGGTTCCGACGTCGTGGATACGGCTCGCGATCAGGGAGGGACGGAACCGGCAGGTTCGCAGGATGACGGCCGCCGTCGGCCTGCCGACGTTGCGGCTCGTCCGCTGGTCGGTCGGGCCTTTCGCGTTGGACGGTCTCGCGCCCGGCGAGTCGCGCCGGCTGGATGCCACGGAGATCGATGACGCGCTCGATGCGCTCGGGGCCCGCGGCACGAGCGCGCGCGGCCGCGTAGCGGGATGAGCGCGATGCGCTCCGATTTCGTTTTCTACGCGTCGACGATCGCCGCGGCGCCCAATATACTCGAGGCGATGAACGGAGCTTCCGCGAGATGAAACGGCCCATCGTGCATCGCGTCGTGAGTCAGCTCACGCGCCGCACGATGGCGGTCATCATGGCGGGCGGACGCGGCCAACGTCTGATGCACATGACGGATAACCGCGCGAAGCCCGCGACGCCGTTCGGCGGGAAGTACCGGATCATCGATTTCACGTTGTCGAACTGCGTGAACTCGGGGATTCGGCAGATCCTGATCCTCACGCAGTACAAGGCCCAATCCCTGATCCAGCACGTGCGCCGCGGCTGGGGGTATCTGCACGGTGAGCTCGGCGAGTTCATCGACATCGTTCCGGCGCAGCAGCAGCACGGCGAGCACTGGTATCGGGGGACCGCGGACGCGGTCTATCAGAATCTCGACTTCATCGAGCAACACCGGCCGGAGACCGTGCTCGTGCTCGCGGGCGACCACGTCTACAAAATGGACTACGGGCCGATGATCGCGTTCCACAAGGAGAGCAGGGCAGACGTCACGATCGGCGGCGTGCAGGTACCGGTCTCCGAAGCGCACGAGTTCGGCGTCATGAGCGTCGATGCGTCGCACCGCGTGATCGGCTTCGACGAGAAACCGGCCCATCCGCGCTCGATGCCGGGACGCGAGGGCATCGCGCTCGTCTCGATGGGCATCTACGTCTTCGAGCCGTCTTTCCTGCGCGAGAGGCTCGAGCGCAACGCGAAGCGCGAGGGCACGCGCCACGATTTCGGCCGCGACGTGATCCCGGATGCGCTCCAGGATGCACGTGTGTTCGCGTATCCGTTCCAGGACATCGAGACGAAGGCGCAGGCGTACTGGCGCGACGTCGGTACCGTCGACGCGTACTACCACGCCAACATGGAGCTCGTGCACGTGAACCCCGAGCTCAACCTCTACGACGACGCGTGGCCGATCTGGACCTACCAGGAGCAGGTGCCGAGCGCGAAGTTCGTGCTCGACGAGGATGGGCGGCGCGGCGCGGCGATCAACTCGATGGTGTCCGGCGGCTGCATCGTCTCCGGCGCGACCGTCCGCGAGTCGCTGCTGTTCTTCAACGTTCGCGTCGCGGAACGCTCGCTCGTGTATCGATCCGTCGTGCTGCCGAACGTGTCGATCGGGCGCGACTGCCACATCGAGCGGGCGATCATCGACGAGGACACCGTCGTGCCGGACGGCACCGTGATCGGCCTCGACCGTGACGCCGATCGGCGCCGTTTCCACGTCACCGAGCAAGGTATCGCTCTCGTTACTCGCGACATGCTCGGCGCACACCGCGGCGGGAGCAGAGGCTAGAGCGGATCGAGCCGATGAGCGACGTCCTCGCCCGCCGCCGCGCCGGTGTCCTGCTGCATCCGACGTCTCTGCCGGGGCCGGGACCGCGCGGCACGCTCGGCAACGATGCGCTCCGCTTCGTCGATTGGCTCGTCGACGGCGGCTTCAGCGTGTGGCAGACGCTGCCGCTCGGGCCCCCTGACCTGCACGGATCGCCGTATACGCTGCGCTCGGCGTTCGCAGGCGACCCCATGTTGCTCGATCCGGCGCGCCTCGCGGAGCTCGGCGAGCTGCCCGAGCGCATGGCGTTCGACGCCGTCCATGCGGCGCCGCTCGACGCGTATCGATCCTTCCGTGACCGTGCGAGCCGCGCGCAGCTGCGCCGGTTCGCCGAGTTCGTGCAGCGCGAGCGCAAGTGGCTCTTGCCGTACGCGCTGTTCGAGCTGCTGCACGCGAAGCACGACGGCGCTCCGTGGTGGGAGTGGCCGGAAGAGGTGCGGCGGCGGAGCGCTCTTGCGCTGCCGAAGCTCGTCGCCGGCGAGCGCGGAAGGCTCCGCGCGATCGCGTTCCAGCAGTATCTGTTCGACCTCTCGTGGTCGTCGCTCAAGCGCTACGCGAACGCGCGCGGGGTGCGCCTTTTCGGGGATCTGCCGTTCTACGTGCACCTCGACAGCGTCGAAGCCTGGTGGCAGCCCGAGCTCTTCCAGGTCGACGATCGCGGCAGGCCCACGGCGGTCGCCGGCGTGCCGCCCGACTATTTCAACGAGGACGGTCAGCTCTGGGGCAACCCGCTGTACGATTGGCCCGCGCACGAGCGTTCGGGGTTCGATTGGTGGATGCGGCGGCTCGAGCACGAGCTCGAGCGATTCGATCTCCTGCGCATCGATCATTTTCGCGCCCTCGAGTCTTACTGGGAGGTGCCGGCGTCCGCCGCCACGGCGCGCGAAGGTCGCTGGCAGAAGGCGCCAGGTGACCAGCTTCTCGCGACGCTGAAGGCGCGGCTCGGCGATGTGCCGCTCGTCGCCGAGGACCTGGGTTTGATCACGGACGAGGTGCGCGAGCTGCGCGATCGCTTCGAGCTGCCGGGAATGGTCGTGCTGCAGTTCGCGTTCGACGGCTTGCCGGACAATCCGCACGTGCCCGAGCGTCACCGTCGGAATCAGGTCGTCTACACGGGCACCCACGACAACGATACCGCGGTCGGCTGGTACGCGAAGCTCGACGACGTCACGCGGTCACGCGTTCGGCACATGTTCGGCGCCGATCCGAAAATGCCGGACGCGCTGATCGATGCCGCGTACGCGTCACCTGCGCTGCTCGCGGTCGTGCCGATGCAGGATCTGCTCGGGCTCGGCAGTGAAGCAAGGATGAACCGGCCCGGGTCGACGGAGGATAACTGGCGCTGGCGCTTCGCGTGGCACGACGTCGCGCCCGAGATCGCGATCGAGGCGCGCCGGCGCGCCGAGCGCACCGGCCGTCTCCAAGTGTCAGACACGGTTTTCTCCGAGAAGGGTGCCTGACACCTTGCTCCGTCTGCTCAGCCGCGCGCGCTCGACTCGATCACCCCGCACGCGACCGGATCGCCCGACTCACCGGACGGCTGCGACGTGAAGTCGTCCTCGCCCGAGTGCACGATGATCGCCTTGCCGGCGACGCCGAGCTCGCCTTCGACCGTCAGCATGTCGTGCGTCATGTCGAGCTGAGCCTCGCCCGATTCGTCTGCCGAGATGTTGCCCAGGTCACCGGCGTGACGCGCGGACGGATCGTCCGTCGGTGCGCCGTGCGGTGTGCCGTCCGGGTTGAAGTGATCGCCTGCGCCTTCGGCCGCGGGTCCCGAGCAATCGCCGTTCTCGTGGATGTGGATGCCGTGCTCTCCCGGATCGAGCCCGGACATCGTGACGATGATCTCGAGACCTTCGTCCGTCTCGATGAACGATGCTTCGCCGCGGGCCTCGCTGTCGCCGACGGGCTCGATCGACGCCGACGCTCTTACGGCGCCGGTCGATGGTGCGGCGGCGATTCCCGTTTCCTCATCGGAGCCGCCGGCTGCGGATTCTGCGGCGGCAGGCGCGTCGGAGCGCTCGCGTGAGGCTTGATTGGCGCGCGCGGCGGCCTCGTTTCGCTCCGCATTGCCGGATTCCGTGGATCTCGCGCCGATGTCGATGTCTCCGGGATCCGGCCCTGCGCCGGGATTCGAGGGCTGCTGCGCATTACGGGCGTCGCCGGTCAAGTCGCAGGCGGCGATACCGCTCCCGAGGAGTATTGCCGATGCGAGCGCGCCAATACGCACGAGACGGCCGAAGCGTGCTTCTCGTCGACATGCGATCGGTTCGATTCCTTCCGAGACAATGTGCTGTTGGTCCATGATTCGATCCCTGTCGAGACGGCGTCCTCTCGGCTGCGCGACCCGACTTCGCGGTTTGATGACGGACTGCAGCAAGATGGGTGCCAAGGCGTGGCGAGCCCGCTCTGGATCAGCCGAAAGACCAACGCGCGTGCTCGACTGCGAAGTCCAGGAACGTTCGCACCTTTGCCGGTAGGAGCCGAGCGCTCGAGTACACGGCATGGATCGGCAGCGGCGGCGGCTCGTAGGCCTCGAGCAAGACTTCGAGGCGGCCCGCTGCGATATGGTCGTGCACCTGATAGAGCAGGGCGCACACGATGCCGTGGCCAGCCGCCGCAAAGTCGATCGCGGCGTCACCGCTGTTCGTGGCGAACCTCGCTTGGAGCGCGACTCGTTCCGGTCGCGTCTTACCATCGCGCTGCAGATAGAACGTCCACTCGCGAGGTCCGGGAAACGGCGCGAAGAAAAGCGCGTCATGCTTCTGCAGGTCCTGCGGCCGCGCCGGACGCCCGCGCCGCGCGAGATAGTCGGGTGCCGCGACGACGACGCGCCGCGTCTCGCCGAGTCGTCGGGCGACGAGCGACGAGTCTTCGAGCGCTCCGATGCGAATCGCGACGTCGATGCCTTCGTCGACGAGATGCAGATAGCGATCGTTGAGGATGAGCTCCGCCGAGACGTCGGGGTACGCGGCAAGGTAGTCGCGCAGTAACGGTGTGACATGCTGGCGACCGAAGATGACCGGCGCCGTGACGATGAGACGGCCACGCGGCCGTTCGCGATCGCCGCGTGCGCGTTCCTCGGCTTCATCGACTTCCGCGAGCACGCGCCGCGCGCTCTCCAGATAGCGCTCGCCGGCCTCGGTCAAGCGGACGACGCGCGTCGTTCGATGCAGCAAGCGGACCCCGAGCCGCCGCTCGAGCGCCGCGATCTGCCGCGTGACCACCGACGGCGAAACACCGAGCCGACGGGCGGCCGGCGCGAATCCTCCGGCGTCGCACACCGCGGCGAAGACGGTCATGGCCTGCAGGCGGTCCATCCACTATTGCTATTTCAGCAATAGTGCAGTGTCAAGCGCGTGGATTCTCACCCGCGCCGTCGCGGTGCATCCTGTGCGCAGAGCGTGGGCCATGGGGCCTGCGGCAGCATGGAGGAAACCATGAAAAAAGTAGCCGTCCTCAAGCACATCGTGTACGCGGGCACGCTGGCGGTCGCGCTCGCGGCCACGAGTGCGATCGCGGAGGAGCCTGCCCCGGCGGTGCACTACCGCACGGCCATGGTCGATGGTATCGAGATTTTCTATCGCGAGGCGGGCCCGCGCGACGCGCCGGGCGTGCTGCTCTTGCACGGATTCCCGAGCTCATCGCACATGTATCGCAATCTGATCCCGCTGCTCGCCGACCGTTACCGCGTCGTCGCTCCCGATTACCCGGGATTCGGTTACAGCGCCGTGCCCGCGCGGGAGGAGTTCGACTACACGTTCGATCGTATCGCGCAGGTCATCGACGACCTGACCGAGCAGATCGGTCTCGATCGCTACGCGCTCTACGTGATGGACTACGGCGCGCCGGTCGGTTTCAGGCTTGCGAGCAGCCATCCGGAGCGGGTCACGGCCATCATCGCGCAGAACGGCAACGCTTACGAGGAAGGACTGACGCCGTTCTGGGAGCCGATCAAGGCATACTGGCGCACCGGCCGCGCGCCGGAGCGCAATGCGATGCGCTCGGCGCTCGAGCTCGAGTCGACACGCTGGCAGTACTTGACCGGGGAGCCGGATCCGTCGCTCGTGAGCCCCGACGCGTATACGCACGATCAGCGGCTGCTCGATCGGCCCGGCAGCGACGAGATACAGCTCGACCTCTTCTACGACTATCGTCGTAACGTCGAGCTCTATCCGAAGTGGCAAGCGTACTTCCGCGCGCACCGGCCGCCGACCTTGGTCGTGTGGGGCCGCAACGACGAAATCTTCGGCGTCGCCGGCGCCGAAGCGTACAAGCGGGATAATCCGGACGCCGAGGTGCATCTGCTCGATGCCGGCCACTTCGCTCTCGAGTCGCACGGACCGCGGATCGCCGCACTCATTCGCGACTTTCTCGGGCGCAAAGTTCGCCGCTGACGAGGGGCGAGATGCGCTACGGCGCCCGGCAGACGCCGCGTGACGGGCGGGTCCGACGAGGACGCGCCCGTCACGTGCTCCGCCCGCATAGGAAAGCCGCGATCAGGCGTCGCGGCTTTCCTCGTTCAGCGCATCTCTTCCTTTCGCATCCTTCGGCTGCATCCCTTCGGCACGTCTCTTCACTCGCGCAGGAAGCTCAGCAGGTCGTTGTTGAGCCGATCCTTGTGCGTGTCCGTGATGCCGTGCGGTCCTCCCTCGTAGACGATGAGCCTGCTTCCGTCGATCAGCTTGTGCGCGGCGCGTCCGCCGACATCGATCGGCACGACCTGATCGTCGTCGCCGTGGATGATGAGCGTCGGCACATCGAGCTTCTTCACGTCTTGCCGGAGGTCCGTCTCCGAGAACGCCTTGATCGAGTCGAAGGTGTTCTTGTGGCCGCCCTGCATGCCTTGCCGCCAGAAGGAGTTGATCAGACCCTGTGACACCTTTGCGCCCGGACGGTTGAAGCCGAAGAACGGGCCTGCCGCGATGTCGAGATAGAGCTGCGAGCGATTCTCGAGCGCCGCCTTGCGCATGTCGTCGAACACCTCGATGGGTACGCCCGTTGGATTGTCCGGAGTCTTCACCATCAGCGGCGTGACCGCACTGACCAGCACGGCCTTCTTCACGCGGCTCGTGCCGTGGCGGCCGATGTAACGTGCCACCTCGCCGCCTCCCGTCGAAAAGCCGACGAGCGTCGCGTCGCGGAGATCCAGCGTCTCGATCACGGCGGCGAGGTCGTCCGCGTAGTGGTCCATATCGTTGCCTTCCCACGGTTGGCTCGAGCGGCCGTGACCGCGGCGATCGTGTGCGACGACGCGAAAGCCCTGCTCCGCGAGAAACAGCATCTGTGACTCCCAGCTGTCGGAGCTGAGCGGCCAGCCGTGACTGAGCACGACGACCGGACCGTCGCGAGGACCCCAGTCCTTGTAATAGATCTGCACGCCGTCCGACGTCGTGACGTAGCTCGGCGATCTATCGGTCCGGGAAGACTGTGCGGCGGCGGCCGCGAACAGGACGGACGTGGTCAGGAGCGATCCGGCGAGAGTGTGAGGAGCGGTGTTCATGGTGCAATCTCCACGTTGGACGTCGATCGACAAGCGGTTCCCGTTAGTCGTGGAATTCGCGGCGCATGAAAGAACCGTGCCGGAGAGCGCGAGCTGGCTCGCTGGCAGAGTCGATCGCACCGAAGCGGATCAGACAGGACGTGGGCAACCCACGTCGCGCACGCTTGCGGTGCATGCGTTTCCGGATCCCGGAGCTACCGTGCGTAGGTAGCTACCGTATACAATACTCTGTACGCGCAGGAATTCGTTTATTCTTTCGCGCGTCGATCTGGCCGAAGGTCGGGCACCGGGGGGTTCCGCGTGGTGCTCGCCTGACGCCCACACCACCACGCAGGGATATGGGGGAGATATGAGGGGACAGGAACGCCGTCCGGCGGCGTCGAGCCTGCGCTTCGACCGTCTTCGCGCCGCCATCCGCCGTGCGACGCTGCTTCGCGCCGGGATCGGAGCGACGTGCGTGGTCGCGGCAGCCGCCGTTCATGCGCAGCAGGATTCCGTCATCGAAGAAGTCCAAGTGACGGGATCGCGTATTCAGCAGACGGGCATGAATACGCCGACGCCGGTGACGGTCATGACGGCGGAAGAGCTGGAGATGCTCGCGCCCGGGACGCTGATGGACTCGCTCGATCAGCTCCCGCTTTTCCTGAACAACAATACCGTCGAGACCGCGGGCTCCTGGACGACCGTCGGGGGGCAGAGCACGCTGAACCTCCGAGGCGTCGGCTCGAACCGCACGCTCGTGCTGCTTGACGGCAGGCGCGTCGTGCCGTCGAACCGTTTGAGCACGGTCGACATCAACCTGTTCCCGCAGATGCTCATCAAGCGCACGGAGGTCGTGACCGGCGGCGCGTCGGCGGCCTACGGCTCCGATGCGATCACCGGGGTCACGAATTTCATCCTCGACGACGAGTTCGAAGGTTTCTCGACGAACCTGCAGGGCGGGATCAGCGATCGCGGTGACGTGGAGAACACGCGCGCCTCGTTTGCAGGCGGCTTCTCCGTCGGCGACCGCGGGCACCTCATTTTCGGCGCCGAGTACTATCGGGCCGAAGGCATCCCGAACTACGACGACCGGGATTGGTATCAGGCCTGGGGCACCCTCAACATGGGCGCCAATGCCGTGCCGCAGCGCATCCGCGCCGCGAACGTGATCGATCGCACGTACACCTATGGCGGTCTCATTCGCACGGGTCCGCTCGCAGGGACGCAATTCCTCACGGACGGCACGCCTGCACCGTACTGCGACGGCGAGATTCTCGACTCGGCCGCCGTGGCCGCGAAGGCGCGCGGCGAGGTGGCCGGCTTCCAGGTCGGCGGCTGCGGTGATCAGCGTGCCCGCGACGACATGGTGCTGCCCGCGCAGGAGCGTGGGAGCCTGCTCGCCCGCGCGACGTTCGATTTGAACGACGACACCCGGTTCTCGATACAAGGCATCTACGGCTACAACAAGATCGAGAACGCGAAGTTCGGCTACGTCTTCACGACACCGTGGCCGCTGACGATCTATGACGACAACCCGTTCCTGCCCGAGGAGATCCGGCAGCGCATGGCCGAGGCGGGCATCTCGTCCTTCCAGCTTCACAAGCAGATCCCGGAGCGGGATCCGCTGAACAACGCGAAGGCGCCGTTGACGGGCGACATGTTCTCGCTGACGGCCGCCGTGGAGGGCCGACTGACCGACAAGTGGCGCTACGACGCCTATTACCAGTACGGCGCCGCAAACCGGGATCTCGATCTATACGGTTTCAGGGTCGACCGGTTCTACAGAGGCGTCGATGCCGTTCGTCATCCGGTGACCGGCGAGATCGTCTGCAGCTCCACGCTGATCCAGCCGGACGACGGTTGCGTCCCGATCAATCCTTTCGGTCTCGGACAGGAGAGCCGCGAGGCACGCGAGTGGGTCCACGATTCGATGTGGCTCGACGCGGACATCACCCAGCATGCCGCCGAGTTCGTCGTCAACGGCGATATCGGTCAGACGTGGGCCGGGCCGATCTACGTCGCAACCGGTGCCAGCTGGCGCGAGGACAAGCTCGATCAGGTCGGCGGCAACGCGGGCGGCAGTCCGATTCCCGAGCCTCCTGACGGACCGGTCACGGCGTACGACGAGAACGGCAACCTCCTCTACCGAGGTCTGCCCACCGTCTACGAAGGTTACAACCTGATTGATCGGGCCGGCGGCGTCACGATCAAAGGCGGCTTCTCCGTGTGGGAGACCTTCGCCGAGACGCTGATTCCGCTCGCGCGCGGAGCGCGCGCGGCGGAGAGCATCGACGTGAGCCTCGCCGCTCGCTACGCGGACTACGAAGGCAGCGGCGGCGTGTGGGCATGGAAGGCCGGGTTGGACTGGCAGATCACCGACGCCTGGCGCTTCCGCGCAACGCGATCACGCGACATCCGTGCGGGCAGTCTCTCCGAGCGCTTCGATACGACGAGCACCGGCGCGAACATCACGGACCGCTTCCTGGAGAACGAGCCGACGTACACGATCCGTACGATCATCGGCGGCAATCCCGAGGTGGACCCCGAGACCGCCGATACGACGACGTTCGGTTTCGTGTTCCAACCGCTGAAAACGCCCGGGTTCGCGATGTCGATGGACTACTACGACATCAAGATTGCCGGCGCGATCGCGCAGATCGGCAACCAGAACATCATGGATTTCTGCTTCGAGACCGGCGCTTTCTGCGACCAGATCATTCGGGCGAACGACGGCACCGTCGAGCGGATCCTCAACGTGTACATCAACGTGGATCAGGCCCGCACCCGCGGCGTCGACCTCGAGACGTCGTGGCGTCGTCCGATCGGCTCGGGCAGTTTCATCGTGCGCACCGTCGGCAGCTACATCACCGAGTCTTCGACGACGCCGTACGGCTCGCCGAAGATCGATCGGGCGGGTCAGGCGAGCGTTGCCGCGCCGTGGAACGTGACGCTTTCCGCGTCGTATGCGCGAGGGCCGTTCAGCGTTTCCTGGACCGAACGCTGGGTCAGCTCGGCGAAGGTGAATGCGCTTTGGCAGGAAGGGATCGACATCGACGACAACACGGTGCCGTCGCATTCGGTCTCGAACCTCAGGTTGACCTACGACCTCGAGCGCACGTCGAAGTCGATCTCGGTCTACGGGATGATCAGCAACGTGTTCGACAAGGACCCGGGCGATCTGATGGGCCAGCCCGGCGCGTACAGCGTCGTGGGCCGTGCGTATACGGTGGGTTTCCGGCTGCGCAACTGATCGATCGAGGAGAGGAGCGGGGGCCGCTTCGAGCGACCCTCGCCCCTGTGCCTCCGCTCCCCCTGGCGTTGCCGCCAGGGGGAGAGGGGGGTGGGACGGTCACGCGACTTCGGCGGTCAGAAGTCGACCGACATGTTGAAGGCGTAGCGACGGCCCACGAGATCGTCGAACGGACTGAAGGTACCGAAGCCCCCGCGCGGATCCGCCAACTGATACCCGCCGGGACGCGGCTTCTTGTCGAACAGGTTGTTCACGCTGAGCGACAGGTTCACCGCGCCGACGCGGGTGCCGGCAGTCAGGTTGAACATGTGCACTGACTTGTAGCCTGCGAGCTCGGGGTTCTGCCTGAGCTCCGGACCAGTCGTTCCGGTGGCGTTCGGTTGCGCCGCCCACGTCGTCGGGCTCTTCGTTCCGTCGCGATAGTTCCAAACCAGGGTCACCCGATGGCGGTCCCAGCTGTACGTGAAGCCCACGTTCGAACGGAACTTAGACGCGCCGTTGAAGCCGGCATAGTCGGCGACCTCGTCCGTGGAGCCGATGAAGCGCTGGATCTGGTCCATCAGGAAATTCATGTTGGTGTTGATCGACAAGCGACCGGGCGCGTTGTCGAAGCCCAGATCCACCAGATTGGCGCTCCACTGCACAGCGACGTCCACTCCGCTGATCTCCAGGCGGTCCTGGTTATCGAACGAGAGATAGACGCGCTCGATGCCGCCATCCACCGGGTCACGCTCGATCAGCGAGCAGTAGCCCTCGGGATCGTTGAGCGAGAAGGTCGGGTTCAGACCGTTGATGTTGTAGCACGTGTTGACGATCGTGGCCGTTGTCAGCACGTTGATCGGGTCGCTGACGCGCGCCTTGTACCAGTCCACCGTACCGGTGATGTTCTGCAGCGCTCGCCGCTCCAACGGCAGACGGAACGCCACACCCCACGTCCACGTGTCGCCTCGCTCGTTCTTTAGCTTCGGGTTGCCGACTACGAGCGCGCCGCCTCCGCCAACGTTCCACTCGCTGGGGTTGGCATGGAACTCCGAGCTGTTGTTTCCGCCCCAGAAGTTGATGTGCTCGGAGCACAGCTGCTGCAGCTGGGCGCGGAACGCGGGGTCCGTCGTGTCGGTGTTGTTGAGCGTCGAGCCCGGCGTCGGCCCCGGGAACGCCACCGTCGCACCCACCGGGTTGTTGCGGCAGGGGTCGTTGGGGAACGAGCCGAACTGCGCGCTGCCGTTCGGCGTGGCGTAGAGCTCGGACATGTTCGGCGCCCGCTCGGCCCGGTTGTACCCGCCGCGGAAGCGCAACCAATCGAGCGGCGCGTAGCTCATGAGAGCCTTGTAGGTATCGACGTTCTGGCCCGTCGTGTACTCCGAGTGACGAGCACCAAGCTCGAGCTCGAGACTGCGGGCGGCGCGCTTGTTTTGGATCAGCGGGACCAGCAGCTCGCCATAGATTTCGCGGACGGATACCTCTTCATCGATGCTTCCCGAACCGAAGGCGCCTGCCGAGAAGTCCGTGAGATACGTGCGGTCGAGCAGCGCGTCGGGCACGAACTTGTACTTGTTGGTGCGATAGGTCGCGCCGAACGCGGCGCGCATCTCGCCTCCCGGCAGCTCCGCCACACGGCCCTGAGCGTTGAACTCGTAGATGCTCTGGATCATCGTGTTGCGATCGATCGTGTTCGCGATGATCGCCTCTATGCAATCGTCGGACACGACGAGGTTGCGGTCGAACGGATTCAGGCCGCTCGTGCAGGTCAGGTACTTCGACGCCGGGCCCGTCTCCGAGTACCCCTTACCGTAGTTCGGCGCAGAGAGGATGCGCTGGTAGGTATTGATCGATAAGAAGCCGATGTACTTCGTCTGCGTCTCCGACATGCCTTGCGACGTGTAGAGATCCCAGGTCCAGTCGGAGAACCCGAGGTCGCCCCGAAGCCCGACCGCGATCTGGTAGAGCTGGGCCGTGTTCTCGGTGCCGCGAGGCGGCATCCACGCGGGTTGCCAGTTCAACTGCCAGCCCGAGTTCGGGCCGCATGTGTTCACGGCCTTGCCCGTGTTTGGGTCGATCTCGACCGAGTACAGGGCGCCCGTCTGCGGGTTTTCGAGGACGCCCGGTCCCGAAGAGCCCGCTGGCAGCTGGGTGTAGAGATGACACCTGCTGAGACCCTCGAAGGGACCGGTTGTCCACATTTCCACAGGGCGCGACTCGAGCAGAATACGGAGCTCCTCCGGCACGGGGTAAACCTCGGACATCTTGCAGCCGCCGGTTGGCGCGCAGCTCGTGCCGTGGATGCCTCCGGGCAGATAGGAGCTGATGGTTTGTCCGGTCTCGATGTCAAGAGACGGCAGGTAGATGTCCTCGCCGTCCTGCAGCGCGTCGAACGGAATGACGACGTTGAAGCCGCCGAGAATCGGCGCCGGCTCACGCCGTGTATACGTCTTCGACGACGCAAAATGGAAGTTGGTATAGATCTCGAGCGTATCCGTGATATCGAACGTCGCGCGTCCGAACATGTTGTACGCATCGCGCGGGCTCGACAGCCATCGGTCGTAGTCGACGCGATTCAGCGTCGGGTTGCATGGCTCGCCCGGGAATCTCGGATCCGCGCTGGTACCAAGAGTCGTGTACGTGCAGGTCGTCTCGAACGGGTTGTCCTCGGTGGGACGTCCGTCAGGATTCAAACCATTGAAGCGCTGCGGTCCATAGTAGACCGTCGGTTGCCCAGTGGTGCCGCCGCCCGTTTGCGAGCTTCGCGTGTAGATCGTGCCGTCCGCGTTGAAGTACCAGCCGCCTCCGCGCGGCAGGTTGCTTCCATCCGCGACGCAGTTCACGGGTTGGCCATTGGCATCCGTGCATGTCCGGTCACCGAAGACCTGCAGGATCGCGTCCGTCGACGGCGCATTGCCGTTCCACGCGCCCTGCACTGCGTTCTGCGTGCCGAACTGTGCGCCGGACGAATAGTACGGATCCCAGCCGAAGAGGAAGTCGCCGGAGTCGGAATAGGGCGAGTCCATGACCTCACGGAAGAAGCCTCGCTCCTTCCACAGTGCTTCGCGGCGGTTACTGTACTCCATGCCGATCATCACGTTGCCGCGGCCGCCGGCGAAGTTCGCGCCGATCAGCGCGCCGATCTGATGCTCGTCGCCATCGCCGACCTCGTTCGTGCCTCCGCGGACGCGCAGGCTCACGCCCTCGAAGTCTTCGCGGAACCTGATGTTCGTGACGCCGGCCAGCGCGTCGGCTCCGTACACGGCCGAGGCACCACCGGTGATCACCTCCATGCTGCCGATCGCGATCGAGGGAATCGTGTTCAGGTCGACAATCATCGACGCGTTGAGCGGCATCGCGCGATGGCCGTCGATCAGTGTCAGCGAACGGTTGGCGCCAAGGCCACGCAAGTTCACGTTGGCCGCGCCCGGCACCACGATACCGATCGCCTGCGCGTTGTTCGGCAGCAGCGACATGTTGAACGCGTCGCCCGTGCCGAGGCCTCCCTCGAGGCCGTTCGCCGCCTGCAGATTCGTCACCGCTGCGGCGCTCATGTTCACGCCGCCGACCATGAATTGCGGGAGATCGTTCAGCACCTGCTCGATCGAGATGAAGGCACTGTCCTCGAACAGCTCTCGGTCGACCGTTAGCAAAGGACTGTTGACTTCGAGGTCCCGGCGCACGATGCGCGAGCCCGTGACCACGACCTCTTCGACCTCACGGTCGTTAGCGCTCGACGTCTCCTGTGCGACGGCCGCGGGAGTGTAAAGGCCAGCAGCGGCCCCCGAGGTGCCGAGCACGGCTGCCACGGCGCAATGCAGTAGCTTCTTCTTGTAATGGATTGGGTTGCTATCCATTCCTGAATCCTCCCGTTACTTGTTGATTGGTCCGAGATTTGGCCGTGGCGCGCAGGAATGCCCGCAACGGTAAATGAGTCAAAGTGGTCCCCCTTCGGCGTCCCCTGAAACGCCGATATTCCGTATAGGATTGTCCTTAGAGAGCTCTGGTTGTCAGGCAGAGTGTGATCGCGGGTGCAAGGATACCCGCACACGCGGGAAGATCACAAGGCGGAGCAATGTGATCATTTGCCGTTAATCGCGGAGCATGCTCTGCGTGCTCGTCGGGCCCGGAGTCGTGTCGAGGTGCAGGGGTATGGCGCCCCTCGGGCGCGCCTGAAGCGAGGGGAGTGCGGCGAGGAGTGTGGCAGCGAGGAGGGGTGAGCTGAGGAGGCGTGAGTCGAGGAGAAATCGGTTGATCGAGCAGGAATCTCGCCTGCACCAACGAAGTGCACGGCGTCGGTATGAGGACCACGGGCCTTTACATGAGGATCACGCGGCGATACAGCGCTTCGTAGTCACCGCTTTGCCGCGTCCATGAGAAGTCGACCCGCAGCGCGTTCTCCACGATCCGCCGCCACACGTCTTCGTCCTCGTACCAGCCGAGCGCGGTCGTGAGTCCCCAGATCAGCCCCTGCGCGTCGGCATGCTCGAACACGCTGCCGGTGCCTTTCCCCGTCGCCGAATCGAAATGCGAGACGGTGTCCGAGAGCCCCCCGGTCTTGCGGACGACCGGGATGGTGCCGTAGCGCATCGCATAGAGCTGTGTCAGGCCGCACGGCTCGTAGCGCGAGGGCATCACGAGCAGATCGCTGCCCGCGATGATTCGATGCGCGAGCGCCTCGTCGTATCCCGAGCGGAACGCGAGCCGCTCGCGGTGCGACGCCGCAAGCTCGCTGAGCGTCGCCTCGAGCCACGGCTCGCCGCTCCCGAGGATCGCGAAGCGGGCGCGCGTGCGCCCGAGCAGCTCGGGCAGCGCGGCGGCGAGCAGATCGATGCCCTTCTGCTCGACGAGGCGCGAGACCGCGCCGACGAGCGGCGCATCGTCGACGAGCCCGAGCTCGGCGCAGAGCTCGAGCTTGACGCGCCGTTTTCCGGCTGCGTCGCCCCGCTGGAAGCGGGTCGGCAGGTACGGGTCCGACTCCGGGCTCCACAGCGAGTAGTCGACTCCGTTCAGGATGCCCACGAAGTCGTCGCCGCGCTCGCGGAGCAGCGCGTCGAGGCCCATTCCGAGCTCCGGCGTGCGGATTTCTCGCGCGTAGCCTGGGCTCACGGTCGTGACGACGGTCGCATGACGGATGCCCAGCTCGAGGAAACGGACGTAGTCACGACCGCGGGACGCATCGTCCTCGAGCGCAGCGATTGCCGCTTGCGCGTCCTCGGGGAGCACGCTGCGTGCAACAGCGCCCTGGTAGCCCGCGTTGTGCAGCGTCAGCACGGAAGGCGTTTCGGCAAGCGTGGCGGAACGGCGCGCGAGAGCGGGGACGAGCGATGCATGCCAGTCGTGACAATGGAGCACGTCCGGGCGCCAGTCGAGCGCCGCGACGATGTCGAGCGCCGCCCGGCTGAACCGCCAGAAGCGAACGGCGTCGCGGTCGTCGCCGAGATAGATGCGGCCGTCGCGGCCGAGCTCATCGGCGTCGACGACGTAGAGCGTGGGTCCGCCGTCGGTGCGCTGCGCGACGCGAAGCTCGACTCCGCCGATCGGCGCCGCCGGTGAGCCGGCATAACCCGCCGGGAGGGGCCGTCCGTAGCCCGGCATCAAGGTGCGGACATCGTGTCCCCTGCGCCAGAGCGCGTCGACGAGTCCGGAGACGGCGTCCGCGAGACCGCCCGTCTTCGCGAGCGGAGCGCACTCCGCCGAGATCATCAGGATGCGCATCGTGTCGTCCTTGAGCGTATCTCGTTCTTTCCACGGGAATATGGTGGGCGATGATACGACCATTCCGCGCCGTGAATGACGACGGCTCGTGCCAGCTCCCCGCGGTTCGTGAATAATGGCCTCGGTGTGCGTTGACGCAGGGGGATCCGCATGACGAGGCTCGCACTCTTGTCCATCCTGGCCGCCGTGGCGCTACCGGCCTTCGCCCAGTCGTCAGACACGGACTGCGCCCCTCGGGCGGGTCTCGAGTTCGTGTGCGGTCTGCAGAATCCGGAAGACCTCGTGCTCGTTCCGGGCACGAACTACATCATCGCGAGCTCGATGGCAGACGGCGCCGGGCTCGTCCTCGTCGATACCGACGAGGCGACGTGGAGCGTGCTCTATCCGGGCGAGCGACCGCGCGCCGCGCACGATCCGATGTATCCCGGCTGCACCGAGCCGCCCGATCCGGCGCGATTCAATGCGCATGGTCTCCACCTCCGGCCCGGCAGCGGCGGCCGTTCGACGCTGTACGCGGTCATGCATGGCGAGCGCGAGTCCATCGAGGTCTTCGACGTCGACTCGACCGGTGAGCGGCCGGCCGTCACGTGGAAGGGCTGCGTTACTCTGCCCGACGGGCTCGCTGCGAACAGCGTCGCGTCGCTCCCGGACGGCTCGCTCGTCGCGACCGTGCTGATCCTGCCGGGCCGAACGTTCGCGGATTCGGTCGCGATGCGGCCGACCGGCGTCGTGCTCGAATGGTCGCCCGGCGATTCGGGCTTCACGCGGATCGAGGGGACCGAGCTTCCGGGCAACAACGGCATCGAGGTGTCGCCGGACGGCAAGGAAATCTACGTGGTCTCGTCGGGCTTCCAGACCGTCGTCGCATTCTCGAACACGAACCCTGCACGCCAGCTTCGGACGACGGCGCCCTTGCCGTTCACTCCGGACAACCTCCATTTCGACGGCGTGGGCCGCTTGCTGACGGCCGGCATGAAGAACGACGTGCCCGAGTGCGGCGGCAAGCCGGGACCGCAGCACGATCTCGAGCGGCTCGCGACCTGCCCGCGCGGCACGTACGGGATCGCGATCGACCCTGCGACGATGGAGTACGAGGTCATCGTCGACACGCCGGCGACACCGGCCTTCAGTAACGCGACGATGGTCCTGACGCACGACGGCCGCTTCTGGCTCGGCACGTTCCGCGGCGACCGCATCGCGTACGGCAATCTCACGTACCGCAAGGACGACGCGCGCCTGTCCGACCGCGAAGCGATCGAGCAAGTGCTCGCGCGCGCGAACCTCGGCTTCGAGCTGAGCGATCCGGATCTTTTCGCGTCCGCGTTCGCCGAGGAAGCGGTCTACGAGCTCACTGGAGAGGGGCCGGTCTTCGGCTACCAGAAGATGAGGTACGTCGGCCGCGACGACATCCGCACGATCATCACCGATCGACTGGAACGTCAACGGAACACCGATCCCGCGACGCTGAGCTACGATCCGGCGAGCCTCCGACGCTACAACCGGAACAGCGATTCGCTGATCGAGATCCTCGACGAGGACACTGCTCGGCACACGTCGACGTGGATGGTCGTGATGAAGACGAACGTCGACATTCACATCTCGGCGATCGGGCGCTACGAGGACGAGCTCGTGAAGCGCGACGGCGAATGGCTGATC
>CAZKNH010000075.1:17109-20108 GCA_964553875.1 uncultured Gammaproteobacteria bacterium | reverse complement strand
CGCGCCGGACTCAAAATCCGGTGGGGTAAAACCCGTGTCGGTTCGACTCCGACTCTCGGCACCACTCTTTGCGCGATAGCGCGACCCTCCGGCACACCGCGCGAGCCGGCGCGTGCTCGGCAGCCCGCCCCCCTTGCAGCGGCTACCTGAACTGCTCAGGCTCTACCAGGCGACGCAACTCCCTGCGAAGCAGATACCGATTCAGCCGATGAAGGCCAATGGCCACCAGAAGCGGCGCAAACCAAGCATACTCGGCCGATACCGTTTTCTCGATCACCGCCCATATCCAGAGGCCGATCAGCGCGATCGCTACGGCGGCGCTTAGGATCATGGGCCATTTGCGCCATACAGCTGAGTAAGCTGCTTTGAGCACCGCGCTGTGTCTGTCCGCAGGCATACCGGAGAGCTCCGGGAACGTGGTCAGCAGAGGGGAACGTGCTTCCCGTTTCTGCCGCACGCCGTGCATCAGTGCTTCCGCTGCAGCGTCCGTTTGCTTCTTCGAGAGCATAGGTAACGTTCTAGGGCGTTGCTCCGCTACGATGCGGGAATTTTTCGGAGCTCGGCCGGAAGCCCAAACTGTGCTCGTAGTGCAGAGGATCAATGCCAGCATGTTTCCACGGCGTTGTCCATTTCGACATGCACGTGAGGGAGCCGTCGAAGAAGCGATGCGTACGACTCGCCATGGTCGACACACGATACCCACGTGGGCGCGGGGAACGCTGCTCTTCGTCTATGGCACGCTCCGCCGTGAGGCCGACACGCGGATGTCGGCGTGGCTCGCCGCGCGGGCGGAACACCTCGGACCAGCCACAACGCCAGGACGCCTGTACGATCTGGGAAGTTACCCCGGTTTCGTGGATGCGCGTCTGCCGCATGAGGTCGTGCGAGGTGATCTCGTTCGCCTGCGATCGCCGGCCGCGTGGCGCGAGCTCGACGACTACGAGAACGACGGAGCGAGCGGCGACGCCGCCCCATACGTCTGCGTGCGCAGGATCGTGGACCTCCACACGGGCGAGCGCGTCGATGCGTGCCTGTATCTCTATCGGGGGCCTCTCCGCAGAGCACGTCGCATCACGAGCGGCGACTGGCTCGAGCGCCGCGACCGCGACTGATTCTCGGAGCTTTGGATTTTTACCCTCCGAGACGCGCGTGCATGTTCGCTCTTTGCTCGTTCACTTGCCCCGTACCGGCCGCCGTGACGAGCAGCAATCGCAAACGCCTCACCGAGCCGCGCCATCCGGCAGCGCGAACACGTAGATCGCATTGTGCCCGCGCGGCGCGCTGACCTCGGGCACGAGCCCCATCAGCTCCGGCACCTTCAGATTGTCGCCCGTCATCACGGCGACGTACTGCTTGCCGTCGACCGCATACGTGATCGTGCTGACCGAGACGTTGCCGCCGAGGATCGTCTCCCAGAGCTTCTCGCCGGTCTCGGCATCGAACGCGCCGAAGCGGCGATCCATGTTGCCGTGGAAGATCAAGCCGCCGCCGGTCGCGAGCACCGCGCCGTTGCTCGGCGCGCGGCCGATGTTGAAGCGGACGATCTCGCCGGTCTCCATGTCGATCTTCGCGATGCCGGTGATTGCATTCGGATCCGCGCCCGGACGCGTGACGACACGCCAGCGGCCGTAGCCCCACCCTTCCGCCGAAGTGAGCTCTCGACAGGCATCGATGTACGCGGTGTAGAGCGAGTTCGTGCCCGGATGGTACGCGGTCGGCCAGTAGCTTCGCGTGTTCCAATAGCAGACGGTCTTGGTTTCGCCGGGCGCCTTGAGCACGAGATCCCAGTTCAAGTGCACGGTGCCGTCCGGGTCGACCTTCGAGATCGCGAACTCCGGTGCGTCGTACGGGAACGGCGTCGCCCACAGAAACTCGCCGTTGTTGCGATCGATTGCGAAGAGCCCGCCGCCTTCGGTCAGCGTGACGAGCACGTCGCGCACGTCTCCGCGCGGCACGCTCGTGTTGATCCACTTCACGTGCTCCGGGTCCGGCGCGACGCGCGTGCGGATTAGCGTGCGCTCGTGCGTCGCGTCGAGATCCCAGTCGTCGCCTGGAAGATGCTGGTAGTACCAAAGCAACTCGCCGGTGTCCGGATCGAGCGCGACGGTCGAGTTGCTGTAGAGATCGGCCGGCGACGAGCGTGACGTGCCGTCCGGATCGCCGCCGTGCCGCGCCGCGCGGTGATCGGGCATCGGATTCGAGATGCCCCAATAGATCACGTCACGCTCGGGGTCGTAGCTGCCGGGGAAGCCCCACGTCGACGCCTGCCGTAACGTGACGTCCGCGCCGTGCCAGCTCTCGTCGCCCGGCTCGCCTGGCGCGGGCGTCGTGTAGAAGCGCCAGACCTCTTCGCCGGTCAGCGCGTCGTGCGCGACGATGTAGCAGTTGTCACGGTTGCCGGAGCATGCGCCGCCCGAGATCACGAGGCCCTTCACGACGAGCGGTCCGGACGTATGGCCGCGCGTGTCGGTCCGCGACTCCCAGCGCAGCTCGCCGGTGCGCGCATCGAGCCCGACGACGTGGCTGTCGGGCGCGGTGTAGAGGATCACGTCGCCGTAGATCGCGAGGTTCTTCGTTCTCGCCGTCGCGGCGACGTTCCTCGCGACGTTGCGCCGATACTTCCACAGCATATCGCCGGTCGTCGCGTCGAGCGCGACGACGGCCGCGCCCGGGATCGCGACGTACATCACGCCGTCGTAGACGAGCGGCACGGTGCCGGTCACGCCATCCGGCAGATTCAGCGTCCACGCGAGCACGAGCGACGCGACGTTTTCGGTATCGATCTGATCGAGCGGACTGTAGCGCTGCGCGTCGTACGTCCGGCTGAACATCAGCCAGTCGCTCGGGCTCGGTGCTTCGAGCATCTCGTCCGTGACCGGCTCGAAATGCCGCGCTTGTGCGGCCGCCGATGCGGACGTGATCGCGAGCGCGACGGCGATCCCGAGCTTTGCGAGTCTCATGGCGTCGTTGTCAGTTTCTGCCGGCTACGTCATCGATCG
>CAZKNH010000075.1:14035-17009 GCA_964553875.1 uncultured Gammaproteobacteria bacterium | reverse complement strand
CGTTCGAAAATTGTGTCAGACACCTTTTTCGTGCACGTGCTCATCATTCGACCGCGGCGAGCCCTTGCGTGACCTCGATGTACGTGCCCGCGGGGTCCGTGAAGAACGCGATCGTGAGACCGATCGCGTCGACGTGCATCGGACCGCGATCGAACTCGATACCCAGGCTCTCGACGTGCGCCGCGAATGCATCCATGTCCGCGACCTCGAAGCCGATGTGATCGATCGCTCCGCCGCGCGACGGCTTCGCCGGCTCGCCGCGCGCCGGAATGAAGTCGACGCGTCCGCCCGGCACGAGCGCAGACGGCAGATTCCTGCGCTCGCCGGCCTCCGCCGAGAACACGTCGAGATACCAGCCGCGAAGCTCCTCCGCCTGCGGCACCGACAAGTGATAGTGATGGAACGCGATCGGCGCTTCCTGCTCCGGATCGGTCAAGATCTCGATCCGCACGCCGTCGGGCAGATCCGCGAGGATCTGCCCTTCCTCCGCGTTCTCGAAGAAAATCGCGGCGCCGATCTCCGCGAGCTTCGCCTTGTACGCGTCATAATCGTTGACCGAGAAGCCGACGTGGTTCGCGGTCGTTTCGATCGACGGCGCGGTCGGCTCGCCTTCGGTCAGCAGCACGTAGATCCCCGGGAACGACAGCAGACGAAGCCGTCCGAGCGATTTCTCCTCTGCGCCGAGCAGCCGCCAGATCTCCGTGTGCTTCTCGACGTCGGGCACGGTGAGATGCACGTGCCCGGTGCTGATGCCCGCCGCGTTCGGTGCAGGCAGCTGCGCGGCGGCCGGGAGCGCTAACGCGCCGAGCAGCGCTGCCGCGAGCATGCGCGCGACCGTTTCGATGAGGCCGACGTTTCGTTCGCTCATTCTTTTCTCCCCGTACCCCGATCTTGCTCGCTCGGCAATGCGAACACGTAGATCGCGCCCGGCACCGGATCCGCATCGCCACGAACGTCCTCCGCACCGCGCGCGGCCGTGCCGACGATGACCGCGATGTGCTGGCGACCGTCGACGGCGAAGCTCGAGCCGCCACTCGAAACCGGGCCGCCGAGGATCGTCTCCCACAGCACGTCTCCGGTCTCGGCATCCGTCGCGCGGTAGCGCCGGTCGCTGCTGCCGCGAAAGACGAGCCCTCCTGCGGTCGCAAGCACCGCGGGCTCCGTGACGTCGTCCGCCTTCGGCAGCGACGACGGCGGCGTCTCACCGGGCCGCGGTGCGCCCGTCCGCGCGTCGAGCGCGACGGCCCCGTCGCCTAGCTCCACGTACAACGTATCGCCATGGAGCTCGAGCGCGACGCTCGCGGCCGCTCTGGCCGAAAGCCCGCTCTCGTCCGCGGAGCGTTGCCAGATCGGATCGCCGGTGGCCGCATCGAGCGCGGCGATGCTCGCATCGGGCAGCACGACGAACATCACGCCCGCGTAGACGATCGCGCGCGGCTCGACGTCGCCGGCCGGCAGACCGCGAGACCACGCGAGACGGAGCGCGTGCACGTTCGCGTCGTCGATCTCGGCAAGGGGACTGTACGGACGGCCGTCGCGCACGCGGCCGAACCACAGCCAGTCCGCATCGTCGGGCTCGGCAAGCACCGCGTCGGTGAGCGGCGGGAAGCTCTCGATGCGCGCGGCGATGCTGTGCTCGACGCGCCTGCCGTCCGCGGCGGCCGCGGCAGGACTGGACGACGCAGCGGCGCCGGACGGCGCGGCGGCACCGGCGGCCTCGCCGAGGGACTTCAAATACGCGACGAGATCCTCCATCTCGTTCTCGTCGACCAGCGCCGGCGGCATTCCGCGCTCGGGCCTGCCAACGCGCAGAAACGCGGCAAGCTCGGCGCGGTCCGTCGTCGCGACGCGCTCGACGATCGACGGGCCGAGCGGCCCGCCCTGACCGTCCGGCCCGTGGCACTGCGCGCATACGCTGTCGAAGATGTTGCCGCCGCGGGACGCCTCTTGCCCGTGCGCCGCGAGCGCAACGCACAGCGCGGGCCATACCGCAATGCCCATGCGCCGCTTCCGCTTGCATCCGTGCACGGCCATCTTCGCGCTATCTCCGCACGGCCTCGACCAGCGCCGACTTCGGCATCGTCGGCGGCTCGGGCGGCCGGTGAATCGGCACGAACTGCTCGTAGTCGACGCCGAGGCGTTCGAGCGATTCGTAAAGATGAACGAGGTACGGATGCGGCGCGTCGCGGCCGCCGCCGAAGATCGGATTGATCCACGGCTGCAGCAGGTCGGACTCGACGATGGCTTTCACACGGGGAAGATACGCGACGAGCATGTCGTCGGCGTGCATGCTGCCTTCGAGCGCGAGCAGCTCGACGACCTGACCCGAACCGTCGGCGATCACGCGGCGCCCGGCGACACCCTCGACGGTGACCGGACCGCCCGGCCGATTGAGCGTGCGATCCGCGGCAAGCGTGCGCGGCGCGGCGAGCGCGCGCTCGAAGAATTCGACGTTCGCCTCGTGCGTCAGCACGATCGCGCCCTCGGCGATGAAGTCACGCAGCCCGCTCGCATGATCGAAGTGCGAGTGCGTCACGACGACGTAACGAATCGGCTTGCTCGGAATCGCTTCGTGCGTGAGCCGGATCAGCTCGCGGCTGCGGTCGTCGTTCTGGAGACCGTCGATCACGACGACGAACTCGTCGAACTCGACCGCGACGCCCTGATACGCGCCGAGCATGACGAACACGCCGTCGCCGAGCTCGACGTACGGCGGCTCGCTCGACGCCGCGGGCGCCCCGCCGCCGCCCATGCGCGGCGGCCCGCCAGGAACGCTCGTCTCGGCCCGAGTGTTCGGCACGACCTGCTGCAACGACAGGCTCAACGTGATCAGGCCGCCCTGCCGATAGGTCAACGTCTCCGGATAGACGATATCGCCGAAGCGGCGGAAGCCAGCGAACTCGGCTTCGACCGACATGTCGCCGAAGATCGAATCGTCGATCCACGTCTCGATGCGCTCGAGCCGGTAGCTCTC
>CAZKNH010000075.1:0-13935 GCA_964553875.1 uncultured Gammaproteobacteria bacterium | reverse complement strand
CGCCGAAGATCGAATCGTCGATCCACGTCTCGATGCGCTCGAGCCGGTAGCTCTCATCGTAGTAGCCGTCCACGGTGTAGACGATGTCGCCGCGCGGCACGCGCACGCTCACCTTGACGCCGCGATCGGTGACCTCGACCGACGTCTCCTCGCTATCGGCGAGGCGAAGGAAGCCGTGCGGCGTCAGCCAGATCGGCAGCTGATCGGGCCACGCCGACGTGCCGTCGATTCTGCTCTGCTGCCGGTTCGCGGCGCCGCCTGGCTGCGCCCCGCAGCCGCCGACCTTCTCAGGGTCCATCGCTGGGCGGCGCATCGCGGTCTGCAGCGACGTGACCTCGGCGTAGTCGATGATCCGACGGTAGTCGGTGAGCGCCCATCGCGCCCACCCGTCGTTGACGTTCCATGCCTGGCCGAGGCACGCGTCCCAGCCCGCACCGACGAGCTCGATTCGATCGACGTCGCCGCCGAGCGCATCGAGCGCCGCAGCACGGACCTCGTCGAAAGAGATCGACTGCCCCGACGCGAGATCGGAAACGAATGTCGCCCCGAAAGCGCAGGCGACCACGAGCGTCGATCGTGCCGTCGATGCGATCGAGCGGAGGCGCAGGCCGCCCACGGCCCGCGAGGCGGTCGTCGAAAAACGAGCAATCACTTGGTCATCCTCCCCGGCGAGACTCGCGCACGGGCCCGGCGTGGCCGTGCCTCATTGGTCGAGAGCGAGCCGCTGCGGCCGCCGGCGCGGCGGACCGCGTCGGCGCCGCCGCTTCGGTCGTCGAGACGTCGTCCGTCAACGGCTCGATCTTCAAGAGCGCCGCGCCGGCCCCATCCGTCAGGAGATACAGCAGGCCGTCCGGTCCCTGCGCGATGTGACGGATTCTCTGGCGCAGATCCGTCAGCAGCCGCTCCCTGCGAATCTCGCCGTTCTCGTTGAAGACGATCCGCTGCACGTGCCCCGTGCCGGGCACACGTCCCTCGCTCATCGCGGTGACGAAGAGGTTCCCGGTCCACGCGGGAAAGCGATCACCCGTGTAGAACAGCATGCTCGCCGCCGTGATCGACGGCACCCAGAAGAGCTCCGGTTCCCGCATGCCCTCACGCCATCGGCTCTCGGGCCGAGTGCCGTCGTACTCCCGGCCGTACGTCACGATCGGCCAGCCGTAGTTCGCGCCGGCCTCGATCACGTTGACCTCGTCGCCGCCATGCGGCCCATTCTCGAGCTCCCAAAGCGCGCCGGTCTCGGGATGGATCGAGAGATCCATCATCGTTCGGTGCCCGTAGCTGTAGATCTCGGGCAGCGCGCCGGCGCGGCCGACGAACGGATTCCCGGGAGCCGGTCGTCCCTCGTCGGTGAGCCTCAACACCTTGCCGATATGCGAGCCCAAGTCCTGCGGCGGCTCGGGCACGCGCCGGTGCGAAACGGTCATGAACACCGTGCCGTCGGGCGCGAACGTCACGGCCGACGCATCGCCGCCGAAATTCGTTTGCCACGCGTTCGCGACGAACACGTCCTCGAGATCCGTGATGCGCTCGCCGTCGAAGCGTCCGCGCGCGAGCGCCGTCGTCGCGTAGTAGCTCGCGGACGCGTCCGGCGGATCGCCCTTCTTCATGTACGTGAAGTAGACGAGGCCGTTGTCGGCGAAGCCGGGATGAAGCGCCATGTCGAACAGCTGATCGAGCTCGAAGACGTCGGCGAGGTCGGCGACCGGCTCTGCGAGCACGCTTCCGTCCCTGAGCAGCCTGACGCGGCCGCCTTTCTCGGTGATCAGCGCGTCCGGCACCCCGCGACCCTCGCCTTGCGGCCCGGGCAGAAACGCCATGCTCCACGGCTGCGCGAAGTCGCGCGCGACGACGGAGACGCGGACGCGCGTGCCGCGCTCGAACGTCGTGTACTCCCACGGCCCTTCCCCGAGCGCGACGGCCGACGGCTGAGCGCTCGCCGCGGTCCACACGGACAGCAACACCCCCGCGAGCAACGAACACGCGGTTTGACGATAAGCACGGTGCATGGAGCTACTCCGCCGATCGTTCTTGTTGAGGAGCCGCGCCTTCCCGGCCGTGGAACTGCGTCGGCCGAGATCACGGCGAGGCCAAGAATGTCATAGAAGTCGGGTCGCGGTCTGCCCCTCGCGGCGTCCGTCGCGCCGCACGAGAATACCGCCCTCCTCAGGCGATCCGCCGTTTGCGCGCACCGAGCGGCCGGATCCGCGTCCGCGATTCCGCCCCGTCGGGTGCGCGTCCTGCCGCGAGCTCGGCTAGCTTTGCGGCCGCAACGTCGTCCTGCGGGAAGTAGATCACGACCCGCAAGTGAGCATCGCTTTTCGGGACGTACACGGAATGCTCGAAATTGAACCGACCGAGCGTCGGATGCAGGACGGTGCCCGAGCTCTCCGCCGGTCCGATATCCGTCGACTCGTTCCAGTAATGCTCGAACAGCGGGCAGGCCGCACAGAGCTCGCGAATCAGATCGTCCAGCACGGGATCATCACCGACCTGGCTGTAATCGAAGCGAAGCCGCGACGTCGCGAGCCTGATCTTCCTCTCGTAGTCTTCGGGATTCGTCTTGTGGATCGGATCGAGCACGAGAAGACGCAGCAGATTGCGGTCTCGCGGCGGCAGCGCGGAGTAGTCGCGGAAGAGCGCCATGTAGCGGTTCCATGCGACGAGGTCCCATCGATAAGTCATCGCGAGCGCGGGCACGTTGAGCGCGTCGAGCGTGCGCCTCAACAGCGGAGACGGCTCCTGCGGCTCGGCCCGCTCGCGCGGAACGATCGGAGCCGGCCGGCGCTGAACCAGCGTGAACAGGTACTCGCGCTGCGCCGCGTCGAGCTGCAATACGGTCGCGAGGCGCTCGAGCACACTTGCCGAGACGCTGATGCTGCGTCCCTGCTCGAGCCACGTGTACCAGCTCACGCTCACACCGATCAGCGACGCCACCTCTTCGCGCCGCAGACCGGGCGTTCGGCGCCGGCAGTCGCTGGGAAGACCGAAATCTGCGGGTGAAAGCGCGGCTCGGCGCGACTTCAGGAAGCGCGACAGCAGCGCGCTATGGAGTTCCTGCGACACAGTGGTTCCCTCCCCCGTTCCGATCGCAGTGCGGAAGCCGAGGTCGGACGCATGCCCCGTTCCGCGACTCGGCGCCCCGGCCCGCCGCACCACCCGCTATCGCGAAGCGAGTGTTCGTTATTTCGTCGTCTTATACATAAACTCAGGACCGTTCCGCATCCGCAGCACTACCCCTATGGGGGCGGCAGGACGCGTGATCGACGCGGACTCGATGCCGGCGGGTGCGACCTTTGCGCAGCGGCTACTCGACGCGCGGCGGCGGCGCCCGCCGACGCAGAGCCACCGGCTCCCGATGCCGGCGCATCCGCAGGTTCAGCATCTCGACCGACAGCGAGAAGAACATCGCGAAGTAGATGTAGCCCTTCGGGATGTGGAGATCGACGCCCTCCGCGATCAGCACGACGCCGATCAGCACGAGGAAGCTCAGCGCCAGCATCTTCACCGTCGGATGGGTGTCGACGAAACGGCCGATCGGACCGGCCGCGAACATCATCACGCCGACCGCGATGACGATCGCGGCGACCATCACGGGCACATGATCGGCCATTCCGACGGCCGTGATCACCGAATCGAGCGAGAATACGATGTCGATCAGAGCGATCTGCACGAGCACGCCCAGGAAGCCCGCCGCGCGCACCGCAGGGCCGCCCTCCTCGGCGCCCTCGAGACTGTGATGGATCTCGAGCGTCGCCTTGCCGATCAGGAAGAGCCCGCCGGCGATCAGGATCAGGTCGCGCCCCGAGATGTCGACGTCGAGCACGCTGAACAGCACGGCCTCGAGGCGCATGATCCAAGTGATCACGAGCAGCAGCAGGATACGCGTGCCCATCGCGAGGGCGAGACCGAGCACGCGGGCACGCTGCCGCTGCGCGTCGGGCAACCGTCCGACGAGCACCGAGATAAAGACGATGTTGTCGATGCCGAGGACGATCTCGAGCAGGGTCAGCGTCGCGAGCGCGACCCAGGCCTCGGGCGAGCTGATCCACTCCATCGAGCGGGGATCAGATGGAAATGTGCGACGTGACTAGTTGGCGATCGCGTCGAGCGTCTTCAGGAGCTGATCCGGAGGCAGATAGCCGCCGATCAGCTCGCCGTTCTCGGCGAACATCGCAGGCGTGCCGCGCACGCCGACCCGACGGCCGAGCTCGTAATGCTCGGCGACCGGCGTCTCACCGCACTTCTTGTCCGGGATCGATCCGCCGAGCTTCGCGCGCGTCAGCGCCGCGTTTCGGTCATCGGCACACCACACCTTGTCCGCCTTCGCCCACGACTCGGTATCCGGGCCGGTGCGCGGATAGAAGAGATACCGCACCTCGATGCCGAGCGCGTTCACACGGTCGATGTCGCGGTGGAATTGCCGGCAGTACCCGCAGTCGATGTCCGTGAAGATCGTGACGACATGCTTCGGCTCGCCGTCCGCACGGAACACGATCATCTCGGCCGGATCGACGGCGCCGAGCATCTCGACGCGGGCCGCGGCGCGCGTCGCCTCGGTCACGTTCTCGAGGCTCTCGAGATCGTAGACCTCGCCCTGGATCAGGTAGCGGCCATCCGCCGTCACGTATGCGACGTTCGAGCCGACCGAGACCTGATAGAGGCCCGGGATCGGTGAATCCGTGATGTCGTTTGCGGTCACCCCGTTCAGCTTCGAGGCGATCTCTTCCTTCGTCAGCGTCGCGGCCTCGTCCCCGAAAGCGGCCGAGACGGCGAACGCGAGAGGCAGCATGATCCAGGTCGTCTTCACGGCTTCTCCTGACTCCGGCGCAGATGCGGCCGGACGTCTCGGATTCTAGCAAAGGATTCCGCGGTCACGCGCTGCCCCCGTGGCACTACCTTGGATCACGCGCGCTACCCGCGCGGATGATGGCGGCTATGCAGCTCCTTCATGCGCTCGCGGGCGACGTGCGTATAGATCTGCGTCGTCGAGACGTCGCTGTGTCCCAACAGCAGCTGCACGACGCGCAGGTCCGCGCCGTTGTTCAGCAAATGGGTCGCGAACGCGTGCCGCACCGTATGCGGCGACAGCTTCTTGTGGATCCCGGCCTTCTTCGCGTAGCGCTTGATGATGTGCCAGAACGCCTGGCGGGTCATCCGATCGCCGCGCCGCGTCGGGAACAGGTAATCGGTCTGGCGCTCGAGCAGGATCTCGCTGCGCGGACCGTTCAGGAACTCGCGGAGCCAGTCCTGCGCCTCGTCGCCGAGCGGGATCAGCCGCTCGCGGTCGCCCTTGCCGACGATCCGCAGCACGCCCTGGTTGAGGTTGAGCTGACTCATCTTCAGGTTGATCAGCTCCGACACCCGGACGCCCGTCGCGTACAGCACCTCGAGCATCGCGCGATCGCGGTGACCGAGGGGCTCGGAGACGTTCGGCGCCGCGAGCAGCGCCTCCACCTCGTCCTCCGTCAGCGATTGGGGCAAGGCACGGCCGATCTTCGGCATCGCGATCTGCGACGTCGGGTCCTCGGCGATCAGCCCCTCGCGAAGCAGGTACCGGTAGAATCTGCGGAAGCTCGAGAGCTGCCGCGCCGTCGAGCGCGGCTTCGCGCCGCACTGAACGCGCCAGCTGATGTACTCGAGAATGTCCGCCCTCGTCGCGCGGCTCAGCTCGACGCCGGCCTTCTCGAGGCGCTGATTCAGAGCGAGAAGGTCCGCCCGGTACGCGCCGAGCGTGTTCTCCGACAGCCCACGCTCCATCCAGATCGCGTCGAGAAAACGGTCGATCAACCTTTTCGGATCCTTGGGCAGCTTGCTCCGCGCCTCCGAGGTCGGTGTATGCAAAAAGTTATGGGCCATCTGCGAGTGGTTACGCTGCCGTTCCTTCGCCTTGCGTCTGGCGCTTTTCGCTGTCCTTTTGCTCACCGTCCGGAGGTCCGCCTCTCCCTGCGGGCACTTGGGATGCGTGGACGAGTCGATATAATTCAGCCCATTGTGGCGGGAGCGGGCGCACCAAGATCCATTCCAGCTGGACCGAGTATGGTGACGCGGCGACGCACGGTGTGTGACCGCCGTCACAAATGCCGTCCCGGCATTAACATAAAGAGAAGCGTGTCACAGAAAGCCGAATCCGTTGGGCCTTCCGAGCCACCGACGACACGCGCGGTTTTGACATAACCGTGCGCCTTACCGCAACCGTCTCCGCCGTCGGCCGCGCAGCCTACGGCGTATTCGCCTGGATCTCGCTGCTCGTGCATTCGAGCGCGCTCGCGCTCGTGCTGGCGGTGCTGCCGGATCTCGAGTGCCGCCGCCGCGCCGCGAAATGGGCCGCCGGTGCATTCTTCCGCTCGATCGGGAGCCCGATCCGGGTCGACGGCGCTCCGCCGCCCGACGGCGGCTGCGTCGTCGTCGCGAACCATTCGAGCTATCTCGACGGGCTGATCCTGACCGCGGCGCTCCCGCCCCGCTTCACCTTCCTGATCAAACGCGAGATGGCGTCGGTGCCGCTCGCCGGCTTCATTCTGAAGCGGCTCGGGTCGAAGTTCGTCGACCGGGCGAACGCGCGGAACCGGCAGCAGACGGCGCGTGACCTCGTCGCATCGGCCGGTCAAGGCGAGGCGCTCGCGCTGTTTCCCGAGGGCACGTTCGACGCGAGGCCCGGCCTGAAACCGTTCCACTCGGGCGCGTTCGGCGCCGCGTGGCGGAGCGCGCTGCCGATCGTTCCGGTCGTCGTGCTCGGCGCTCGCCGCAAGCTCCCCTCCGGCGCGCTGCTCCCGCGGCCGGGCCCGCTCGAGGTCCGCGTCTGCACGCCGGTCGCGAGCGAAACGTTCCAGACGACGAAGGATCTGATGCGCGCGACGCGCGCCCTGATGCTCGAGCAGCTCGGGGAACCGGACCTGGACCACGAGGCCGCCGCGACGCGTCGGGCCGGTCTGCGGACGGCGCCGCGGATACCGTCGCCCGGCGGGCGGCCGGCCGAGGCCGCCGAGTAGCCGTCACATCCCCGAATACACCGGCCCGCTGCCTCCTTCGGGGGGCACCCACGTGATGTTCGCGACCGGGTCCTTGATGTCGCAGGCCTTGCAGTGGATGCAGTTCGCGGCGTTGATCTGGAAGCGGGGGCCTGCAGGCTCGTCGACGACCTCGTAGACCCCTGCGGGGCAGTACCGCTGCGCGGGCTCGTCGAACCGCCGCAGGTTGTGCTCGATCGGCACACGCGGATCGGCGAGGCGCAGATGACACGGCTGGTCCTCGTCGTGGCGCACGTTCGACAGATGGACGGACGACGGCCGATCGAACGACAGCACGCCGTCCGGGCGCGGGTAGTCGATTCGGGGCGCCTGCGCGGCCGGCCGCAGCTTCAGCCGATCGTGCTCGCGGTCCCGCAACGTCCACGGCACGCGGCCGCGAAGCACGTTCTGCTCGACGAACGCGAGCGCCGCGCCGCCGAGCCGACCGAAGCGGCTGAAGCCCGCGCTGAAGTTGCGCGCGGCACGAAGCTCCGGCCAGATCCACGAGCTTCGCACGCGCTCGGTGTACGAGGTCAGCACGCCGCCGCCCGGGTCGCCGGCCGCGAGGGCTTCGAAGACGGCCTCGGCCGCGAGCAGCCCGCTCTTCATCGCGGTATGCGTGCCTTTGATCTTCGCGCCGTTCAGGAACCCGGCCTCGCAGCCGACGAGGAGCCCGCCGGGGAAGACGAGCTCCGGCAGCGAGCTCAGGCCCCCCTTGTTCACGGCCCGCGCGCCGTACGCGATCCTTCGGCCGCCGCGGAGCACGTCGGCGATGAGCGGGTGGTGCTTGAAGCGCTGGAACTCCGCGAACGGCGCGAGGTGCGGGTTCCGATAACCGAGCGACACGACGAGCCCGACGGACACCTGCCCGCGCGCCCCGTGATACAGGAAGCCGCCGCCGTCGGTGTCTCCGGGGAGCGGCCAACCGATCGTGTGCAGCACCGTTCCCGGGACGTGCTTCGCCGGATCGACCTCCCAGATTTCCTTGAAGCCGAGCCCGTAATGCTGCGGGTCGCGGCCGCGGCGCAACCCGAAGCGCCCCTCGAGGATCTGGCCAAGATGCCCGCGGCAGCCTTCGGCGAAGATCACGTACTTCGCCTCGAGCGCATAGCCGCGCTGGAAGTTCGGCTTCGGCTCGCCGTTGCGCGACCGTCCCATGTCGCCCGTCGCGACGCCGCGGACCCGCCCTTCCGCGTCGAACATGGGCTCCGTCGCCGCAAAGCCCGGCAGAACGTTGACGCCGAGCGCCTCTGCCTCGCCGGCGAGCCAACGGCAGAGCTCGCCCAGGCTGATCACGTAGTGGCCCGAGTTGTGAAGCGTCGCCGGCACGAACGGCTGCGGCACCGTGAGACTCCGCCGCTCGTCGAAGAGCCATGCGACGCGGTCGCTCGTGACCGGGATCTCGACCGGCGCGCCGCGCGAGGCCCAGTCCGGGAAGAGCTCCGCGAGCGGACGCGGGTCGAACAACGCGCCGGAGATGATGTGCGCCCCCACCTCCGCGCCCTTCTCGACGACGCAGACGGCGAGCTCGACGTTGCGCTCGGCCGCGAGCTGCCCGAGCCGACAGGCCGCGGCGAGCCCGGCGGGACCGGCGCCGACGATCACGACGTCGAACGCCATCGACTCGCGCGGGGCGTCGCTCGTGTCGCCGTTTGAACCGTCGCGGCGATTAGCCGGATCGCTCGGCATCGACTTCTCGCTCGAAAGAACTGCCGGCCGCGTGCCGTGCGGCGGCCGCGCATTGTAACATCGCGCCCCGGCCCCGTTCTGACGACGGGGTCCTACAAAGCACCGTGAACACCGAGCGCATCGAGCCGATCTGGCGCCCTTCCGACGAGCGCATCGCCGCAACCGAGATGCGCCGCTTCATCGAGCGCCACCGTTCCGCGCTCGACGACGACGGCTACGAGGCCCTCCATCGCTGGAGCGTCGAGAGGCCCGAGGAGTTCTGGCCGGCCGTCGCCGAGTTCGCCGGCATCCGTTTCGGGTCGCCCCCGTCGCGCGTGCTCGTCGACGGCGACCGCATGCCCGGCGCGCGCTGGTTCGAAGGCGCAACGCTCTCCTTCGCGGGGAACCTGCTGCGCCCCGAGCACGACGCGCCCGCGCTCGTCGCAACGGACGAGACCGGGCGGCGCCGCGTCGTGTCGCGCGTCGAGCTTCGCGGCGAAGCCGCGGCGCTCGCGGCGGGGCTTACGGCCCTGGGCGTCGCGCCGGGCGACCGCGTCGCGGCGCTCTTGCCGAACTGCGCCGAGACCGTCGTCGCGATGCTCGCCTCGGCGAGTGTCGGCGCGACGTTCTCGACGTGCTCGCCGGATTTCGGGGTCGCGGGCGTCGTCGATCGTTTCGCCCAGATCGAGCCGAAGGTGCTCGTCGCGTGCGACGGCTACTTCTACGCCGGAAAGCGCATCGACGTGCTCGGGAAGCTCGAAGAGATCGTCGCGCGCCTGCCGAGCGTCGAGGCCGTCGTCGTCGTCGGCTACTGCGACGCGAAACCGGCACTTTCCGGCGTGCGGCACGCAGTGAGCTGGGACGACCTCGTCGAAGCCCATGCCGGCGCGAGCTTCGCGCCGCGCGAGCTCCCGTTCTCGCATCCGCTCTACATTCTCTATTCATCGGGCACGACCGGGGTGCCGAAGTGCATCGTGCACGGCGCCGGCGGAACGCTTCTGCAGCATCAGAAGGAACACCTGCTCCACTGCGACATCAAACCGGGCGACGTCGTCTTCTACTTCACGACGTGCGGCTGGATGATGTGGCACTGGCTCGTGTCGGCGCTCGCGGCGGGCGCGACGCTCCTTCTCTACGACGGCTCGCCGCTTCATCCCGAGCCGAGCGCGTTGTGGCGGCTCGCGGAACGCGAATCGGTCGCGGTGTTCGGCACGAGCGCGAAGTACCTGCAGGCGCTCGAGAAAAGCGGTGCGGTTCCCGCGCGCGAAACGCGCCTCGGCGCGCTGCGCGCCGTGCTCTCGACGGGCTCGCCGCTGCCGCCGTCGAGCTTCGATTACGTGTATCGTGCAATCAAGAACGACGTGCAGCTCGCGTCGATCTCGGGCGGGACCGATATCATCTCCTGCTTCGCTCTCGGCAATCCGATATGGCCGGTCTACCGCGGCGAGCTGCAGTGTCGAGGTCTAGGGATGGACGTCAAGGTGTTCGACGAAACCGGCCGAGAGGTCCTCGGGCAGAAGGGCGAGCTCGTATGCGCGACGCCCTTCCCCTCGATGCCGCTCGGTTTCTGGAACGATCAGGATCAGGGCAAGTTCCGCGCCGCGTACTTCGAGCGCTTCCCCGGCGTCTGGTGTCATGGCGACTACGCGGAGCTCACGCCCCGCGGCGGCATGATCATCTACGGACGCTCGGACGCGGTGCTGAACCCCGGCGGCGTGCGGATCGGCACGGCCGAGATCTACCGTGTCGTCGAGCAGATCGACGACATCGCGGAATGCGTCGCGGTCGACCAGCGCTTCGATGGCGACACGCGGATCGTGCTCTTCGTCCGCCTGAAGCCGGGGCGACGGCTCGACGCGCAGCTTTCGGACGAGATCCGCGCACGGCTCCGCCGCGACGCGAGCCCGCGGCACGTCCCCGCGAAGATCCTCGAGGTCACCGACATCCCGCGCACGCGGAACGGCAAGATCGCCGAGCTCGCCGTCCGCGATGCCGTGCATGGTATCGAGGTCAAGAACCGCGACGCGCTCGCGAACCCCGAGTCGCTCGCGGAGTTTCGCGACCGGCCCGAGCTCCGCGTCTGATGGGTCCGCTCGCGGAATATCGGCGCCGGGTCGCCGCCGGCGAGCTCTCGCCGGACGACGCTCAGGGAGTCGCGGTCGACGCGTTCGAGCGGCTCCACCGCGAGCTCGTCGCGGCAGGACCGCCGCCGAGAGGCTGGCGCCGGCGCGTCGCTCGCGGCTTGAAGCGTCCGATCGAGCCGGTGCGGGGCGTGTACCTCTGGGGCGGCGTCGGCCGCGGCAAGACGCTGATGATGGACCTCTTCTACAAGTCGCTGCCGTTCGACGACAAGCTGCGGCTCCACTTCCACCGCTTCATGGCCGAGGTTCACGCCGGCCTCAAGAAGCTCCGCGACCGCGAGGATCCTCTCGAGGTCGTCGCGGACGATCTCGCGGACCGCACGCGGATCCTCTGCTTCGACGAGCTCGCGGTCAACGATATCGCCGACGCGATGATCCTCGCGAATCTCTTCTCCGCGCTCTTCGCGCGGGGCGTGACGCTCGCGGCGACGTCGAATCTCGAGCCGGGCGAGCTCTACCGCGACGGGCTGCAGCGTCAGCGCTTCGTGCCGACGATCGATCTGATCCGTAAGTACACCGACGTCGTGCACGTCGAGGGCTGTCACGATTACCGGCTGCAGTTCCTCGAGAAGGCGAACGTGTATCTGTATCCCGCGGGCGACGCCGCAACGCGCGAGCTCGAGCGGTTCTTCGAGACGGTGGCGCCGGACGGGCCCGCGACGCCGGGACGCATCGAGATCCTGAACCGGCCGATCGAGTACGTGCGCGCGTCGGACGGCGTGATCTGGTTCGATTTCGCGGCCGTGTGCGACGGGCCGCGGAGCCAGGACGACTACATCGAGCTCTCGAAGCTTTATCAGACCGTGCTCGTGTCCAACGTGCCGCAGTTCGATGCGCGGCTCGAGAACCAGGCACGGCGCTTCATCGCGCTCGTCGACGAGTTCTACGACCGGCGCGTGAAGCTGATCCTCTCCGCCGACGCGCCGCTCGAGGCGCTGTATTGCGGCAACCGCCTGAGCTACGAGTTCGAGCGCACGCGGAGCCGCCTCGCGGAGATGCAGAGTCGCGATTATTTCGCCGCCGCGCATCGCGCATGATGCGGGGCGGCGGCAAGCGTCATGCAGGACCGTCGATCATGAAAGCCGTTACCCAGCAAGAACGACTTCGCACGATCGCCGCCGCCGCGCGCCGCGCCGATTTGCCCGTCGACCCGCGCACGTTCGTGGAGCATTACTACGCGCAGGTCGGAGCCGACGACCTGACCGACGATCCCAAGCTCCTCGCCGCGGCCGCGCTCGATCACCTCGAATGGGCCGGAACGCGCCGCGCGAAGACGGCGAAGGTGCGCGCGTTCAATCCGACGCTCGAGCAGAACGGCTGGACGTCGCCGCACACCGTCGTGCAGATGGTGAACGACGACATGCCGTTCCTCGTCGACTCGTCGACGATGACGCTCGACGGGCTGGGCCACGCCCTGCACGTGACGATCCATCCGCGCTTCGCCGTCGAGCGCGACGGCCGCGGCCGGTTGAAGTCGATCGCCCCGCCGAAGAGCGCGGACGGCAACGCTCGCGCTCGGCTCGAGTCGTTCATTCATATCGAGATCTCGAGACAAACGGACCCCGACGTGCTTCGCCGGATCGAGACCGAGCTCGAGCGGACGCTCGCCGACGTGCGCGCCGCCGTCGAGGACTGGCAGCCGATGCTCGAGCGACTCGCCGAAGCGAGCCGCGAGCTCGCCGAGAGCCGCGGCGCGCCGGAGGCGCTCCGCGCGGAAGCGTGCGCGTTCCTCGACTGGCTCGCGGCGGACCACTACACGCTGTTGGGCTATCGCGAGTACCGGCTGCGCCGCGGCAAGGACGCCGACACGCTGCATCCCGTGCCCGAGACGGGCCTCGGCATCTTGCGGCAGCACGAGCACGTGCCCGAGGCGTCCCGGCTCACAGGCGCCGCGCGCGCGGAGGCGCGCTCGCGTCACCCGCTCGTGATCACGAAGACGACCGCGCGCTCGCGCGTGCACCGCCCGGTTCCGCTCGACTACGTGAGCGTCAAGGTCTTCGACTCGCGCGGAGAGCCGTGCGCGGAGCGCCGCTTTCTCGGGCTCTTCACGTCGTCGGCGTACAACGAGCTGCCGCGGGACATTCCGCTGCTCCGCCTCAAGGTGCAGCAGCTGATCGAGCTGTCAGGCGTCGATCCGAAGAGCCACCGCGGCAAGACGCTGCAGCACATCATCGATACGTTCCCGCGCGACGATCTCTTCCAGGCGTCGCTCGAGGATCTCACGCGGATCACGAACGGCATCCTCGCGTTGCAGGAGCGAAGGCGCGTGCGGCTCTTCGCGCGCCGGGATCCGTTCGGCCGGTTCTATCGCTGCCTCGTGTACCTGCCGAGGGATCAGTACACGCGCCGCGCGCGCGACCGCGTCGAGGAGATCCTGCTGCGCGGGCTTCACGGTATCGACGTCGAGGCCGAGGTATGGCTGTCGGAGTCGGCGCTCGCGCGCATCATCGTCACGGTGACGACGGACCGGCGTCAGCCGTTCGAGCCCGACCTCGATGCGCTCGAGCTCGAAATCCGTGAAGCGGTCAGAAGCTGGCAGGATCGACTGCGTGAGGCGCTGCTTGCGAAGCTGCCGGAGAATGAGGCGCTCGCGCTCGTGAATCGCTTCGCGGACCGCTACTCCGCGGGTTACCAGGAAGACGTGCCGGCCGAGCAGGCCGCCGAAGACATCCATCGCGTCGCACGGCTCGCGGACGGTGCGAGCCGCCGCGAGCTCAAGCTCCGTCAGGGCGACGACGCATCGCGCATCGAGTTCGCCGTGTACTCGCGCGGCAGACCGATTCCGCTCTACGTCGCGACGGAGATCCTCGAGAACATGGGTCTCAAGATCTTCGCGGAGCGCGACTACGTCGTGCGCCTCGACGACGGCGCCGTCGCGATCCAGATCTTCCGCGCGGAGACGGCGTCGCGCACACCGGTCGACGCGGCCGCGATCGCGGAGCGCTTCGAGGAGACATTCGCGCGCGTGCTCGACGGCGACGTCGACAACGATGCGTTCAATGCGTTCGTCGTGTTCGCCGGGCTCGGCTGGCGCGATGCGTTGCTGCTGCGTGCGTACGGCCGTTATCTCGCGCAGACCGGCTGGCCGTTCAGCCTGCCGTACGTGCAGGAGGTGCTCG
>CAZKNH010000074.1:0-20109 GCA_964553875.1 uncultured Gammaproteobacteria bacterium | reverse complement strand
ACGGCGCGCGGCATGTCCGCGAGCTCGTGCGTGATCTGCCAGTCGTCGAGCATCCTGCAGAGCGTCTCGGTCGGCCCGTCGAGGAACGCCTGCTCCTCGTCGGTCAGCCGAGGGGCGGGCAGGCTCCGCAGCCGGCTCCAGTCCGGCGCACCGGAGAAGAGCTCGCCCTCCCACCAGACGCTGCCGGCCTCGAGCGCGTCCTGCTCGGTCTTCGACATCGACGGCAGCATCCTGCGGTACGCGTCGAGGATGCGGCGCGTGATGTGCTCGCGGCGAAAGCCCTCGGCGTTCAGCGATGCGAACGCGGCGAACACGACGATGAGCAGGAGCTTGAAGAGCCAGTTGCCGTCCCCGAAGAGCAGATAGGCGACGAGCAGCACGCCGAGGACGACGGTGGCTGTGCGTAGCGTCGCTCGCTGGTAGGCGAGCGTGACGGGCACGGCGACAAGCAGAATCAACCAGAGCAACGTTTCCACAATCGTCCTCTCGAGTTCCGATCGGTTGGAGATCAGAGAAGATCGGTCACCCCGTCGCGCTCCTCGCGAAGCTCGTTGTCGGTGATGCGGATCTTCTCCCGTGCGAAATCGTCGAGATCGAGGCCCTGCACGATCTCGTAGCGGCCGCCGCTGCAGCGCACCGGGTACGAGAACACGACCCCTTCGGCGATGCCGTAGCTGCCGTCCGACGCGACCGCCATGCTGACCCAGTCGTCGCCCGTGCCGAGCGCCCAGTCACGCATGTGATCGATCGCGGCCGATGCGGCGGATGCGGCCGACGACGCGCCTCGCGCCTTGATGATCGCGGCGCCGCGTTGCTGGACCGTCGGGATGAACTCGTCGCGGTACCACGCCTCGGGGACCTGCTCGAGCGCCGGGCGGCCGTTTACGGTCGCGTGCGCGAGGTCCGGAAATTGCGTGGCCGAATGGTTGCCCCAGATGATCACGCCGCGGACCGCCGACACGTGCACAGAGGTCTTCGCCGCAAGCTGCGCCTTCGCGCGGTTGTGATCGAGGCGCGTCATCGCGGTGAAGTTGCGCGGGTCGAGCCCCTTCGCGTTCTCGCGTGCGATGAGCGCATTCGTGTTGGCCGGGTTGCCGACGACGAGGACCTTGACGTCGCGGCTCGCCGCCGCGTCGAGCGCTCTGCCCTGCGCAGAGAAAATCTTGGCGTTCTCGAGCAGCAGGTCTTTACGCTCCATCCCCGGACCCCTCGGCTTCGCGCCGACGAGGAGCGCATAGTCGGCATCGCGGAACGCGGTCTCGGCCTGGTCGGTCACGACGATGCCGTGCAGCGCATCGAACGCGCAGTCCTCGAGCTCCATCGCGACGCCGTTGAGCGCGCCGAGCGCCGGTGTGATTTCGAGCAGCTGCAGGATCACCGGCTGATCCGCGCCGAGCATCTGCCCGGACGCGATGCGGAACGCGAGCTGGTAGCCGATCTGACCCGCGGCACCGGTGATGGCGACGCGGACGGGTTTCTTCGTGGAAGTGCTCATCGGTCGTCGTGAAGCTCTTGGCTGATGATGGTACGAATCGGAAGCGCATCGGGAATGCGCAACTGCCGAAATAGTAGCACGCGGCGGCGAGCCGCCCGGTTCGCGAGCGCCGTGCCGCTCAGCCCGCCGCGTCGTCGCGTGCCGCCTTGAGACCGTGCTTCTTCAACAGGCCCCGCAGCTGGTGATAGCTCAGGCCGAGCAAACGCGCGGCGACGGTCTGCTTGTACTTGGCACGCTCGAGCGCTTCCGCGAGCGTTTCGCGCTCGAACTCGGCGACCGCGGTCCTGAAATCGAGCGGCCATCGGGCCGCGCCGTCGCGCCGGCGTCCGGCACCGTTACCCCGCGGTAAATCGGCGGGCGAAACGGGCTCCGACGAGTCTTGCTCCGGTTCCGCCGGCCGCCACATCTCGCGCAGCGGCCCGAACGGCGACGCGAACGGATCGAAGATGATTTTGCGGATCGGCTGCTCGGGGTCCTCGGCGCGGTATACGCTCCGTTCGACCGCGTTCTTGAGCTCCCGGACGTTACCCGGCCAGTCGTACTCGACGAGCGCCGCCGCCGCCTCCGGGGCAAAGCCGGGGAAAAAATCGCGCTTCAGCTCGCTCGTGACGTTGACCGCGAAGTGATACGCGAGCTTCGGAATGTCCTCGCGCCGCGCGCGCAGCGGCGGCACGTGGATCACGTCGAACGCGAGGCGGTCCATCAGGTCCGCACGGAACCGGCCCTCTGCCGCGAGGCGCGGCAGATCGGCGTTGGTCGAGCCGACGACGCGGACGTCGGTCTTGATCGTCTTCGTGCCGCCGACCCGCTGAAACTCGCCGTACTCGATCACGCGCAGGATTTTCTCCTGCATCCTGAGCGGGATCGTGCCGAGCTCGTCGAGCACGAGCGTGCCGCCGTCGGCCTGCTCGAAGCGGCCGATGTGCGTGCGCGACGCCCCGGTGAACGCACCCGCTTCGTGGCCGAAGAGCTCGGACTCGAGCAGGGTCTCGGTGAGCGCCGCGCAGTTCACCTTGACGAGCGGCCGGTCCCAGCGCTCGGACAGATAATGCAGGCGTGACGCAATCAGCTCCTTGCCCGTGCCCCGTTCGCCGACGACGAGCACGGGCTTCGATAGCGGCGCCGCGCGCGATACGTGCTCGAGCATCGACAGAAACGCCGGGGATTCGCCGATCAGCTGGGAATCGCTGCGGGACGGGGCCATGGGCGCGAATTACACCAAGAGTTCGCGGGCTGTGCCAACAGTTAGCCGACACGCTCTGCCTCGTCGGTGCGCGGGCGGTCGGCCCGCTCGAAAATTCGCGTGGAAACAAGAGCTTGGAGGGCTACGGCGGCTTGGCACAAAAGCTGCTCAATGGGGGCCACGGCAGGTTTCGGGCCTCGTGCCTTACGCCAACCGCGGACCGGGGCCGCGGCTAGCGCGAAGCCGGCACTGAGAAGTATCGATGAGGAACAAACGATGGGCATTTTTTCGCGCTTTTCGGACATCGTGAACTCGAACATCAACGCGATCCTCGACAAGGCGGAGGACCCCGAGAAGATCGTCCGCCTGATGATCCAGGAGATGGAGGAGACGCTGGTCGAGGTGCGCTCGGCCGCGGCCCGGGCGATCGCGGACAAGAAGGAGCTCGCCCGCAACCTGGCCACGCTCGAGCGCGAGGCGAAGGATTGGGAGAGCAAGGCGGAGCTCGCGATCGACAAGGGCCGCGACGACCTCGCGAAGGCGGCGCTCGCCGAGAAGGCGCGCATAGAAGCGTCGATGCGCTCGCTCGAGACCGAGCACCAGACGATCAGCGAGGGGCTCGCGAAGCTCAACGAGGACATCGCCCGGCTCGAGGAGAAGCTCGCGGATGCGAAGGCGCGCCGCAACGCGATCCTTGCCCGGCATCAGACTGCCGCGAAGCGGCTCGAGGTCCGCAAGCGCTTGCACGACTATCGGATCGACGACGCGTTCGTCCGGTTCGAGCAGTTCGAGCGGCGCATGGAAGGGTTCGAGGCGCAGGTCGAGGCGTATGATCTCGGCGGTAAGAAGGATCTGAAGCGCGAGTTCTCGGAGCTCGAGGCGTCCGAGGCGATCGAGCAGGAGCTCAGGAGGCTGAAGTCTCGGCGAGCCGAGAAGCAGCGCGGATCCGGCGAGAACGTCTAAGCGGCTCCGCTCATGAGCATGACACCGTGGCTAATGGCGATGACGACCCTCTTCATGGTCGTCGTCCTGCCGATCATCGTCGTGATGCACTATGTCACGAAGTGGAAGGCGACGCGGGGATTGTCTCGAGAGGAGCAGGCGATGCTCGAAGAGCTGTGGAAGGCGAGCCAGTCGATCGATAGCCGCCTGAACACGCTCGAGACGATCCTCGACGTTCAGCAACCCGACTGGAAGAAGAAGACGTGAGGCATGCCGCGGCCGCCGCCGGAGGCGCATACCGGCATCGAGGATGTCATGACCTACACGAGGATCCGCACGTGAAGGACCTGCACGGCAACCGTTTGTACCGCAACTCCGAGAAGGGAATGATTTTCGGAGTATGCGCAGGCCTCGCCGACTACTTCGGCTTCGACGTGACGATCGTGCGCGTGCTCGTCGTGCTCGGCGCGCTGTTCTTCCCTGGCCCGCTCGTCGTCGTCGGCTACCTGGTCATGGCGCTGCTCCTGCCGAAGCAGTCGGGACCGATGCGGACGATGCTCGACGAGCACGAGGAGGAGGTGTGGCGAAGCATCCGCGCCGAGCCGCACGCGACGCTCGGCTCGCTGCGGCACCGCTACAGGGAGCTCGAGAGCCGGCTGCAGCGGCTCGAGAAGTACGTGACGTCGGAGCGCTATCAGCTCGATCGCGAGTTCGAGCGCCTGCGCGATTGACGTCGATATGACGGCAGGCGGCCCCGCGACATGCGCGGCCGCCGCGTGCGAAAGGGCTGTCGGATGGGCGAAGAGGTTGTCATCGTGTCCATCGTCTTCGGATCGATCGTAACCATCGTCGCGCTCGCAGTCTTCCACAACGTCTGGAAGACCAGCGCCAAGATGAAGGCGCTGCGCGCCGCTCAGCACGACGAGGACGGGCACCTCGCGCTGCTTGCGCGCCTCGAGGAGCGAATCGAGGTGCTCGAGCGGATCGTGACGGACGAGAAGCTCGAATCGAGGCGGCGCTTCCGCGAGATGTGAGGTACGTTACTCGGGATTCGCCGCGCGGTACGCGCGCAGCTGCTCGTCGAACGCCGCGGCGACCGTCTCCATCTCGCTGACCGCGGCGTTGTGCCGCTGGATCATCAGCGCTTTGAACTCTTCGGTTGCGTTGTCGCCGGCGACCTCGATCTCGTCGTTGACGCAGGCGATGTACTCCCTCATCGCCTCCATGTACGCCATGATTTCTTCCCGCGCACGTACCATCTCCTCCATCGTCGCGGTTGCGCCGTCCGGCACCTCGACCACCGACGGCGTCTCGCAGGCGAGCGTTGCGGTCGCGAGAAGGAGGCTCGACGCGAGTGCTGCCCCTCCGAGCGCAAGCCGTCTCGACGTCATCATCCGATACTCCCGAAGCCTTGATTGCCGCACGCGACTATAGCGTGTGCGCCGTGTCGCGTCTTGCCCGGCTGCGCGTCTCTATGCGGGCGAAGAGCGCCCGATGCTTGCCGGTGCCTTCCGCCTCGGCGACGAGCATCTCGCCGAACGCGGCGGCGTCGACCGGGTCGCCGAAGAGATGCCCTTGCACGTAATCGCAGTCGTGGCGGCGCAGGAACTCGAGCTGCTCCTCGGACTCGACGCCTTCGGCGACGACGTCGAGCTTCAAACTGTGCGCCATCCGGATGATCGTCGTGACGATCGCCGCATCGTCGCGATCGATCGCGACGTCGCGGATGAACGACTGGTCGATCTTCAGCGTATCGATCGGAAACTGCTGCAACGCGCTGAGCGACGAGTAGCCCGTGCCGAAGTCGTCGATCGCGAGGTGCAGTCCCATGCCGTAGAGCGCGTTCAGGATCCGAATCGTCCGCGCGGTGTCCTCCATCAGCGTCGTCTCCGTGATCTCGAGCTCGAGAGAGGTCGGCGAGACGCCGTGCGAGCGGAACGTGTCCCGGATTCTCTCGAGGAAGCGCTGCTGGAGAAGCTGGCGAAGCGAGAGATTCACCGATACGCGGCACGGCGACGGCAGCAGGCGCTGCCAGTCGCGGTAGTCCGCGCAGACGCGGTTCAAGACCCAGTCGCCGACCTGCAGGATCAGGTTCGTTTCCTCGGCGAGCGGAATGAAATCCGACGGGTAGACGAGGCCCCGCTCGGGCAGGTCCCAGCGCACGAGCGCTTCGGCGCCCTCGATGCGTCCCGTCTTCACGTTGTACTTGGGCTGATAGTGCAGGCGAAGCTCGTCGCGCTCGAACGCGCGGCGCAGCTTGCTTTTCAGCATCAGCCGCTCGACCGCCGCCGTGCTCATCTCTCTCGAGTAGAACTCGTAGCCGTTGCCGCCTGCCTTCTTCGAGCGATAGAGCGCCGCGTCGGCGTTCCGAATCAGATCGATCGCATTGTCGGCGTCGCGAGGGTAGAGCGCGATGCCGATGCTCGTCGTCATGAACACCTCTTCGCCCTGGGCCTCGAACGGCTTGCCGACGGCGCGGAGCAGCCGGCCCGCGAGCTCGGACATGTCGCGGACGAACTCGCCCATGTGCTTCGAGCTCGTGACGAGGACAGCGAACTCGTCGCCCGCGAGGCGGCCCGCGACCGAGCCTTCGTCGAGCTCCGCCTGGATCCTGCGGGAGAAGATCTCGAGGCTCGAGTCCCCGACCGCGTGCCCGAACGTGTCGTTGATGTCCTTGAAGCGATCGACGTCGAGGTAGAGCAGCGCGACGTATTGGTTCGAACGTTTCGCCCTGGCGATCGCCTGCTGCAGCAGATGCTGGAACTGCATCCGGTTCGCGATCTTCGTCAGCGGATCGATCAGGGCGAGGTTGCGGATGCGCTGCTCGACGCGTTTCCGGTCCTCGATGTTCTGCAACGCGTAGACGATGCGCTCGGTATCGTTCTCCTCCGCCCCGCTCACGGAAGCGACCGTGAACGAGACCGCGACCGACGAGCCGTCGGCGCGGCGGAACGCGGCTTCGCGGGGGATGCCGGGCGGCGTCGGGGCGCGCTCGTCCGCTCCGCCGCCGGGCAGGATGTCGTCGATGCGACGCTCCGCGAGCTCGCCATCGGCGAATCCGAGCATCGAATGCGCGGCGCGGTTCGCGTGCTCGATCCGTCCATCGGCGTCGGTCACGAGAACGGCGTCCCCGAGCGACGCGACGAGCGTCTCGAGCCGGTTCGCAACGGCGCGCCGTTCGCCGAGGGCGGTCTCCGCCCGGCGCAGCGTCTTGACGAACGACCGCGAGGCGGACCGGGCGAGCACGACGGCCGCAGCGCCTGCCACCGCGACGATGACGAGCAGCGACACGGCGAGCGTTCCCTCGCCGATGCGATCCTCGATGCGCAATAGCAAGAGTGCGACCGCGCAGGCGAACGCGGCAGCCATCACGGCAGCGACGGTCAGAGGATGACTGCGCACACGCATCGAGGTGTTACGGGCTCGGATCAAGGTCGGCTGCTTTGTTTTTGTTATAGTTATTCGGCGGCCACGGGTCCGAACCCGAAATCTTCTCCTTGAGCCAAGAATTGTCCGGAGCGGGCAGCTGGGCCGGTAGTCTACTATCATGGACACGTCTTTGGACACCTTCCGCGCGGATTTCGCTCCGCCGCGGGTGCTCCGGCATGCCCACGTGCAGTCGCTTCTCGGCGGATGGCCGCTGCGTGAGCGGCTCGCCCGTCGACGCGCCCGGGCGATGCTTGCCGTCGCGAATCCCGAGATCCTCGATTGCGGCGACGCGCGCCTCCTCGGATTTCACAGTCCGAGCCGGCCGGCGCCGCGAGGTCTCGTCGTGCTGCTGCATGGGTGGGAAGGATCCGCGGACTCGCGTTACATGCTAGACACCGGTGCGCTTGCGCATCGGCTCGGCTACGACGTCTTCCGCCTGAATTTCCGCGACCACGGGGCGACCCATGCCCTGAACGAAGGCCTGTTCCATTCGTGTCGGCTCGACGAGGTCGTCAGCGCCGTCGCGCGGATCGCCGAGCTGCATCCCGCGCCCAGGACCGTGCTGATCGGCTACTCGCTCGGCGGCAATTTCGCGCTGCGTGTGGCCGCCCGGGCGCGCAGCGCCGGGCTTCACCTCGACCGCGTGATCGCGGTGTGTCCCGTGCTCTGCCCGCATGCCACGATGCGCGCGCTCGACAATGGTCTTTGGATCTACAGACGGCATTTCCTCGGCAAGTGGCGGCGGTCGCTGCTCTTGAAGGCTGCCGCGTTCCCCCACCTCTACGACTTCGGGAACCTGACGCGTTTTCGCACGCTGACCGCGATGACCGAGTTCTTCGTCGAGCGCTACACGGAATTCGGCAGTCTCGGCGAATACCTCGACGGCTACGCGCTGACCGGAGACACGCTGGCCCCCCTCGACGTTCCGACGCGGCTGATCGCGGCGAGCGACGACCCCGTGATCCCGAGCGCCGATCTTGCGCGCATTGCCCGGAGCCCCGCGCTCGAGATCACGCTCGCCCCGGCCGGCGGCCACTGCGCGTTCATCGAGAACCTGCGGCTCGGGAGCTGGCTCGACCGCGAGCTCCTTGCCGAGCTCGATGCGCTCTGAGGCTCAGAGTCCCCGCTTTTCCTCGAACCGCGTCGGCTCGAGGCCGCTCGTCACGTTGATCTCGCCTTCTATCACGGCGCCCACGGCGATCGCGATCGAATGGCCGACGAGGGTGCCGGTCACGCGGCCGGTGCCCGAGATCTCGACGCGGCCGCTCGCGATGACGTCGCCGTCGACCTCGCCGGAGACGACGACGTCGGTCGCCTTGATCGTCCCGGTCCAGCGGCTGCCGGGCGCGAGTGTCACGGAGCCGTCGATGTCGCAGTCGCCGGCTACGGTGCCGCAGAAGACGTAAGGTCCTGCGCCCACGATCCGGCCTACGAGCTGCGTGGACGGCGAGATGAACGTGGTCGGGCCGCTCGCGTTGTCGCCGATGCGGCGCTTGAATGTCGCCATGGACGAACCTCCCGCGTGATCGCGCGCCGAAAGTAGCCGAAGTCGGCGCGCCGCGCGAGGTAGCGTTTCATTTCTCGCGGAAGCCGTAGCCGAGCTCGCGGACGTCCCTGACGAAGCCGTTCTCGAGTCGAATCTGCCGCATCAGCTTTCCGGGTCCGAAGTTGTACGTCCATTCCTCGACCAGGACATCCTCGAGCAGCCCGAGCCCCGGATGGACGTACGATCCGAACGCCGTGACCCTACGGTGCACGACCCGGGACTCGATGGCCACGGGATTCCCGCAGTAGCGCAGCACCTTCACCGCGTGGTCGCCTCGCGAGATGACCCGGTTGCCGCACCGCAGCGCGCTCGCGGATGCCTCGGTACCGAACGCGAGCAGGCCTGCCGCCGCGAGCAGCAGAGCGAGGCGGCGTCTTGCGTTTGCTGTCATCGTGCTCTCCGGTGGCCGCTCGTCCCGGAACGGCTTCGGTACAGCCTACCGGACGGGGCGGGCCGGTTCGAGCGGCTTCCGACGTGCTCGTCTGGCGAACGGCGCCGAAGCCTATAATGGCCCACCGGCGTCGACGAGGAACGCCGCGAATCATTGGACAGGGATCACGGCGTTGACGAAGGTCCGGCTCGATTGGTTGCGGGAACCCGGTATCGGCACTCTCGTTCGGCGGGGGCTGCGGGGGGTCGAAAAGGAGAGCCTGCGGATCACGCCGGACGGGCGTCTCTCGCGCCGCGCCCACCCGGCCGCGCTCGGCTCCGCGCTGACCCATCCGTACCTGACGACCGACTACTCGGAGGCGCTCCTCGAGTTCGTGACGCCGCCTCATCCCACGAACTGGCAGACGCTCGGGTTCCTGACCGACCTGCATGCGTTCGTGCACCGCCGGCTCGACGGCGAGCGGCTCTGGCCGTCGAGCATGCCGTGCGTCGTCAATGCGAACGAGGAGATTCCGATCGCCCATTACGGGACGTCGAACCTCGGCATGATGAAGACCGTGTACCGGCGCGGTCTCGGCTACCGATACGGGCGGGCGATGCAGGCGATCGCCGGCGTGCATTTCAATTACTCGCCGCCGCCTGCGTTCTGGGAGGCGCTCCGGCAGCGCGCACCGAGCGACGTTCCGCTCGAGCGGCTCAAGTCGGAACGCCTGATGGCGCTCGCGCGCAACTACCGCCGCCTGTCGTGGCTCGTGATCTATCTCTTCGGCGCGTCGCCGGCATTCTGCAAGTCGTTCCGCCCGGAAGGGGATCCGCTGCTGTCGGAGCTCGATCCGGCGACGTGGTATGCGCCGTACGCGACATCGCTCAGGATGAGCGACATCGGGTATCGCAACTCGACGCAGGCGCGGCTCTGCATTTCGCTCAACTCGCTCGACGATTACGTATCCGGCCTCGCGCGCGCCGTATCGACGGTCGAGCCGAGCTACGAGCGTATCGGCGTCGAGGTGGACGGGGAGTACCGACAGCTCAACCCGTACATCCTGCAGATCGAGAACGAGTACTACTCGGCGATCCGCCCGAAGCCGGCGAAGGGCAAAGACTCCGAGCGGCCGACGGTCGCTTTGCGCCGCCGCGGCGTCGAGTACGTCGAGATTCGCACGCTCGATCTCAATCCGTCGGATCCGGTCGGCGTCAATCAGAACCAGCTGCGCTTCCTCGAAACGCTGCTCGTGTACTGCCTGCTCGCCGACAGCCCGCCTATCGGTGCCGACGAGCAGCGCGAGATCGACGCGCGGGATCTGGCCGCGGCGCGCGAAGGTCGACGGCCGGGACTTCAGTTGCCGCGTGATGGCGGCCGGGTCGAGCTCGCGGCATGGGCGCGCGAGGTGCTCGACGTCCTGCTCGAGGTGGCCGAGCCGCTCGATGAGGACGGCGAGGGATACGTCGCGGCCATCGAAGCGCAGCGCGAGGCCGTCGACGATCCGGCGGCGACTCCGTCGGGTCGGCTGCTCGACGCGTTACGCGCGAGCGGGGAGTCGTTCTTCGAGCACGTGCGCGGCATCGCGGACCGGCACCACGAATACTTCCTTGCGCTGCCGATCGACGCCGCGCGCGAGGCAGAGCTCGACGCGCTCGCGGCGGCGTCGCTCGAGGAGCAGGCCGCGCTCGAGAAGAGCGACACGCTGCCGTTCTCGGAGTACCTCGCCCGATATTTCTCCGTGGTCTGAGAGGCCGGCACCGGCGTGGCGGCCCGGCGGCACTGGGCGTCGCCGCCCGGTCCGGTGCGTCGGCCCGCTCCATCGAGCCTCCCGGGGCGTAGATGTCTGGGTTGCGGCGGAAAATTGTGAGTCGTTTAACCGCCGTCATGCGGGGTGCCGACGATACTGTCGGCTTTCACGCTCGAGGACGACAGTGAGAACGGCATTCATCGTCGGCGTGCTGCTGGGCCTCGCCGGAATCCTGGCCGCGGCGAAGTACGTCCCCTGGGTGAACCCGCCGCGGCTCCCCTCGCATACGAGCGTCGTCGCGAACGGCGGCCGAGCCGAGACATTCGTGATCCGCCTGCCGGCGGACCGGCTTTCCGCCCAGGGCGGCGCGGCCGTCGGATTGCGCGGTGACGCATTTCCGCCCGGCGCCGTCCTGCCCGAACCGCTGGACGGCGCGCCGCTCCTCGTCGAGCAGTTCAAGGTCCGCGACCGCGAAGGCAACGTGATCGGCGTCGCCGCGCGGCACTGGTCCCAGCCCGGCGGGCAGGCGTCTTCCGCATGGCTTCTCGTGATCCCGAGCCGCGGCGCGCTGCTGCTCGAGGCGGACGGAGAGCCGGCCGGAGCCATCGACGCGGCGCTCGCCGCTGCCGGGCGCGCGTCCGGCAGCGCATGGAGCGGTAGCACGACGGTCGATGTGACGCGGGGCGACAGCGGCCGGATCGTCGGCGGCAGCGGCGAGTTCAACGGGATCGAAGGCCGCTACCGCGAGACGTGGACGGTCACCGGCGTCGGCGATTCCGGGGAGCTCAAGGGCACGATCGAGCTCAGCACCGTGTCCTTCGTAACCGGGTGAGGCGAGTCGTACGATGAAATACGTGTGGATGATGATCGCCGGATGCATCGTCGGCGCGATCCTCGGCGGCGCGTTTCTCCTCTTCAATCCGCTGATCGCGTCCGGAAACCCGAGCCTCGTCGGCTTCGACCGCACGATGCGCTACGCGCTGCCGGACGATGCGCTCGTGCTCACGCATGCTGGCAGCCTTCCGATCGAGCGCAAACCTTTCGACGTCGAGATGCTGTGGGAGTCCGCAATCCGTTCGACGTCGCTCGCAACGCTCGTGCTGCGCGACGAGGAAGGCGGGCCGCACGCGGTCGCGAGCCGGATCACGTCGCCGTCGAAGCGCACCGACCTGCTGACGACCGGTGTGCTCGCGAACGACCACTGGCTCGTTTCCGTGCCCGGCGAGGGCGCATTCTTCGTGGTCGCGGAAACGAACGTCTCGACGATCGCGAAGGACACTTTCGTCGCGGTCGAGCTTCTCGGCCGCGAATGGCAAGGCCGGCGCACGTATGCCCCGATCGAGGGGCCGGAGATCAACGGGACCGCGCGCGTCGTCGGCGCGAGCGGCGGCTTCGCCGACCGCGTCGGACGTGCGCTCGAGCGCTACGAGGTGGAGCGGTTCAAGCGCGGCTCAGGACTCGAGCGGGCATCGGCCGAGCTCTACCTCGCGCTCGACGTGGTGACGCCGACGCGTGAGGACGGAGCCGCCGACGACGCGGCGGCCGACGGCGAGGGCGCCCAGGCCGCGCGCGGCGAGAGCCTCGCGAGCGACGCAAGCGGCCGATGATCCGCGCGCCGTCGCGGTGGCGGTCGGTTCGGTGACCCGACGCCGGGATTCGTCTCGGCTCTCGGCGCCGGCGCGCGTCACGCCGATCGAGCGACGCCGCTAGGAGCCCGGCAGCAGCGAGTTCAAATCGAGCGTTTCGTCGGCAAGGCGATCAGCGCCGACCGTAAGCCCCGCCGCGATCGCCTTCTTCGCAAACAGGAAGTCCCGCGGCGCGTTCACGGCTTCGACCGCGATCAGCCGACCGTCCCGCAGGTAGTACACGGCGAAGCTCTTGCCGTCCGGGTCGCCGCGGAGCACGTGCGTGTCGTAGCCGTGCGCAAGGCCCGCGATCTGGAGCTTCAGGTCGTACTGATCGGACCAGAACCACGGCACCTCGGTGTAGGCGTGCGGCTCGCCTGCGAAATTCGCGGCCGCGGCCTTCGCCTGCTCGATCGCGTTCTGCACCGACTCGAGCCGCACGCGGCCCGCCGCGAGCGGATGCGGATGGCTCGTGCAATCGCCGGCGGCCACGATCCGCGGGTCCTCCGTTCTCGCGCGCTCGTCGACGACGATGCCGTTCTCGCAGGGCAGCCCCGCGGATTCGGCGAGCTCGACGTTCGGCTCGACGCCGATGCCTACGATCGCGAGATCGCACGGGAAACGCTCGCCGTCAGCGGTCTCGACGGCTTCGACGGACGCCCCGCCCGAGAACGCCGACACCGTCGCGCCGTAGCGGATCTTCACGCCGGCGCTCGCGTGACAGCGATCGTAGAAGCGCGAGACGTCGGGCCCGACGACGCGGCTCATGACGCGGTCACGGGCCTCGAGCACGGTCACGTCGACGCCCCGGCTCGCCGCGACGGCCGCGACCTCGAGGCCGATGTATCCGGCACCGACGAGCACGAGCCGGCATGACGGGACGAGGTGCGGCGCGAACGCGTCGACGTCGTCGATGGTGCGCAGGTAATGAATGCCGGAGAGCTCCGCACCGGGCACGCGGAGCTTTCGCGGGCGGCTGCCCGTCGCGAGCAGCAGCGCGTCGTATTGAACGACTCGGCCGTCGTCGAGGCGCACGCGGCCCATTGTCGCGTCGAGCTCGACGGCCCGCGCGCCGATCACGAGGTCGACGGCGCGCTCGCGGTACCACTGCTCGGGCCTCAGCGCGAGCCGTTCGCGCGGCATTTCGCCCGCGAGATATTTCTTCGACAGCGGCGGGCGCTGATACGGCGCGTAGCGCTCGCCGCAGACGAGCGAGATCCGCCCCGTGAAGCCGTTTTGCCGCAGCGTGTGGACGGCCTGGACGGCCGCCTGGCCGCCGCCGACGATCAATAGGTGTTCGCTCATCGCTCCTTGCCGGTGAGTCGCGCCCGTCGATTCTACCCGTATCGAGCTCGAACGCCGGACGCCACGTGCGGCGGCGCGAGCATGCCCCCGCAGATCGACGGCGTCGGCCCTCGAAAACACCGAGCGCGAAGGTGTACGCTCGTGCTCGATCGGTCGTGCCGCGCGACGCACGCGGGCCGCACAGTCCAAGCACGGTTGTCGAGAAGGAGACGCATGCCAAGAGCCGTACGTATCGACGAGTTCGGCGGACCGGAGGTGTTGAAGCTCCGCGAAGTCGACGTGGACGAGCCGGGCGCGGACGAAGTCCGCGTGCGCCACACCGCGATCGGTCTCAACATGATCGACACGTACTACCGCAAGGGCCTCTATCCGATATCGCTGCCGAGCGGTCTCGGCGGCGAGGCGGCCGGCGTGATCACCGCGGTCGGCGCAGGGGTCACCGGCCTCGTGCCGGGGCAGCGCGTCGCGTATGCGAGCCCGCCGCCGCTCGACGCCTATTCCGAGGAGCGTCTCATCGACGCGAAGTGGCTCGTGCCGCTGCCCGACGCGATCGACGACAGGACCGCGGCGGCCGTGATGTTGAAGGGGCTCACGGCGTGGTACCTGCTGCACCGCAGCTACCGCGTCCGCGCAGGGGATACGATCCTGCTGTACGCGGCCGCCGGCGGCGTCGGCTTGCTGGTCGCGCAGTGGGCGAAAAGCCTCGGCGCACGCGTGATCGGCATCGTGGGCAGCGAGTCGAAGCGTGCGGTCGCGGAAGCGCACGGTTGCGACGTCGTGCTGCTCGCGGACGACGACATCGTCGCGCGTGTCAGGGCCCTGACCGACGGCAAGGGTGTGCCGGTCGTCTACGATTCGATCGGCCGCGAGACGTTCTTCCAGTCGCTCGACTGCCTGCGTCCGCACGGCGTGATGGTCACGTTCGGGAACTCTTCCGGGCCGGTCGAGCCGTTCTCGCCGCTCGAGCTCGCGAAGCGCGGCTCGTTGTACGTGACGCGGCCGTCGCTCTTCGACTTCATTCGCGAGCGAGCGGAGCTCGAGGAGGGCTGCCGGCAGCTCTTCGCGCGGATCGAGCGCGGCGACGTGCGCGTCGAGATCGGGCAGACCTATCCGCTCGAGCGCGTCGCGGATGCGCACCGCCAGCTCGAAGGGCGGCGGACGACCGGCTCGACCGTTCTGCTGCCGTGATCGGCGGCTCGACGCGTTTCTGCGCACTCGCTGTCGTTTGGCGCATTGCCGAGGGGGCGGCCGCCGGTTGAAGTAGGCGTACGCCGAGCCATCGCCGCCGTCCGCGACGTCGCGGGCGCAGCCCCATCGTTCCTCGGCGGCTCATGGAGGAGTCGATGCCGCGCCAGCAACACGAGGCCCGATCCGAACGCCCGATCGCCGAAGCCTTCGCGGCGCTCGTCGCCGTCGTCGCGCGAGGCCGGTGGAATCCGGAGGCCGTGCTCGGCCCGCCGGACCGGCCGCCCGTCGGCATGCGCTACGCGCAGCAGCGCGGCAGCGTCCTGCGCACCGGGCGCATCGTCGAGTGCATTCGTCCGGTTTCGATCACGCTGCACGAGACGCTCGACGACTCGCCGTGCCGTGTCGAGCTCAAGCTCCGCTGGCGGCTCGAGCCGATCGAGGCCGGCTCACGGCTGCAGCTCACGACGAGCTACGAGCTCAAAGGCGCGGCGCCGCTGCGCCGGCGGCATTGGGATATGCGGATACGCGCGCACTGCGGGCGGATGATCGACGCGTGGAGGGCGTCGTTGGCGGCCGCGGAAGACGCATCACAAAGCCCGCGTCACGACGTCGGCTCGAGCGGCCAGAACACCGGGAGCAGCAGCATCGCCGTCACGAAGCAGACGAGCGTCAGCGGCAACCCGACCTTCAGGTAGTCGGTGAACTTGTAGCCGCCGGGACCCATCACGAGCACATGCGCCGGATGCGAGATCGGCGACGAGAAGCTTGCCGAGGCGGCCATCGCGATCGCCATCATCGCCGTCTCCGGGGCGACGCCGAGCTCGCTGCTCGCGGTCAGCACGATCGGCGACATCAGCACGACGAGCGCGGCCGCGGGGATCACGAGGTTCGCGGCGGCGGTCACGACGTAGAGGCCGCCGATGACCCACCACGGCCCGAGCGAGCCGAGCAGGGCCATCGTCTGCTCGGCGAGGAAGCGAGCGGCGCCCGTTTCCTCCATCGCCGTGGCAAGCGGCAGCATGCCGGCGATCAGAAAGATCGCCCGCCAGTCGATTGCGCGGTACGCCTCCTCCATCGTGAGGCAGCCGGTCAGCACGGTCAGCGTCGCGCCGACCAACGCCGCCATGTAGATCGGCAGCCAGCCGAGAAGCGCCGCGAGCACGACGCCGAGCATGATCGCGGCGGCGACCGGCGCTTTGCTCGTGTCGACCGGCCGCGGCCCGAGCGCGGTCAGCAGGAGAAAGTCGGGATCCCGCTCGAGGAGCTGCAGCTTCTCGCGCGGACCGATCAAGAGCAGCGCATCGCCGAGCTCGATCGTCTGCTCCTCGAGGTCGGTGCGGATCGCTTCGCCCTTGCGCCAGATCGCGGCGAGCTCGAGCCCGTACTTGTCGCGGAACGCGAGGTCGGCGACGCGCTGGCCGACGAACCGCGAGCGAGGGTCGAGCGTCGCCTCGACGACGCCGAGCCGGTCGGACTCGAGAACGTTGTACGCCGGCTGGCTGTCGCGCTCGATCTCGAGCTCCTGCAGTCCGCGCAGGACGTCGAGATCTTCCTCGCGGCCCTGGATCAGCAGCAGATCACCGCCTTTGAGCGGCAGATCGGCCTCCGGCATGATCTTGAGCTCGCCTTCGCGAAAGAGCGCGAGCAGACGAAAGTCGAACGCGTCCGCGAAGCGGCTCCGCGCGAGCGTGCTGCCGGCGAGCGTCGAGTCGCGCGGCACGCGAACGACGAAGATGCGTTCCTGCAGCCGATAAATGCCCCGCAGCTCGGGTTCGCCGACTCGCCGCGTCGCAGCGAAGTCGGCGGAGCGCTCGAGCTCCGGCGCCGCCTCGAGGCTCGCCTGGAGCAGCAGCACGTCGCCGGCTCTGAGCGGCACCTGCGTCAGGTTCACGCGCCGCACGAGATCGCCGCGCCGGATCGCGAGCACGTTGGCGCCGTAACGCTTGCGGAAGTCAGAGTGAGACAGCGTCGAGCCGACGAGCGCTGAGCCCTCCTGGATCGTCGCCTCGACGAACGCGACCTGGCCCGCCATCAGGCCCTGCAGCACCGGCGCCTCGCGCTCGATCACGAGCTCGCTCCAGCGCTGGAACTCGCGGAAGCGGTCGAGGCGTCCCTGCACGTAGAGCTTGTCGCCGCCCTGAAGCACCGTCTGCCGTGAAGGCATCAGCTCCGTGCGGCCGCGGCGCTCGAGCGCGAGCACGATCAGACCCGCGGAGCCGATGCGGCTTTCCGCGAGGGTCTTGCCGACGAGGATCGAATCGTGCGCGACGCGCATCTCGAAATTACGCGCCTGCAGACCGTACTGCTGACGCAGGTTCCTCTGGCTGCGCCGCTGCGTCTCGTCCTCGAGCTTGCGGCGCGGCAGCATGTGGCGGCCGATGAGCGCGACGAAAAGCACGCCCGCGACGACCAGCGAACCGCCGAGCGGCACGAAATCGAAGACGCCGAAGCCTTCGAATCCGGCGTTGACGAGCGCGTCGTGCACGAGCAGGTTCGCAGGCGTGCCGACGAGCGTCGTGAGGCCGCCGAGGAGAGTGCCGTAGGTGAGCGGAATCAAGAGCCGCGACGCCGGGATCCGCGTGCGCCTCGCGACATCGACGACGACCGGCAGCATCAGCGCCGCGACGCCGATGTTGTTCATGAAGAACGAGAGCGTCCCGGCGGTCAGCATGATCAGGACGATCATGCGCACTTCCTGCCTTCCGGCGAGGCGCAGGACCGTATAGCCGATCATGTTCGAGATGCCGGCGCGGGTCATCCCGTTGCTCAGGATGAACATCGCCCACGTGGCGATGACGGCGCCGTTCGAGAAACCCGCTACGGCCTCGGGCGGTGTGATGAGCCCGGTCACCACGAGGCTGCTCAATACGAGCAGCGCGATGACGTCCATGCGGATCCTCGAGCCGATCAGCAGCGCGAGGGCTGCAGCGACGATGCCGAGAACGAGCGCGATTTCGAGTGTCAAGGTGGCGGGACCGAACCGTTCGTCCGCGAGCCGCCCGTTCGTACGCCTTCCGACATGGAACGCCGCGGGTCGAAATTCATTCTAATATGCTGTAGTAGTGTGACGTAAGGATACAACGGCCGCGAGAACCAATGCTTGGGACACGAGTAGCAGGCATCGGTTCCAGCTGCCAATGCGTGCGGCGCTCCGAAACGTGAAGCGCTTCATGCGGGTAGTCCGGCGTGCCTTCCTATACTCGGGACGAGCGCGCCCCTGCTCGACAGGAAACGTTCCGCGCACCGGTGCGCCGAATCGTCGAAGCGGGCGAGGAATGAGATGGAAACGACGCGCGATACGAAGGTGAAGCCGGTCGCGAGCCTCGAGGAGTTCTTTCGTAGCTCCGTATCGAGCGCAATGAGCCGGCAGGGCCTTTCGGCCGACGATCACACCGCGTACTACGTCGTAAACCTGCTGACGCTGTTCGCGCGCTCGGAAGTGCTGTACGAAGGCTCGGAAGAAACACGCACGTTGAAGCCGCTCGCGCTGATCCTCGCCGAGGCGGCGGAAGCCCGTACGGCCGAAGAGCGCAACTTCGCGCTGCAGCGGATCGGAGACATCTCCCTGTTCATCGCCGGGTTCTTCGGCGAGAGCCTCGCACGCCGGCAGGTCGACGTCGATTACTACGTGCGGATGGGCGGGTCGGCGTACAGCTCGCTGTCCGAACGCGTGCGCGGCAGCGTGCGAGGTCAGATCTTCACGGCCGTCTTCGCCGAGCTTGCATCGAAGTTCCAGGACTTCGTCGACGTGCTGACCGAGGTGCGGGACGAGGCGCGGGGGAACGATGACATCGACATCCTGCGTCTCTATGACGTGTGGCTGAAGACCGGCAGCAAGCGCGCCGAGCGTACGCTTCGCCGGCTCGGCATCGAGCCGAATCGGACGCTCGACAGCATGAGACGGCACTGACGCCGCGCGCTTTGCCGCCGGCGATTCCTAGGGACTGAGAACCGCATAACGGCTCGTCGTGCTCGGCAAGTTTCAAGCGCTCCTCACCGACATCTACCGTCTCGATGTCCCCTACGACATCGAGGACTTCGTCGTCACCGATCCGCGGATCGTCGCGCTGCTCGACGCGGACGGGCGCAGCATCGAGGAGAAGCTCCTGATCGCGGAACGGGACGGGCAGGCCGAGGTCACGCTCTATCTCGAGGCGGCCGTCGTCGAGCGGCTATCCGCTCGGAACCCGCTCGATCGGCTCGACGAGAGCAACCTCGCCGACTTCTGGACGGTGCTCGAGGGTGTGAGTCACTTCGCGTATTACGCGTGGAACGCGACGCTCGAGAAGCCGGTGCGCCTGCTCGAGATGGAGCTTCAGGCCGAGGTCGACAAATTCATCGCGACGGCCGTGCTGCTCGGGCGTCAGCGCGAGCGCATGCCCGCGGGGCTGCACCAGTGGCTGTTCGATCTGCCGCGCTTCGACCGGAGGCTTTCGGCCGACGAGTTCGAGCGCTACCGCTTGGCGAACCGGTATGCCGGAAAGTACTGCCTGAAGCTCGCGCCGGGGCTCGAGGACGGGTCACTCCCTGACGCGATGCGGGAGGAGCTCCATCGCTTCTACCGGCTCACTCAGCCGTTGAAGATCAGGCACATCGAGTCGTTGTAGGCACAGGGACCCGACGGGCTCCTGCGCTCACGTCTCGTCGCGCAACGCGCGGCCGTTCCCGAGGAAGAGGCGATAGGCCGGGTTCTGCGTCTCGTCGCAGTGCGCGTAGCCGAGCGTCGCGAGATGCGCAGCGAATTCGGCCCGCTCGGCGGCGGGAACCTGCACGCCGGCGAGCACCCGGCCGTAGTCGGAGCCGTGATTGCGGTAATGGAACATGCTGATGTTCCATCGGTCGCCGATCGCCTTCAGGAACTTGAGCAGCGCGCCGGGCCGCTCCGGAAACTCGAACCGGTAGATCAGCTCGTCGGTGATCGTCGGCACGTACCCGCCGATCATGTGCCGAATGTGCAGCTTCGCGAGCTCGTTGTCCGACAGATCGAGCACCGGGTAGCCGCGCGCCGCGAGCTGCTCGATCAGCGTCTGCGCCTCGCTGCGCCCGCCTTGCAGCTCGACCCCGACGAAGATCCGGGCCTGCTCCGACGGCGCGTAACGGTAGTTGAACTCCGTGATGCTGCGCGAGCCGAGCGCTTCGCAGAAGCGCAGGAACTCGCCTTTCCGCTCCGGGATCTCGACGGCGATCAGGGCCTCGCGGTGCTCGCCGAGCTCGGCGCGCTCGGCGACGTGCCGCAGCCGGTCGAAGTTGATGTTCGCGCCGCTCGCGATCGCGAT
>CAZKNH010000073.1:0-20214 GCA_964553875.1 uncultured Gammaproteobacteria bacterium | reverse complement strand
TCCGCGCGACGCGCCCGTCGAGCCCGTCGAGGAACATCGCGACGAAGATCGACCATGCGGCGGCCGTGAAATTGCCGTCGATCGCCGCGACGATCGAATAAAAGCCGGCGAAGAGCCCGCCCGTCGTCAACAGGTTGGGCAGCAGATAAATCCCTTTGCGAGGAAAACCCGCCTGCTCGCCTTCCACTCGTATACCCATTTCACACGGTCTGCCGTCTGCTGCCGCCCAATGCCGCCATGACGAAGACCGCGTCGACCTGGATCGGCCTCGAACTGGCTCTCGGAACGGCCGCGCCGCTACAATTCGGCGTTCTTTCTACCGTTCACTCGAGCTGCCCGCCGAACAATGTACCTTAGCCAGCTACCGATCAACACCCTGAAGGAAGTGCCGGCGGATGCGGAAGTCGTCAGTCACCAGCTGATGCTTCGAGCCGGGCTGATCCGCCGCCTCGCGTCCGGCCTCTACACGTGGCTACCGCTCGGCCGGCGCGTGCTGCACAAGGTCGAGCGGATCATCCGCGAGGAGATGGACCGCGCGGGTGCGCTCGAAGTTTCCATGCCGGTCGTGCAGCCGGCCGAGCTCTGGCACGAATCGGGCCGCTGGGACGCTTACGGCCCTGAGCTCCTCCGTTTCAAAGACCGCCACCAGCGCGAGTTCTGTCTCGGCCCGACGCACGAGGAAGTCATCACCGAGATCGCGCGAAACGAGCTCAAGAGCTACCGGCAGCTGCCGGTCAACTACTACCAGATCGGCACGAAGTTCCGTGACGAGATCCGTCCCCGCTTCGGCGTGATGCGCGCGCGCGAGTTCGTGATGAAGGACGCATATTCCTTCCACTTGGACGACGCGTCGCTGCTCGAAGGCTATCGCGTGATGCGCGCGGCGTATCAGCGGATCTTCGATCGGATGCAGCTCGAGTACCGGATCGTGCAGGCCGACCCGGGCGCGATCGGCGGCAGCCGCTCCGAGGAATTCCAGGTGCTCGCAGCGTCCGGCGAGAACGCGATCGCGTACTGCGACGCGGACGGGTTCGCCGCGAACGTCGAGGTCGTTGCGGTTCCGCCGCCCGTCGGCGAGCGCCCGGCTCCGACCGAGCCGATGAGCCTCGTCGAGACGCCGAACGTCGGCTCGATCGACGCGCTGTCGGCGTTCCTCGGCGTGCCTCCGGAGAAGTGCCTCAAGACGTTGCTCGTCAAAGGCTCGGAGTCGCCCGCGGTCGCGCTGATGCTGCGCGGCGATCATGAGCTCAACGCGGTGAAGGCGCAGAAGCTGCCCGGAGTCGCCCAGCCGCTGACGATGCTGCGCGCCGCAGAGATCGAGGCCATCGGCTCCGTCGTCGGCTTCGTCGGCCCCGTCGGGCTCGACATCCCGGCGTACGTCGACCAGGACGCGGCGCTCCTCGCCGATTTCGTTTGCGGCGCGAACCGCGCCGATCATCACTACCGAGGCGTGAACTGGGAACGCGACGCGAAGCTTCCGCAGGTCGCCGACCTGCGCAACGCGGTCGCGGGCGACCCGAGCCCTTCCGGCGGCGGACCGCTGTCGATCGCCCGCGGCATCGAGGTCGGTCACATTTTCCAGCTGGGCGACCGATACAGCCGCGCGATGGGCGCGACCGTCCTCGATGCGGACGGCCAGCCGCGGCCGATGCAGATGGGCTGCTACGGCATCGGTGTGACCCGCGTCGTAGCCGCGGCGATCGAGCAGAACCATGATGAGCGCGGCATCATCTGGCCGGAGCCGCTGGCACCGTTCGACGTGATCGTGATCCCGATCAACATGGACAAATCCGAGCGCGTCCGCGCCGCCGCCGAGAAGGTGTACACGGAGCTCGGGCAGGCGGGATTCGAGGTGCTGCTCGATGACCGGCCGCAGCGCCCCGGCTTCAAGTTCGCGGACGCCGACCTGATCGGCATTCCGCATCGGGTCGTCATCTCGGAGCGGGCGCTCGACGAAGGTCGCTGCGAGTACAAGTCGCGCCGCGCGGAGGACGTCGAGATGCTGCCCCTCGACGGGCTTGCGCAGCTCATCGAGGCACGCCGCAGGTCATGACGGGCACCTGTTTCACGCCGCTCCGCCGGCCGCGCCTCGATCGGTTTCGATGGACCGCGGGAAAACGACGCAAACTTCCCTGATCGCGCTCGTCGCGCTCGTCGCGCTCGGCGCGCAGCCGGCCGCGGGTCAGACCGGCTTGCCCGCCGCGATGCCCGCGTCACCCACGACACTCGGCTACAGCGACGCGCGCTCGGGACCCGACCCGCGTCTTCGCGAGATCCTGAAGCAGGCGATCGCCGACGCGAGCAGCTTCGCCGACCGATTCGACGCCGAGGTCTGGCTCACGGACATGTCGAATCGTCTGTCGCGTCAGGTCCCGGATCCGAAGGAACGGCTCGAGATCCTGAAGAGCGTGCATCGGCATGCGACGCGCGTTGGTCTCGAGCCCGAGCTCGTGCTCGCCGTGATCGACGTCGAAAGCAACTTCGATCGCTTCGCGATCTCGTCGGCCGGTGCGCTCGGGCTGATGCAGGTGATGCCGTTCTGGGTAAAGGAGCTCGAGGAAGAGCTCGGCTACCAGGACAAGAACGTCCTGTTCAAGATCGATACGAACATCCTGATCGGCTGCTGGATCCTGAAGTACTACCTCGAGATGGAGCGGTTCGATCTCGTCCGCGGTCTCGCCCGCTACAACGGCAGCGTCGGCCAGACGTGGTACGCGGATCGCGTCGTTCAGCGTCTCAACAGGAAGTGGTACCGCTTCTGACGTCGCTCAGCGGATCTCGAACGCGTCGTCTGCGACTTCGTCGGTCCACTCCTCGATCGTCACCTCGCGCACGACGGCCGCCGGCGGGCCTTCCCAGAGCCACTCGGCAAGCTCGGACAGCCGCGCAGCGTCCCCGGCGGCGACGACCTCGACCCGCCCGTCGGGCAGGTTGCACGCCCAGCCCCTGAGCCCGAGGCGCAGCGCCTGCTGCCGCGTCGAGCCGCGAAAATAGACGCCCTGCACCTTGCCGCTGACGAGGTAGCGGACCGCCTTCACAGGCATCGCGATCAATCCTCGGAAGCCCGCTCGGCCGCTTGCTGGCTCGCTTCGAGCGCTTGCACGGCACGATTTCGCGCGCGGATCGCGTTGATACGCGCCGCGCCGTACGCCTCGTCCCTCAAGAGCTGCTCGGCCGTCTCGAGGAAACGCCGCGCGTCGTTCAGCGGTCCGGGTGCAAGCTCGTCGGCCGATGCCTGCTCCGCCGCCGCGATCGCCTCGCGCGCGTCGCTCATTTCCTGCACCGGAGGCGACGTCGCGCACGCCGTGATCGAGAGGGTAGCGACCAGCGCCGCTGCCGTTCGTCTTGGCGCCCGGACCCAGGGGGCTCGAACCGCCTTCTTCTTATGCTCGAACAATACCGTTTCAGCTCCGCCAAGGAGACTGCTGCCGCCAAGCATAGCACGGCCCTCCTCGCCCTCGCGCTGGAAAGCCTTGATCCGCCTCCCCTAAACTCCGCCCGACATCGCCCGCGACTCGTACGAAGACCGAGGAGTACATCATGCCGACGAGGATCTACCACAATCCGCGCTGCTCAAAGTCCCGCGCGACGCTGGCGCTGCTCGAGGAACGCGGCATCGAGGCCGAGGTCGTCGAGTACCTGAAGACACCGCCGGACGCGAAGCGTCTGAAATCCCTGCTCCGCAAGCTCGGCATGCGCGCAGCGGACCTGATCCGCAAGAACGAGAAGGAGTGGAAGGAGAGCGGCCTCGATACCAACGCACGCGAGGAAGACCTGATCGCGCTGATGGTTCGACACCCGATCCTGATCGAGCGGCCGATCGTCGAGGTCGGCGACCGCGCCCGAATCGGCCGCCCGCCGGAGAACGTGCTGGAACTCTTCGAGTGACCGATACGACCGTCCTCGTCCTCTACTACTCGCGCGGCGGCCGCACGGCAGCGCTCGCACGGCACGTCGCGCGAGGCGTCGAAGCGGCGGGCGCGGTCGCCCGGCTGCGCACCGTGCCGCCCGTGTCCGCGACGAGCGAAGCGGTGGCGCCGCCGGTGCCGAGCGACGGTCCGCCTTATGCCCAGGCGAGCGACCTGACCGAGTGCGACGCGCTCCTGCTCGGCAGCCCGACCCGCTTCGGCACGATGGCCGCGCCGCTCAAGCACTTCCTCGACTCGACGACCGATCTGTGGCTCTCGGGCAGCCTCGTCGACAAGCCCGCCGGCGTCTTCACGTCGACGTCGACGCTGCACGGCGGCCAGGAGTCGACGCTGCTCGCGATGGCGCTGCCGCTCGTCCACCACGGCATGCTCTGGGTCGGGCTGCCCTATACGCGCGCGGCGCTGTTCGAAACGCAGACCGGCGGCTCGCCGTACGGCGCGTCGCACGTGGCCGCGCCGTGGAATCCGACGCTGTCCAACGACGAGAGCGAGCTTGCCCGCGCGCTCGGCGAACGGGTCGCACGGCTCGCGATCAGGCTGAAGGACCGGAACCCGAAGTGAGGTCGGACACGCTCGTCGTCGCCGTGTGGCTCTGCCACGGCGTGCTGCTCGCCGCGGTTACCGTCGGGCTCATGACGATGGAGCTGATGCTGTCCGGCCGCGTCGCGCTCGCGATCGCGGCCGCGCTGCCGCTCGCGGCCGCGATCCCGGGACTCGTGCGCCGGCGCCGCTACACGTACCTGTGGCTCGCGTTCGCGCTCGTGGGCTATGCAGGGGCCGCGGCCGTCGAGGTCGTCGCGACGTCCGGCGGCTCGCCGTTCGCGGCGATCGCGCTCCTCGCGTCGCTCGCCGAGCTTGGCCTCTTGTTCACGCTGAGTCGCCCTGCCCGGCCGCGGCCGCGAGCGAATCGCGGATGAACGGGATCGTGATGCGCCGACGCGCGGCCAGCGAAGCCGCGTCGAGGCGGTTGAGCCAGCCGCAGAGCGCCGACATGTCGCGCTCGACGCGCGTCTGCAGGAAACGCGCCGCCGCGGGCTCGAGCTCGAACCCCCTGTTCCGGGCGTGCAGGTGGAGCGCGTCGATCTGCTCGTCGTCGCCGAGCGGATGGAGCCGGTAGACGATCGCACCGGCCGCGCGCGACGCGAGGTCGGCGAGCGCGAAATCGAGCGCAGCCGGCGCGTTCGACGCCGCGAGCAAGAGGCGCTTGCCCCTCGCATGAAACTCGTTCAGCACGTCGAACAATGCCCGCTCCCAGTCCCCGCGTCCGGCGACGGCATCGAGGCCGTCGAGCGCGAGGAAATCGAGCGCATCGAGCCCCGCGAGCACGTCCGGCTCGAGACCCGAGCCCGCGCCGAGCGGCAGATACATCGCGCGCTGCCCTGCCGCGTCCGCCCCGCGGCACGCGGCCTGCAGCAGATGACTCTTGCCGACGCCGCGCGGTCCCCAGAGCCAGAGCGTCCCCCCGGCGCCGTCGCTCGCGAGCGTGCGCACGTGCGCGACGGCCGCGGCATTGCGGCCGGCGACGAAGGTGCCGAATACCGCGTGGTCGTCGAGACGCAGCGGCAGCGCGAGCTGAGCCGGTCCTCGCGCCGCAGGCCGGCCGGCTTCAGGCTCGCGCATGGCTCGCCTGCCACGCACGGCGGCTCCAGCGCAGCACGTACGTGAGACCGCTCGTGATGCTCGTGAACACGACGGCCGCGCCGAGCGGCGCGAGCACGAGCGAGCCGGGCCAACCGTACGCGACGTCGGTCAACGCGAGCAGCACGAAGGCGAGCTGGCACGCGGTATTCAACTTGCTGATCGCGGCCGGCTGGCCTTGCAGCGGCTCGATCAGGACGTGGTACGCCAAAGAGCCGAGCACGATCACGACGTCGCGCAGCACGACGATCACGGCGAGCGCGAGCGGCACGGCGCCGATATACGTCAGCGTCACGAAGACACTGCCGATCAGAATCTTGTCGGCCGCCGGATCGAGCAGCCCGCCAAGCCGCGTACGCCAGCCGAAAGTCTTCGCGAGGAAACCGTCCACCGCGTCCGAGCCGCCGGCGAGGATCAGCAGCACGAGGGCAAGCTCGTAGCGACCGTCGAGCAACGCAGTGACGAGGGGCACGACGAGCAGAACGCGGATCACGCAGATCGCGTTCGGCAGCCAACGCAGGCTCATCGTCTCGATCCGCCGGCGAGCGTCAGGACGAGCGTATTGTCGACGGACGAGGACGCTCGCTCGTCGAGGCGCAGCACGCGGCCGAGGCTGACCATCTGCTCGATCACCGAGAGGTCGCCGCGCGCGGATGCGCGGAGAACCAGCAAGCCGCCGTCGTCCTCGTACGCCTCGACGTCGATCGTCTGCAGCGCGCTCAAGCCCTCGAGATAGCTCAGAACGCGGCCGTAGTCGTCGAGCGTCGAGACGTCACGCACGACGAGCCGCACCGTGCGCGCGCCGCCGACGAAGCCGTACGCTTGCACGAAACGGTCCGCGACCCAATGGAGCCCGTCGGCGACCGCGCTCACCGTTTCTTCCGCGAGCAAGCCCGTGTCGTCCCCGCCCGAGCCTGTGCCGTCCGCCACGGGGCCTGCGCCGTCCGCGACCGAGCCCACGCCGTCGCGGACGGTGGCCGAGCCAAGACGCTCCGAGACGGAGCTCGGTGGGTCCTCGAGCGAGTAAAGCCCATCCGCGACGTCGGTGCCGCCCAACGTGCTGACCTCGCCGCGATGAAGGAGGGTCCATCGGACGCTGCGGCCGAACGGATCCGAGTTGATGCGTCCGATCACAACCGCGTCCGCGCCGTAGCGCTCGGACGCCGCCTCGACCTGCTCGACGAACCCGCCCCAGATGTCGGCCGCAGTTACGGACACCATGTCTTCGAGATCGAGCAACGGAAAGCGGATCGGCAGACCGCGCTCGTCGGCGACGGTCTCGATCTCGGCGCGTATCGCCGCAGCGAGCTCGACCGTCTCGGGACTGACGCCGACGACACCGACCGTATCCGCGAGCCCGTCGGCGCTGATACCCGCGTCGGAGAGCAGCACGCGCTCCCCGCGGCCCGCGTCGATCGCGATCCACAAGAGCGTCAACGGACGCTCGGGCCCCCAGACGGGCTTGCCGAGCGACTCGAGCGCCTGGTCGATCTGATTCGCATAGAACTCGACCCTGAAGCGGCCCCGGTCGACCATGCCGTCGAACGAAACGTACGACGAGGCGTTCGCGATCAGTCGCGCGAGCTCCGGGTCCGCATCCGGATCGCGCACGCCTGTGATGCGCGTGAGGAGCCGGCGCATCGCGAGTCGGATCGCCGCGGAGCGCATGTCGGCCGCGCCCGCTTCGGGCGTGACGGTCAACGAGTACAGGTCGGGAAACACGACCGCGCGCGCGGGTGTGACCGCGAGCGCGCCGACCAATAGTGCCGCCACCGCGAGAACAGCCACTGACGCCGTCCGGCAGCGCGCTCGTTCCTTGCGCATCGAACGCGACGAAACGCTCCTTCCCTTCATTCGGCTCGGCCCTGTCGCCCCCCGGGCGGGTCGCTTATTATACCGGCCCACGCCTCAAGCCCACGGACCGCCAGCATGCCGGCCGATCCCAGCTTCACGTACAAGGACGCAGGCGTCGATATCGACGCGGGTAATCTGCTCGTCGAGCGAATCAAGGCCCCGGTGAAAAGGACACTGCGTCCCGAGGTCATCGGCGGGCTCGGCGGCTTCGGCGGACTGTTCCGCGTGCCGGAAGGCTACCGCGAGCCCGTGCTCGTCGCCGGAACGGACGGCGTCGGCACGAAGCTCAAGCTCGCGATCGAGAACGACGCGCACGACGGCGTCGGCATCGATCTCGTCGCGATGTGCGCGAACGACGTCGTCGTGCAGGGTGCGGAGCCGCTGTTTTTCCTCGATTACTTCGTGACGCCCCGGCTCGACGTCGACGTCGCGGAGCGCGTGATCGCGGGCATCGCGCGCGGCTGCGAGCTCGCAGGCGCCGCGCTCCTCGGCGGCGAGACGGCCGAGCACCCGGGCATGCACAAGGCCGGCGAGTACGATCTCGCGGGATTCTGTGTCGGCATCGTCGAGCGCGAGCGGATCATCGACGGCAGCGGAATCCGTGCGGGGGACGTCGTGATCGGGCTCGCATCGTCCGGTGCGCATTCGAACGGATTCTCGCTGATCCGCCGCGTGCTCGAGCGGCACCCCGACGACGCAGGCGCGCCGTGCGGCGATCGGACGCTGCTCGAAGCGCTGTTGACGCCGACGCGAATCTACGTGCGCTCCGTGCTCGCGCTCCGCGAGCGCGTCGAGATCAAGGGCCTCGCCCACATCACGGGCGGCGGCCTGATCGAGAACATCCCGCGGGTGCTGCCCGAGGGGCTGGGCGTGCGTCTCGACGCGTCGCGGTGGACGCGCTCGCCGGTCTTCGACTGGCTCGAGCGGCGCGGCGTCGCACCGGACGAGCTCCATCGCACGTTCAACTGCGGCATCGGCATGGTGGTGATCGTCGCAGCGCCGGACGCTGAAGCGGCCCTGCGCCACCTCCGCGAAGCCGGCGAAGAGGCCTGGGCGATCGGCGAGGTCGTCGCCGACGGGGCCGGACGGGTCGAGATTAATTGAGCACGCCCGGCACGCTCCCCGCCGTCGTCGTCCTGATCTCCGGCGAGGGCACGAATCTCCAGGCGCTGATCGACTCGGCGCGCGACGGACGCCTGAACGCGCGGATCGCCGCTGCGATCAGCGATCGCCGGGATGCACGCGGTCTCGACCGCGCACGCCGCGCCGGCATCGACGCGATCTTTCTCGGCAGAAAGGAGTTTCCCGACCGCGACGCGTACGAGCACGCGCTCGCGGAGACGATCGACACGTACTCGCCGGCGGCCGTCGTGCTCGCCGGGTTCATGCGCGTCTTGGGGCCTCGCTTCGTGCGCCGGTTCGAGGGCCGGATGCTCAACATCCACCCGTCCCTGCTGCCGCGGCACCGCGGGCTCGATACGCATCGCCGCGCGCTCGAGGCAGGTGATCGGGAGCACGGCGCGACCGTACACTTCGTCACGGAAGAGCTCGATGCGGGACCCGCGGTGATCCAGTACAGAATGCCGGTGCATTCGCGCGATTCGGTCGAGACGCTCGTCGAGCGCGTGCATCGCGGCGAGCACGTCATCCTGCCGCGCGCGACGGACTGGCTGGTCACCGGCCGGCTGCAGCTCGCGGGCGGCGAAGTCATGCTCGACGGCGAGCGCCTCGTGGCCCCTGTCGTCGTGGAGGAGGAATCATGAGCGCAGCGAAGCCGATAGTGCAGCGGATCGTCGAGGCGATAGGCGCGGCCGCTTGCGCCGTGATTGCCGCCGGCCCGGCCCACGCAGAGGAGCCGATTCCGACGTACACCGCAACGTACAACGTCGAGTACAAGGGCCGCGACGTCGGCAACAGCATCCAGTCGCTCGTCCGCGACGGCGACCGCTATCGGTTCCGCTCCGCGACGCACGCGCGCGGCCTCGCGCGGCTCGTGCGGTCACGCCCGCTGATCGAGGAGAGCGTGTTCGATCTCCACGACGGCAAGCCGCGTCCGCTCGAGTTCAGGCTCGAGGACGGCACGCGCAAGGGCGAGGACAACGTCGCGATCGAGTTCGATTGGACGGCCGGCGTCGCACGCGTCACGGCGAAAGACGGACGCGTCGATTTGCCGCTCGAGCCCGGCGTGCACGACCGGGCGACGCTGCAGCTCGTGCTGATGCTCGAGCTCGGCCGCATGACCGAGCCCACTTCCCATGCGTTGATCGACGACGCGTCGGTCAAGTCCTACAGCTACGAGATCGCGGGACGAGAGACGCTGGTGACGCCTGCGGGCACGCATGACACGATCAAGGTCGTGCAGCGCCGCGAAGGCTCATCGCGCCATACGATCATCTGGCTCGCGCCGGAGCTCGATCATCTGCCGGTCAAGATCGAGCAGCACCGGGACGACGAGATTCTGACGACGCTCCTGCTCGAATCCGTGCAGGGGCTCCCCGATACGAACTGACAACGAGCAAGACATTCGATGACGATCAAGTCCGACCGCTGGATCAAGCGGATGGCACTCGAGCACGGCATGATCGAGCCGTTCGAGCCCGCGCAGGTGCGCATGCTCGGCGACCGGAAAGTCGTGTCGTACGGCGTATCGAGCTACGGCTACGACGTGCGCTGCGCGGACGAGTTCAAGATCTTCACGAACATCAACACGACGATCGTCGACCCGAAACAGTTCGACGAGCGTTCCTTCGTCGATTTCAGAGGGGACGTTTGCATCATCCCGCCGAACTCGTTCGCCCTCGCACGCACCGTCGAATACTTCCGCATTCCGCGCAACATTCTCACGGTGTGTCTCGGGAAGTCGACGTACGCTCGATGCGGGATCATCTGCAACGTCACGCCGCTCGAGCCGGAGTGGGAGGGGCACGTGACGCTCGAGTTCTCGAATACGACGCCGTTGCCGGCGAAGATCTACGCGAACGAGGGCGTGGCCCAGATGCTGTTCTTCGAGTCCGACGAGCTCTGCGAGGTCTCGTACCGCGACCGCGGCGGCAAGTACATGGGTCAGCGCGGCGTCACGCTGCCGAAAGCGTGATGAATCCCGCGGGAACTGCGGCCGACGACGGGCACGGACGTCTGCCGCGGATCAGTCGTCCTCGACCGTGATCTTCGGGAACAGCCGGCTGTAATCCTTGCCGCTCGCCGCGAGCTCGCCGGCAGCGCGAAGCGCCACCGCGCGGAACCGCTTGCCGGCGGCGCCGTCCGGATCGGCGACGACGGTCGGACGGCCGCCGTCCGTCTCCTCGCGGATGCGCCGCTCGAGCGGCAACGTGCCGAGGAGGGGCACCCCGTACTCGGCCGCCAGGCGCTCGCCGCCGAGCTCGCCGAAGATCGCCTCCTCGTGGCCGCAGCGCGAGCAGATGTAAAGGCTCATGTTCTCGACGATGCCGAGCACCGGCACGCTGACCTTCTGGAACATCTCGATGCCCTTCCGGGCATCCGCGAGCGCGATGTCCTGCGGCGTCGTCACGATCACCGCGCCGCTCACGGGCACGCGCTGCGCGAGCGTGAGCTGAATGTCGCCCGTGCCGGGCGGCATGTCGACGATCAGGTAATCGACGCCGCGCCAGTTCGTCTGCGTGAGCAGCTGATTGAGCGCCGACGTGACCATCGGACCTCGCCACGCCATCGGCTGACGCTCGTCGACGAGAAAGCCGATCGACATCGCCTTGATGCCGTGCGCCGTGAGCGGCTCGAGCGTCTTGCCGTCCGTCGATTCGGGCCTGCGGCCCGTGAGCCCCAGCATGCGCGGCTGGCTCGGCCCGTAGATGTCCGCATCGAGGAGCCCGACCTCGGCGCCCTCCAGCGCGAGCGCGAGCGCGACGTTCACGGCCACCGTCGATTTGCCGACGCCGCCCTTGCCCGATGAGACGGCGATCACGTTTTTCACGCCCGGAATCGGCTTCAGGCCGTGCTGCACGCTGTGGGTCTCGACGGCCCAGTCGACGTCGACGGTCACCGGTCCGTCGACGACCCCGCGGCAATGCTCGGCGACGGCCGCCGCGAGCGCGTCCCGGCCGCGTGCGACCGGAAAACCGACGCGGACGGAGACCGCGAAGCCGTTCTCCGCGCGCCGAACCTCGACACGGCTGCCCCGCGAGCCGAGCGGCCGGCCGGTCTCCGGCAGCACGAATTGCTCGAGGTGCGCCTTCAGTCGTTGCTCCGCCGCGTCGTCCATGATCTTGCCCCGCCGTCCGAGCCTCGATTGTAACCTAATGCTGCACGCCGAACCGTTCGTTGCCGCCGTGCGCCGAAGGCGGCAAACCTGTGATCCGCGTTACATTTACGAGAAGACCGTGTGGCATAATTCGGGGAGTCCCGTAATCCGTTATGTCGGGTCCCGGGAGCCGAGGGCCGCGGGGACGACGGATGCGGGTCGTTTCGCGGGGATAATCAAGCGATAAAAAGGTTGGCCCTGGTTGGCTGTTCCAGGTCTGAATGAATTTCATCGTCGCATTCCAAGCGGATAGGCTGATCTCACAGATCCAGGACGCCGCCGACCCGAGCTCGCCCGCCGCCAGGAAGGCGTTCGAAAAGCTCGGCAAGCTCGGCACGCCCGCCATCCCGAAGATTCTCGACGCCATTGCCTGCGCCGACCGTCGGCAGATGGTCGAGTACGTCGAGATTCTGACCTCTCTGGTTACCGACAAGACGTTGAACGTCGTCGTCCGCGGGCTCGCGGATTCGGACACGCGCACGGTACAGGGCACGGTCGCCGCGCTGTCGGCGAGCACGCGCTACAACGTGAACCGCCTGGTGGACCTGCTCGGCGAGGACGATTATTCCAAGCCCGCGCTGATCGAGGTGCTGACGGCCCACAAGGACCGGCTGAGCGTTCGTCAGCTGCTGAATCAGATCTACTACCTGCAGCCGAACGAGAAAGCGGCGGTCTTCAAGCTGATCGACGACATCGCGACCGAGGACCTCCTGCCGGACCTGGTCGAGCGGATGGACGGCAAGGACCCCGTCGTGAAGATGCACCTCATCAACATCATCACGCGTTTCGATCGGCCCGAGGTCCATCGCGTCGTCCAGGACGCGCTGCGCGACTCGAACAAGCTCGTCCGGGAAGCCGCGCTCGACGCCGCATCGAAGCTCGGCAGGGCCTTCGACACCGAGATCGTCGCTTCGCTGCTCGTCGACCCGGACATCGGCGTCATGAACAAGGCCGTCGACGTGCTCGTGAAGATCAACGATCCGGAGACGGTGAAGTACCTGTTGCCGGCGCTCAAGTCCGAGAACGAGTTCTCGCGCCGTGCCGCGGTCGAGGTGCTGAACGAGATCGGCACCACGGACAGTGTGAAGTACCTGCTCGAGGCGGTCGGCGACGAGGACTGGTGGGTCCGCTCCCGTGCCTCCGATGCGCTCGCCCGAATCGGCGGGCCGCGCGTCGTCGACGCGGTGCTCGCGCTCGTCAACGACAAGGACGAGAACCTCCGCCGCGCCGCGATCGAGATCCTGCACACGTGCAAGGACAAACGCGCGATCGACCATTTGATCTCGGCCATCGACGACGAGGACTGGTGGGTCAGCGAGCGTGCCGCGGACGCGCTCGCCGAGATCGGCGATCCGAAGGCGTTACCGGCGCTCGTCAAGATGCTCGCGCGGAACAACCGCTCGGTGCCGGTCGCGCTGCGGGCGATCGGCAAGCTCGGCGACGAGAAGTCGCTCGGCCACGTGCTGCCGTTCCTGCGGCGGCCCGAGCGCGAGATCAAGATTGCCGCGATCGAGGCCGTCGGCGAGCTCGTGGGCGACCAGCATGTGACGAAGATTCGCGACTTCCTGCAGCAAACCGCGGCAACGACGGACGAGTCGATCGCCCGCGCGGCGACGCGGGCGTTGCAGCGCATCGAGAGCCGGCTGCCGCAGAGCGGCCAGTTCGCCGCCACCGGAACGCTCGGGTCGCTGACGCCGCACCCGAGGCCGGTCTCGAGGTCCGCCCCCGCCCCTTCCGCACCGGCCGGCCCGGCCGAGACGACGGCCGCGCGCACGCTGCTCGTCGAGGGCGCGGATGTCGCGCCGAAGGGGCCGAGCACATTCGACGTCAACACGCTGCAACCCGGCGACCTGATCGAAGGCCGTTATCGCTTCATACAGAAGATCGGCAAGGGTGCGTTCGGCACCGTCGTGCTCGTCGAGGACACGGTCGTCGAAGAGCGTCTGATCCTCAAGTTCCTCAATCCGAACGTCGCGTCGGACGAGGAAATGATGAAGCGCTTCGTGCACGAGCTGCGCTACTCGCGCCGCATCACGCACAAGAACGTCATCCGGATCTACGACTTCCTGTACGTCGCCGGCGGCTACGCGATCTCGATGGAATACTTCCCGTCGCATACGCTGAGCACCGAGATCGCGAACGAGAAGCCGATGAACCCGAAGAAGGCGGTGCGCTACGCGATGGACATCTGCCTCGGCATGATGCACGCGCACCAGCAGGGGATCATTCATCGCGATCTGAAGCCCGCGAACATCCTGATCAACGACGAGGGGCTCCTCAAGATCGTCGATTTCGGCGTCGCGGCCGCCGCGAAGAGCGGCGATACGCAGCTCACGAAGACCGGCTACGTGATCGGCTCGCCGAAGTACATGGCGCCCGAGCAGATCCTCGGCAAGAAGGTCGACGAGCGGGCGGACATCTACAGCCTCGGCGTCATTCTCTACGAGATGCTCGCCGGCACCCCGCCCTACACTCGCGGCGATCACATGTCCGTGATGTACCAGCACGTGCAAGGCAAGGCGCAGCCGCTGACGCAGGTGAACCCGAACGTCCCGGCAGACCTCGCCGAGATCGTCGCGAAGGCGATGGCGGTCGACAAATCGAAGCGCTACGCGTCGATGGAGGAGCTGCGCAACGCGCTCGCCATCGTCGGCAGCAGGCTGCGCTGAGCCGTCCGGCATGGCGCGCATCGACGCCTTCCTCAAGCTCGGTCTGGCTCAGGGATGCTCCGACGTGCACCTCGCGGTCGGCGTTCCGCCGATGCTGCGACTCCACGGCGACCTGATGCCGATCAAGTTTCGCAATCTCGGCGAGGCCGAGCTCGAGGGTTACGTCGACGAAATCCTGACCGAGTCGCAGCGGGAACGCTTTCGCGCGGGTCACGACCTCGATTTCTCGTACGTGAGCTCCGACGGCGGCCGTTTCCGCGTGAACCTCTTCCGCAAAGCGACAGGGATAGGCGCGACGTTCCGGAGCATCCCGACGCAGATTCCGACGCTCGAGAGCCTGAACCTGCCGCCCGTCGTCACGCGCTTCTGCGACCTGCATCAGGGCATGGTCCTCGTCACCGGGTCGACCGGCACCGGCAAGTCGACGACGCTCGCGGCGATGATCGATTACCTGAACACGACGCGTAGCCTCAACATCATCAGCCTCGAGGATCCGATCGAGTTCGTGCACCAGAGCAAGCGCTCGCAGATCATCCAGCGCGAGCTCGGCACGCACATCCACAGCTTCGCGGACGGGGTCCGCGCGGCGCTGCGCGAAGATCCCGACGTGATCCTCGTCGGCGAGCTGCGCGACGGCGAGACGATCAGCATGGCGATGACGGCTGCGGAGACGGGCCACCTCGTGCTCGGCACGCTGCATACGACGAGCGCGGTCAAATCCGTCGACCGCATCATCGACGCGCTGCCGACCGATCAGCGCGAGCAGACGAAGAGCTTCCTCGCGCACAGCTTGCACGCCGTCATCACGCAGAATCTCGTCAAGACGCCTGACGGCCGCGGACGGCGTGCCATCGTCGAGATCATGATCATGACTCGCGCGATCGCGAAGCTGATCATGACGGACCAGACGCATCAGATCCCGGCGCAGCTCCAGACGGGACGCGATCTCGGCATGCAGCTGATGGACCAGGCGCTGCTCGACGCGATCGCGAAGCGCGAGATCGACGCCGACGACGCGTATCGCTACGCGACCGACCGCAAGAAGTTCGAGCGCTTCGTCACCGACACGACGGTCCTCTCCCCCACGACGAAGATCGGGTAGCGGAGGCCGCTGGATGTCCTTGATCGACGATCTGCTGCGCAGCATGCACTTGCGCAAGGGCTCGGATCTTCATCTCGTCGCGGGAGACCCGCCGCGGATGAGGGTGCACGGAGAGCTCATCACGGTGCAGAACCAGAAGCTCGACAACGAGGAGCTGCGCGCCGAGCTCGGGCGGCTGATGAGCCGCACGGCCCTCGAGCAGTTCGAGAGGCACGACGCCGCGGATTTCGCCTACACGATCCCAGACGTCGCCCGCTTCCGCGTGAACGTCTTCCGGCACCTGAACGGCATCGGCGCCGTCTTCCGAGGGATCCCGTCCACGGCGTTGACGCTCGAAGAGCTCGGAATGCCCGAATCCGTGCGGAGCTTGGGTCACGCGACGCGCGGTCTGATCCTCGTGACCGGCAAGACCGGCTCGGGCAAGTCGACGACGCTCGCCGCGATCGTCGACGCGATCAACAGCCGGCTGAAGGGCCACATCATCACGATCGAGGACCCTATAGAGTTCGTGCATCAGCGCAAGATGTGCCTGATCAGCCAGCGCGAGGTCGGCGTCCATACGCCGTCTTTCTCGGCGGCCCTCCACTCGGCGTTGCGCGAGGATCCGGACGCGATTCTCGTCGGCGAGCTCCGCGACCTCGAGACGATGAGCATCGCGATGACCGCCGCCGAGATGGGCATCCTCGTCATGGGGACGCTGCACACGAACGGCGCGGCGGCGACGATCGACCGCGTCGTGAACATCTTTCCTGCGGACAAGCAGGATCACGTGCGGAACATGCTGTCGACGTCGCTGCGCGGCGTGATCTCGCAGCAGCTCGTCCGGAAGAAGGACGGCAGCGGCCGCGTCGCCGCGCTCGAGATCCTGATCAACACGCCGGCGGTCGCGAACCTGATCCGTCAGGGCAAGCTCGAGCAGCTCGAGAACGTGATGCAGTCGAGCGCCGCGGAAGGCATGTGCACGATGGACTCCTCGCTCAAGCGCCTGCTCGACGCCGGCCTCATTTCGGGCCAGGAGGCTTACCTGCAGGCCTTCGACAAGAGCAAGTTCGAGCAAGTCAAGGACATCGCCTGAGCCTCGCGTGCGGGCGCGTACGCGCATCGAGCGTACGCCGCGTCGCTGCCGAGGCGCGTGACGACGACGTGCCGCAGCCGAGCACCGCGGCGCCGGACGCTACGGTCCGGACGATGCGATCGCGTCGTAGCCTTTCTCGCTGAACTCGACGAGACAGAACCCGTTGCCGAACGGGTCCGCGAGCCGCGCGAGCTTGCCCCACTCGCGCGTCACGATCGGTGCTTCCAGCACCGCGCCTGCCGCGACCGCGTCGTGGGCCGCGGCCTCGATGTCGTCGACGACGAAGTCGAGATGCACGGGCGTCCAATGCCGGTCGTAGCGTCTCGTGTCGTGCGCCGCCTCCGTTGCCCGGGTGCCCGAAGCCTTCGCGAGCAGGTAGATCGGCGCGGCAGCCCCGAGGAGCTCGACGCCGAACTCGCCGAAGCGCCTGCCAGGCGACAGGCCGAAGGCCGCGCAGTAGAACCGCTCCGCGCGGGTGAGATCGTCGACATCGATGTTGATCAGCACGTCCATCGCCCCCCCTAAGCTCTCGCCCGGGCAAACGCGGGATAGCCGTGTATGCTATACGCCTTCCGGCGGCATATCGGGAGATTCCATGACATCGACAACCCGCTCCCCGGTCGACCCGGGGGGACTCCTCGAGTTTTCGGTCGTCTACACGGACCGCTCGCTGAACCACATGTCCGCGGCCTTCCAGACCGTGATGCGCGATCTGTCCGCGACGCTGAAAGAGGTGTATGGCGCGCGCTCGGTCGCGATCGTGCCGGGCGGCGGCACCTACGGCATGGAATCGGTCGCGCGTCAGTTCGCGACCGGCAAACGCTGCCTGGTGCTGCGGAACGGGTGGTTCAGCTACCGCTGGACGCAGATTTTCGAAGCGGGCGCGATCCCGAGCGAAGCCATCGTGATGACGGCGCGACGGACCGCGGACGCGCGGCACGCGCCGTTCGTGCCGGCGCCGATCGACGAGGTCGAGGCGCGTATCCGTAGCGAGCGGCCCGATGTCGTCTTCGCACCGCACGTCGAGACGGCCTCCGGCATCGTGCTGCCGGACGACTACCTGGCCCGCGTCGCGTCGGCCGTGCACGACGTCGGAGGCCTCTTCGTGCTCGACTGCATCGCGTCGGGCACGCTGTGGGTCGACATGCGCGGGATCGGCGTCGACGTGCTGATCAGCGCGCCGCAGAAGGGCTGGTCCGGCACGCCGGGCGCCGGGCTCGTGATGCTCGGCGACGCCGCGCGGGAGCGGATCGAGCAGACGAAGACCACGAGCTTCGCGCTCGACCTGCGCAAGTGGCTCGAGATCATGGAGACCTACGAGAGCGGCGCGCACGCCTATCACGCGACGATGCCGACGGACGGCCTGCGGCGCCTGCGCGACGTCATGAACGAGACGCGCGATTTCGGCTTCGAGCGGGCGCGCGAGCGACAGATCGAGCTCGGCCGCCGCGTGCGCGCGCTGCTCGCCGAGCGCGGCTTCCCGAGCGTCGCCGGTCCGGGCTTCGAGGCGCCGTGCGTCGTCGTCTCCTACACCGACGTTCCGGACATCGTGCCGCGCTTCGCGCGGGCGGGCGCGCAGGTCGCGACCGGCGTCCCGCTGATGTGCGGCGAGCCCGACGATTACCGCGCGTTTCGCATCGGCCTGTTCGGCCTCGACAAGCTCGCGGACGTCGACGGCACGGTCGGCCGCCTGAGCGACGCGCTGGACCGCGCCCTCGGCTGATCCGCCGAAAAATGGGGTCAGAGCCCTATTTCCGGAAATCGGAGGGAATTGGGGTCAGAGCCTGTCGTGGAATTGCGGTCAGAGCCCGCTACCCGGGATCGCCGCAAGCCCGCGTCGGCCCCTTTTCCCATTCGAGCGAGCTCGGGTCGAAGCCTTTCTGCGGGCGTCGCCGCCAATTGGCGTGCGCCGCTCGCTGAGGCCATCGCGGCTCGCACGGCTCGGAGAGGTGCCTGACGCCGCTTCCCGGGGGAAGCAAGGTTTCGGACCCGGGCTCTGAACCCAGTCGACCCGTTTCCAGCGCCATTTCCGCTGAACAGTTTTCGCCATGGGAACAAGCTCCCGAACAAAAGGGGTCTGACCCCGATTTCCCTGGAAAAGGGGTCTGACCCCGATTTCCGGTCTGACACGATTTTCGGGCCAAATGTCATAATTGAACGTCCCGCCGTCGGAGCTCCCGAGAAGTGACTCGTAAGCGCAAGATCCTCGTGACCAGCGCCCTGCCGTACGCGAACGATTCGTTGCACATCGGGCATATCGTCGAATATGTGCAGACCGACGTCTGGGTGCGTTTCCAGCGGATGCGCGGACACACGTGCTACTACGTCTGCGCAAGCGACGCCCACGGCACGCCTACGATGCTCCGCGCCGAGCGCGAGGGCGTTTCGCCGGAAGCGCTGATCGAGCACGTCAGCGCCGAGCACCGGCGCGACTTCGACACGTTCCGGATCAGCGTCGACAACTACATCACGACGCACGCAGAGGAGAACGCCGAGCTCACGCGTGAGATCTACCGGCGGCTCGACGCAGCGGGACACATCCGCCGCCGCACGATCGAGCAGGCTTACGACGAGGTACGGCAGATGTTCCTGCCGGACCGCTACGTGCGCGGCACGTGCCCCGTCTGCGGCAAGGAGGATCAATACGGCGACTCGTGCGAACGCTGCGGCGCGACGTACTCGCCGATGGATCTGATCGACCCGGTCTCGGTCGTCTCCGGCACGCGGCCGACCGTGAAGTCCTCCGAGCACCTGTTCTTCAAGCTCGGCGACTTCGAGCGGTCCCTGCGGGAGTGGGTCCCGGGCCGCGTCGACGAGGTCATGGTCCACAAGCTCGACGAATGGTTCGCGGCAGGGCTCAAGGACTGGGACATCTCGCGCGACGCGCCCTACTTCGGTTTCGAGATCCCCGGCGAGCCGGGCAAGTATTTCTATGTCTGGTTCGACGCGCCGATCGGCTACATGGCGAGCTTCCTCAACCTGTGCCGGCGCGAGGGGCTCGACTTCGACGAGTACTGGGGGCCGGACAGCGACGCCGAGCTCTATCACTTCATCGGCAAGGACATCGTGTACTTCCACACGCTGTTCTGGCCGGCCGTGCTGCACGGCTCGGGCTACCGCCGGCCGAGCGGCGTCTTCGTGCACGGCTTCCTCACCGTCGACGGGCAGAAGATGTCGAAGAGCCGCGGCACGTTCATCAATGCCGCGACGTTCGCGAAGCACGTCGACCCGGATTATCTCCGCTACTACTTCGCGTCGAAGCTCGCGCCGAACGTCGACGACATCGACCTGAACTTTGCCGACTTCATCGCGAAGGTGAACTCGGACCTCGTCGGCAAGGTCGTGAACATCGCGAGCCGCTGCGCGGGCTTCGTGCACCGGCTCGGCGGCGGCCGTCTCGCGGCGGAGCTCCCCGAGCCCGAGCTCTTCGCCGAGTTCGCGGCCGAGGCCGACGCGATCGCTGCCGACTTCGAGGCGCGCAACTATGCGCGCGCGATGCGCCGCATCATGGCGCTCGCGGACCGAGCGAACCAGTACATCGACGCGGAGAAGCCATGGATCGCGGCGAAGGACGAAGCGAACCGCGAAGCCGTGCTCGGCGTCTGCACCGAGGGGCTGAATCTCTTTCGCCTGCTCGTCCTGTATTTGAAACCGGTGCTTCCGGAGCTCGC
>CAZKNH010000072.1:0-20311 GCA_964553875.1 uncultured Gammaproteobacteria bacterium | reverse complement strand
TTCAAGATTCCGCTCTTGCAGAACCTCGTGATGCGGGCCATACGCGACGCGTGATGCCATGGAGATCCTGCGGATCAGCCGCGACGTTTACGGCCGCGAGGTGCTCCAGGGTATCTCGCTCGATCTCTTCTGGGTGTTTCTCGCCGCCGGCATCGCGTTCGTATGCGTGCACGCGCTCTATCGGTGGCTCTTTGCGCCGAAGCGATAGCGTGCCGGCGATCGAGTCCCTTCCCAGTATCCACAGCCCTCGAGACTGATCGCGTTGAATTCGACAACGACAGCCGGCGCCCCGGAGCGGGCGTCTTCGCGGATCGAACGTCACGCCCTGATCGACCGTCTGTTCCATTGGATCACGGCCGCGACCGTGCTCGTGCTGCTCGCGACCGCGTTCCTGCCGACGTTCGGCGTGCAGTTCGCGTGGGTCACACCGCACTGGATCGCGGGCCTGGTGCTGATCGCCGCGATTCTCTTCCATGTCGTGCGTGCGCCGTTCGCGCAAAGCCTGCGCTCGATGTGGATCGGCGCCCGCGATATCCGCGACTTGCTCGCCATCGCGCGCTTCAACCTGCGTCTTACCGGCGAGCCGCCGCCGAAGCCCGGCAAGTACTCCCTCGCGCAGAAGCTGATCCACCATCTCTTCGCGCTCGTGCTGCTGACGGCAGCGGTGACGGGCGGGCTGATGATGGTCCGGATGGATACACCGTGGTGGCGAAGGAACCCGTACTGGCTCGCGGATTCGACGTGGGGGGTGATCTACGTGCTGCATGGTCTCGCGGCGCTCTTGCTCGTGACGATGATCATCGCGCACGTCTATTTCGCGTTGCGTCCAGAGAAGCTGCTCTTCACGCGCTCGATGATCCGCGGCTGGATCACGCGCGAGGAGTACGAGCGTCACCACGATCCCGAGCGCTGGAGGGTCAGCGAATGAGCACGACGAACGAGCCGCGCGAAGATCTGCGCGCACGCATCGATGCGATCGAGTCTGGATACGAGTTCCTGCTCGCATATGCCGCGCAGGGCCGGCCTACCGACAAAGGTCCCGGCGCCGGCAGCCGCGTTCGCGAGCAGCTCGACGCGATGCAGCAGGCGTTAGACGGCCTCGGCGACGTCGTGCGCAGCGTCGCCGCGAGCGACCCTCACGACGCGGCGACGATCGGGGCGCCGTTCTTCGACGCGCTCGACCGCGATGCGCTCGCGGCACGCGCCGCGATTCGGCTCGTGCTGAGCCGACCCGATATCAGCTCGCAGCTCGTCGACAACCTGAATGCGTCGATCCATCTGCGCGCGCTGCTCACGGATCTCTTCGTCATCGACGAGGCGCTGAAGCCTCTGGCGTCGTGATCCTGCGTCGGCTTGCTACTGCTTCGGCGCTTTGTATATCCTGCACCGCTATTTGGTGGCAGACATCGGAAGGTCCGAGATGAAAAAATCCTGCAGCAGAGTCCTGGCCGCCACGGCCGCGCTCGGCATGGTCCTCGTCGCCGGATGCGGGGGCGGCGGCGTCGACCGTGATGCTCTTGCGGATACCCCGGAGGGACGTGCGTTCCTGTTCCGCGATGCGGTGATGACGCTCGTAGCGGCCAAGATGCTGACGGTCGGCGACATGGCGCGGGGCGACATCCCGGCAGACGACGAAGTCTTCAAGAAGGCCGCGGCCGATCTTGCGGCGCTGGCCGGCATGACGACCGAAGGCTTCATGCCCGAAGGGATCCCGGACGGCAGCCGCGCGATGCCGGAGATCTGGCAGAACTGGAGCGACTTCGAGGCACGCGCGCGGGATTTCCAGCAGGCGGCGCAGGCGGTCGCGAACGCCGCGCAGAACGGCGGGCTTCAGGCCGCACGGGATCTCGTCCGGCCTCTGCAGCAGACCTGCGGCGGGTGTCACAGCACCTACCGGGCGCCCGACCGATAACGGGCGAAGCCCAGGCCGCCGGGGGCGCTACACGCTCGTAGCGGGCGGCCGCTCGACGGAAGCGCGGCGCGAATGCACCGCGCTTCTTTCGTCACTGCATCGTGCCCTTGCGCTGAAACAGCGCACGGTCGGCCGACCGGACGACCGTCTCGAATTCCTCACCGTTGCGGACGACGCTGAGCGGCACGTCCGTGCCCGCGCTGCCGAGCCGCCAGACGCGTCGGAGCAGCGCCGCGAGATCGTCGACCGGCGTGCCGTCGATACCGACGATCAGGTCGCCGGGCCTCAATCCGGCCTTGTCGCCGGGGCAATTGCGGTAGACGCCCACGACCATCAGCCGATCCTGCGAGTCGTCGATCAAGAGCCCGAGCCAAGGGCGTGCCGGCGACTTGCGGCGGCCCTGTTCGCAAAGATCGTCGACGATCGGCATCAAAAGCTCGATCGGCACGAACATGTTGACGGTCATCGGCGTGTCGTCGATCTCGAAGTTCTGCACCGCGAGTGAGCCGACGCCGCAGAGGCGTCCGCGCGTGTCGAGCAACGCCGCGCCCGACCAGTTCTCGTGCGGGGGCGCCGTGAACACGGCCTCGTCGAGCAGGTACTCCCACCGGCCCGCGAATTCGCGCTTCGCGACGACCTCCGCGGCGAGCCCGTCGTCGTGTGCGTCGCTGCCGACGACGAGCACGTCGTCGCCGACCGAAAGCGATGCCGCGGAGCCGATCTCGATCGCCGGACCCGGGAGGGGCAGCGTCGGCCGCACGAGCCCGAAGCCGCTCTCGAAGTCGTAGCCGATCGCGACGCCGGGCACGATCGTGCCGTCACGGGACCCGATCCAGATCGTCTCGGCCTCGTTCACGATATAGCCGATCGTCGCGATCAGTCCGTCGTCGCGGATGCGCACGCCGTGTCCGGCGCGTTCCGTACCGAGCAGTCCGGCACTCATCGCATCTTCTGGAATGCGCGCCTTGATCGATACGATCGCGTCGAACGCGGGCGTCAGGCGGGTCGCAATGAGTCTCATCGGAGCTATGGTAACGTCCTGCGGGACCTCAAACCATGCGGCCGTGACGCCATCACGCGGCTGCGATCCTTAAGAAAAAATGAGGGGTTTCCCGCGTCCCGCCGCGCCAAAATGAATCTCGTGACCCATGGCATAATGGTCGGCCCTGCCTGGCCGCGCTCGCCGACGAAACAATGAAATATCTACTCTTGCTAGTGCTGGCGCTCGTAGTCGCGGCCGGCGGATGGTATCTCGCAACGCGCGACGGCTCGGCGCCATCGGCGCCGGCGGGTGCTCGCACCTTCGCGCAGGAGATTCCGGTCGTTACCGTCGAGCCGGCTCGCTACGAAACGTTGAGCGAGACGATCGAAGCGCTCGGCACCGCGCTCGCGAACGAGTCGGTGACACTGGCCGCGAAGGTCACGGACACGATCAGGTCCGTCGAGTTCGAGGACGGCGACTACGTCGAGGCCGGAACGATCCTCGTGCAGCTGACGAATGCCGAGGAAGAGGCGCAGCTCGCCGAGGCCCAGGCGAACCTCGAGGATGCGTTGACCCAGCTGCGCCGGGTCGAGGATCTCGCCGAGCGCGGCCTCGCGCCGATGTCCGAGCTCGATGTCGCGCGAAGCCGCGCCGCGGCGGCGCAGGCGAGGCTCGACGGCATCATCGCGCGGTTGAGCGATCGCTTGATCCGCGCGCCGTTCAGCGGCGTGCTCGGTTTTCGCCAGGTATCGCCCGGGACCCTCGTGCAGCCGAACACGCCGATCACGACGCTCGACGACATCTCGACGATCAAGCTCGATTTCACCGTGCCGGAGACGGCCCTCGGCGCGATACGGCCCGGGTCGACCGTGGTCGCGAGGAGCGCCACCTATCCGGACCGCGAATTCCACGGCGTCGTCCGCACGATCGATTCTCGAGTCGATCCGGTCACCCGCGCGGCCGTCGTCAGAGCCCATATTCCGAACGAGGACGCCGCGCTGCGGCCCGGCATGCTGCTGACGGTCGCAGTCACGACGAACGAGCGCAGGGCGCTCGTCATTCCGGAAGGCGCCGTGTTCCAGATTCAGGACCGCGCGTACGTCTTTCTCGTCGACGGCGAGCGGATCGCGCGGCAGCGTCAGATCCAGGTCGCGTCACGCCGCTACGGCATCGTCGAGGTTGCGGCCGGGCTCGAGGAGGGCGATCTCGTCGTCTCCGAAGGCATCGTCAAGCTGCGTGACGGCAGCCGCGTCCGGTTCTCGGACGAGTCGAAGGGCGTAGACGTGACCGCGAACCCGCCGCAGCAGTCGGCGAGCGCGAGCTGACGCCGGGGCGGTGGGCTGTCGGCCCGGGACGCGTGCGGCGTGAATCGGAATCGATAGGAGCAGGGACCGATGTGGCTGTCTGACATCTCGGTCAAGCGTCCGGTCTTCGCGACCGTGATCAGCCTCGTGCTCGTTGCGTTCGGCGTGCTCTCGTTCCGTGAGCTGACGATCCGCGAGCAGCCCGACGTCGTGCCGCCGGTCGTGCAGGTGCAGACGTCCTATCCCGGCGCGTCGGCCGAGATCGTCGAGACGCGGATCACGCAGGTGCTCGAAGGGGAGCTTTCCGGCATCGAGGGCGTGAAGACGATCCGCTCCGCGAGCCGCGACGGTCAGGCCCAGGTCACGGTCGAGTTCACGCTCGACCGGGATCTCGACGAGGCAGCGAACGACGTGCGGGACCGTGTGTCACGCGTTCTGCGCCGATTGCCCGACGATGCCGATCCGCCTTCCGTGTCGAAGGCGGATTCCGATTCGCAGCCGATCATGTGGCTGACGCTCACGAGCGACAGCATGGACATGATGGAGCTGACGGATTACATGGAGCGGTACATCATCGACCGCTTCGCGACGATCCCCGGCGTCTCGCAGATCAACATCTTCGGCGCCGGCGGCCCGTCGATGAGGATCTGGCTCGATCGGCACGCGCTCGCGGCACGGAACCTCACCGTCGTCGACGTCGAGAACGCGCTGCGTGCCGAGAATCTCGAGCTTCCCGCCGGACGGATCGAATCGCGCGACCTCAATTTCCAGGTCCGCGTCGCCCGCAATTACCAGACCGCGGAGGACTTCCGCCAGCTCGTGCTGTTCGAGGGCGAGGACGGCCATCTCGTCCGCCTCGGCGAGGTCGCGACCGTGGAGGTCGGACCCCGCGAGTCGAAGCGGATGTTCCGCACGAACGGCGCGATCACGACCGGTTTCGGCATCGTCAAGCAATCGACCGCGAACACCGTCGAGGTGCTCGACGCCGTGAAGGCCGAGGTCGAGCGCGTGAACAACGACCTGCCGGAAGGGATGAGGCTGATCACGAGCGGCGACGATTCGGTGTACATCCGCGCCGCGATCGCGTCGGTCTACGAGACGATCGCGATCACGACGGTCCTCGTCGGCTTCGTGATCTTCGTGTTCCTCGGCAACCTGCGCGCGAGCCTGATCCCGCTCGTGACGATCCCGGTCTGTCTCATCGCATCGTTCACGGCGCTCGCGGCCTTCGGCTACTCGATCAACCTCGTGACGCTGCTCGCGCTCGTGCTCTGCATCGGCCTCGTCGTGGACGACTCGATCGTCGTGCTCGAGAACGCGCACCGGCGCATCGAGGAAGGCGAGGCGCCGCTCCTTGCGGCGTACAACGGCACGCGGCAGGTCTCGTTCGCGATCATGGCGTCGACCGCGGTGCTCGTCTCCGTGTTCGCGCCGGTCGCGTTCCTGAAGGACAACATCGGGCGCATCTTCGCCGAGCTCGCGGTCACGATGGCCGCGGCGCTGATCTTCTCGCTGATTCTCGCGCTGTCGCTCGCGCCGATGTTGTGCTCGAAGCTGCTGAAGCCGGCCAATCGGGAGGGCCGGCTGTCGCATGTGCTCGACAAGACGTTCGAACGCGTCGCGGCGAAATATCAGTCGACGCTGCGATTCACGCTGAAGGCGCCTTGGATCGCCGGCATCGTGGCCGTGCTGATCGGTGTGGGCGCGTATTTCCTGGTCGAATCGGTTCCGCGCGAGTACGCGCCGCAAGAGGATGCGGGGCAGTTCAACGCGCAGATCCAGGCGCCGGAAGGCATAAGCTACGAGCAGATGGTCGAGGCCGGGCTGAAGGCCGAGGCGTTCATGGCGCCGTACTTCGAGAACGGCCTGATTCAGCGCGGCGTCGTTGCCGTGCCGGGCTGGGGTAACGCGGCCGGCATCGTGAACGTGACGCTGCGCCCGTGGGACGAGCGGACGATATCGACCGACGAGCTGATCGCGAAGCTCAACGAGGGCTGGTCGACGATCCCCGAGGTGCGGATCAACGCGTTCCCGCGCCGCAGCACCGGCGGAGGAGGCGGCGGTGGCGGCGGCGGCGCGCAGCCCGTGCAGATCGTCCTCGGCGGTCCGACGTACGAGGAGCTCGCGCGCTGGCGCGACATCATCATCGACCGCGCGTCGCAGAATCCCGGGCTCCTCCGGATCGACTCGAACCTCAAGGAGACGCAGCCGCAGGTGCTCGTGCGCGTCGATCCCGACCGCGCCGCGAGCCTTGGCGTCTCGCAGCGCGCCATCGGTCAGACGCTGCAGACGATGATGAGCGAGCGCGCGGTCACGACCTACGTCGTCGACGGCGAGGAGTACGACGTCGTGCTGCAGGCGAAGCCCGAGCAGCGCGCGACATATTCGGATCTCACGAACATCTTCGTGCGCTCGGAGCGGTCCGGCCAGCTGATTCCGCTGGCGAATCTCGTGAAGCTCGAGGACATCGCCGGGCCAAGCACGCTGAACCGCCACAACAGGCTCCGTTCGGTCACGATCAGCGCGAGCCTCGCGCCCGGCTATACGCTCGGCGAGGCGCTCGAGTACCTCGAGAACATCGTGCGCACGGAGCTGCCGATCACCGCGCAGCTCGATTACTCGGGAGAGTCGCTCGAGTTCAAGGAGGCTTCGGGGTCGCTGCTCTTCACGTTCGGCGTCGCGCTCTTCGTCGTGTTCCTCGTGCTGGCAGCGCAGTTCGAGAGCTTCGTGCATCCGTTCGTGATCATGGTGACCGTGCCGCTCGCGGTCGCCGGCGGCCTCTTCGGACTCTGGGCGGCGGGCATGACGCTCAACATCTACAGCCAGATCGGCATCATCATGCTGGTCGGCATCGCGGCGAAGAACGGCGTGCTGATCGTCGAGTTCATCAACCAGCTGCGCGATCAGGGTCTCGAGTTCAGCGAGGCCGTGATGGGAGCCGCGCGGATTCGTTTCCGCCCGGTCATCATGACGGCGTTCTCGACGGTCGTGGGTGCGATCCCGCTGATCATCGCGTCGGGGCCCGGCTCGGCGAGCCAGAACACGCTCGGCGTCGTGATCTTCGCGGGCGTCAGCGTGTCGACGCTGCTGACGCTCTACATCGTGCCGGCGTTCTACCACCTGTTTGCGCGGCGCACCGGATCGCCGGGCGAGGTCGCGGCGAAGCTCGCCGCGCTGCAGGCGCAGGCGGCGCGCTGAAAAACGTGTCAGACACCTTTTTTGTTCCGAAAAAGATGTCTGACACGTTCGTCGCCCTCCCTGCTTCAGCTCTCTCGGAGTAACTCCGCCGGCAGCGTGCCGCGCGCTATACGCGCCGGCCCGACGCTTGCGGCGACGATGAGCATCGTCAGTCCCATGACGACGGCTGCGGTCACGGCAAGCGGCGAAATTGCGGGCGACACGAAGACATTCCGCAGCCAGGCGACTGCCGTGAATGCCAGCAGCGCGCCGAGGACGACGCCCGGCATGCCGATCGAGAGGCTCCGCCGAAGCACGAGGGAACCGAGCGCCGTCGGGGCCGCGCCCAGCGACGCCCGTATCGCATACTCCCGCTGACCTGCGCCGACGAGATAGCGCTGCGTCCCGTAGAACCCGAGGGCCGCGATCAGCACGACGAGACAGGCCGTGCCGATGATCAGCAGACCTCGTGCCCTGTCGGGTGCGATCTGGCGATTCCGGAATTCCGAAAGCGGCGTGACGGCTCTCGGCACGAGCTCCAGCCGGCCGGAATCGTAGAGCCGCTGTAACTGTTGCCACAGCACGGTCGACGGCAGCGAGCTTCGTACGATGACCTGAAACGCGGACCCCCTCTCCGGCGGTGCGTGGACGAAGATCGCGGGCTCGACGGCCGCAGCCGGGTGCCCGAAGGGCAAATCCTCGAGCACGCCTATGATCGTCGTGACGATGCCGCCGTCGCCTGGAACGACCAGCGTCTCGCCTACGACGTCGGTACGCCGAAAGAGACGACGCGCGAATGCCACGTTCACCAGCGAGACCCTGTCGTCGCTCTCCCGGGGCGCTCTGCCGTGGAGCAGGCGTAATCCGAGCACGTCGATGAACTTCGAATCGACGGAGGCGTGGCCGACCACGAGCTCGCGGGACGGATCGCTCGGATCGACGATCGATCGCATCGGCAATCCGAGTCCAGGTGTGGCGGTAACGAGCGTGGCGGCCTCGACGCCCGGGACGGCTTCGACGATCTCACGCTGGCCCTCCGGCGCGATCCACCGCGGTGCGAGCGTGGGATCGAGGGCAATCGGGTGCCACAGCAAGACGAGGTGTCGATCACGCACCTCGTAGCCGGGATTGCCGAACGTCATGGGAGCCAGGAACCACACGAACGCAATGGCCGCTCCGGCGAAGGTTCCGGCGACCGCCACCTGAGTCGTCGCGGCGACGCGCTGCGCAGCGGTTGCGCGCGCCGAAGTATGGCGGCTCGAGGGCGGCTCACGGTCGCGTTGCAACCCCAGGATCGGTGCGATCGAGACGAGCAAGGCCAGGACGACCAAGAAGGCGCCGAGGAGGCCCAATACCCGCCAATCGAGCAGCGTGACGTCCCCCCAATCGGCGGAGCGGAAGAACGCCATCTCGCGCAGGAGGCCGGCGAGCCAAACGCTCAAGATCAGACCGAGCATCGCCGAGACGACGACGAGGAGCGCCGCTTCCGTGGCGAGCTGTCTGACGATGCGCGTCATCGGCGCTCCGATGCACACGCGGATCGAGAGCTCTCGTCGACGCGCGGGTGCCCGTGCGAGCAGAAAGAGGCTCACGTTCGCCGCGGCGACGAGCGCGAGCAAGATGCTGCCGGCTAGGAAGAGTTGGAGCTGCCGTTTGGCATTGCGATACACACGGATGTCCCGAACGACGTCATTGACGGCGTCGAAGCGGGCGCCGGGATTCGCAGCTTCGCCCGGAAACCGGGCGTCGACCTCTCGAAGGAACGTTTCGGTCGTGATGCCCGGGCGCAGGCGGCCGAGCGCGCGAACCGGAAGGAAATCGAAAACGGCGTCCGGGCCGTAAACGTGCGGAAAGATTTGCTCGAGCGGTACCCAGACGTCGACGTCGCGAGACAGCACTCCGCGCATCTCGGGCGCCATGACGCCGACGATCCGAAATTCTGCGGGGCCGTCTATCCGATCGCGCCGCCGCAGCGGGGGATAGAGCTCGATCACGCCCCCGATCACGGCGCTGTCGCCGTTGTAACGTTCGTGCCAGTATCGCTCGGAAATCACCGCGACGCGTGCGGCATTCGCATCGTGCTCCGCAGGTGCGAATCCTCTCCCGAGAAGCAGCCGCGGCCGGATTCCATCGAAGAACCCGCGTGAGGCGATCTCCACGTTCACGGTGCGGCCGTCTCGTCCGACGGGCGTGTCCGGATATTCGCCCATGGCGACCAGAGCCTCGAGAGAGGCGAGCTCCCGGGCGAAGCGTTGCACGACGCCGAGCTCGAGCCTGTACGCCGCATTGCCGTCGACCTCGGAGACCGTGACCAGGCGTTCGCTGTCTTCGATGCCCGGGACCGACCTGGACGACAAATCGACGAAGAGCGACACGAAGGCGCCGACGAACGCCATGGCGACTGCGAGCACGATCACGGCGATCGAGCTGGCCGCGGGCGTACGTGCATAAAGTCTCAGGCCATGGCGACAGTCGCTGAGGAAGTCGTCCATACCGGGACTTGCATCGCGAAGGAGAAGGCAATACGGATGGTAAACGATTGGCGAAATCAGATCATCCCGGATACGGGTTATCCTGATCGGAGGCGCAGATCAAGTGCGGCTTTGCCCACACGCAACAACGCCTAAACGCCGCGAGGGAGGTGTTTGAAACGTCGAGTTTCGGTCAGCGCCGACGAGCGTGACGTGCGATCTCCTCGGCCTTCGCCGCGATCTCCTCGTCGGTGATGCCGAGACGCGCCTCTTCCTGCTCGTCGAGACCTCCGCCGACGCCCGCTTCGAGCGGCCCGACGATGTTGTCGACGCCGAGCTCCTCGCGCGTTTCGTCGTCGAGCTCGTCGCCGAGCGCGAGGCGCTCCGCGGCTTCGCTGATGTCCTCGGCTTCCTCGGTGTCGAGATCGATGCCGCCGGGATCGAGATCGAGATCTGCGTTCTCGACGTCGGCGTAGAATTCCTCGTCCTCGCGCTCGTCGGACGCGTCGTCTCGGTCGGCGTCCGCTTGCCTCGCGCCGGCGCTCGCTTCGCGTTGTGCGGCTTTGCCGCGTTGCTTGGGGTCAGCCATCGGCTTCTCCGGGTCGTAGTGCCGGGAGGCTTGCAAGCCTCATTCCAACAGCGCGTCCCGAGCGCCGCCCGGAAATATCGGGGTCAGAGCCCTTTTCCCCGCCTTTTGCCCCGGAGCCGTTTCCTCGTTCTAGGAGTAACCCGAAATCGGGGTCAGCCGCTCGGAATCGAGGTCAGCCGCTCCGGACATGGGCCGCCTCGGATCGAGGCTCCGCCCTCTCCAGCGAACCCCGTCAGGGAAGGGTCTGACCCCGATTTTTAAGGGTCTGACCCCGATTTTTCAGAAAAAGGGGTCTGACCCCGATTTTTCGTCCTCGACGCGATTCCGAAGGGTGCCGACCTCCGGCACGTGCACCTCGACGACGTCGCCGTGCTTCAGGAACTTCGGCGGGTCGAAACGTGCGCCGGCGCCGGTGGGCGTGCCGGTGGCGATCAGATCCCCTGGTTTGAGCGGCATGAACGTCGAGACATACGCGATCAGGCGCGTGAACGGGAACATCAGGTTTGCCGTCGAATCGTCCTGACGCACCTCGCCGTTCACGCGTGTCGTCAGATGCAGCGCGTCGTAGCGCTCGATCTCGTCCGCAGTCACGAGCCAAGGTCCGAGGCTCCCGGAGCGCGCGAAGTTCTTGCCCGGCGTGACGTTGAACTTCGCGTGACGCAGCCAGTCGCGGACCGAGCCTTCGTTCATCAACGTGAGACCGGCGACGTGCTCGAGCGCACGTTCTTCCGGGATGCGTCGGCCGGCTTTGCCGATCACGAGCACGATCTCGCCTTCGTAGTCGAGCTGATCGGACTCGAGCGGCTTCAAGATCGGCTCGCCGTGCGCGACGAGGCTCTCCGGCGTGCGGAAGAAGACGCTCGGGTACTTCGGCTCTTCCGCGGCGTCGCCGTACTCGCGGTCGCGGTTCCGGTAGTTGATGCCGATACAAATGATCTTGCCGGGGTCGGGCACCGTCGGCAGCAAGCGGACGTCGTCGAGCGCGAAGTCCGCCGCTGCACCCGCATGCTGCGCGGCCTCGTCGACGAGATTTCGCTCGAGCAGGGCCTTCAGCGAGTGCGCGCGGGGGCCGAGGCGCGCGCCGAGATCGACGATGCCGTCGGCAACGGCGATGCCGAAGCCTGCCGTGCCGTTCCGAGTGAAGCTCACGAGACGCATCAGCTGCTCCGGGCATCGAGGAGACCCGCGCGCTCGAGCACGCCGTCGAGCCTGGCCGCGAGCTCGTCGGTCGCAGGCGCCATCGGCAGGCGGTGCTCGTTCCGCGGGATCAGCCCGAGCCGCTTCATCATGTACTTGATCGGGATCGGGTTCGTGTCGAAGAAGACCGCCTTGTTGATCTCGAGCAACGCGTCGTGCAGCGCCCTCGCACGGGCGAGATCCCCTCGATCGACGGCGTCGCAGAGCTCCGCGAGTGCCGCCGGGCGCAGGTTGCCGACGGCGTTCATCAGGCCGCATGCGCCCACCGCCATCATCGGGAAACTGAGCTCCTCGAGACCGACGAAGACCTTGAAGTCGGTCCCGAGCGCGGTGCGGCATTCCGTGACGAAGCCAAGGTCGTTCACGGCGTGCTTCATCCCGACGAAGCTCGGCGAGCGCTCGCGAAGCTCGCGCAGCGTATCGAGCGTCACGCTGACCGCGGTGCGACCCGGGATGTGATAGACCATCCAAGGCGTGTCGATGTCGGCCGTGAGCTCGACGTAGTAGCGCACGAGCCCGCGCTGCGGCGGGCGGATGTAGTACGGCGTGACGATCAAGAGCGCATCGGCGCCGGCGGCGACCGCGTGCTGAGTCAGCTCCGCGCTCTCGCGCAGCGATTGCGAGCCGGTGGCCGCGACCACCGGGATGCGGCCCCCGGCGACCTCGACCGCGAGCGAGACGAGCCGGTTGCGCTCGTCGACGGTCAACGTCGACGGCTCGGCCGTCGTGCCGTTCACGAGGATACCGTGCGAGCCTTGGGCGATCTGGAACTCGATCAGTCTGGCGTAGGCGTCGTAGTCGATCTCGCCGTCGCGAAACGGCGTGATCAGAGGCGGAATAGAGCCGCGTATTCGTTGCAGCATTGCTTGGATCCGAAACCAGGACGGATCGAGCGTACGACGGCAGGACCGTTCCGGCAATCGTGCAAGCGGCGGGGATGCCGGGCCGTTCACGGACAGCGCAGCAGCCCTCCGAGCGATGCGGAACCCCTTGTGCTCCGGCAGCCGTCAGGCCGCGCGCCGATCATGAACACGACAGCAAGAGACCGAGCGCTTCAGCCGACGACACGGCTTCCGGTGATGCCGCGCGCGTCTGCTACCATCCTTGGTGCCGATAGCTCGACGCATCGAGACGCACGCAACGTACGACGATCCGGTCGGCGTTTTGCCGAACCTCGCGATCGATCAGGTGATGCACGGAGTGGAGGTCCGCGATGGTTTATGAGCTCTACTACTGGCCCGGAATCCAAGGTCGCGGCGAGTTCGTGCGTCTCGCGCTCGAGGAGGCGGGCGCGGACTACGTCGATATCGCGCTCGTTCCCGAGCAGGACGGCGGCGGTGTGCCGGCCCTCGAGCGCTTCCTCGAAGGGGACGACGTCGAGCGCCCGCCGTTCGCGCCTCCGTTCCTGAAAGCCGGCCGTCGGCTGATCGGTCAAACGTCGAACATTCTGCTGTTTCTCGGCGGGCGGCTCGGGCTCGCGCCGCGCGACGAGGCCGGAAGGCTCTGGACCCACCAGCTTCAGTTGACGGTCGCGGACTTCGTCGCCGAGATTCACGATACGCACCACCCGATCGCCGCAAGCCTCTACTACGAGGAGCAGAAGGCCGAAGCCAAGCGCCGCGCAGCGGACTTTCTCGAGCACAGGATGCCGAAGTTCCTCGGCTACTTCGCGACCGTCCTCGAGCGAAACCCGCACCGAAGCGGATGGCTCGTCGGTCCGTCGCTGACCTACGTCGACCTGTCGGTCGCCCAGGTCATCGCGGGCTTGATGTACGCTTTCCCGAAACGCAGCGCGGCGGTGCTCGGCAGATTCCCCGCGCTCGTGTCGTTGCACGAGCGGGTGTTCGCTCGGCCGGCGATCGAGGCCTATGTCTCATCGGGTCGTCGGATACCTTTCAACGAATCGGGCATATTTCGGCGTTACCCCGAGCTCGACGCGTAGACACACGTATTCACGAAACGTGGACGGAGACGGCCTTCTCCCGGAGAAGGGTCGCGTTCGAGAGATCTTCGGCACCACTGACCGGGGCGAGACGCTCGCGGCGAGCCTGCTCGGCATCCGCTCGACCCCATCAGCGACGGGACCGTCGTCACGCGGCTCGCAGCCGGCTCTGCGACCGGCACAGGCCGCCCCGTTCCGGTATCCGCAATTGACGCCGTTCGCGCATCGGCACTAGCATCCGGACTCACCCCGCCGGCTCGCCGGGCGCTCGCCCCGCGAGGCGGCCGCTCGCGGGCGGCGACGGAGTGCCGCAGCGCGGAGGGCCGAAAGCGTGCCTCACCTGGTCATCGAATATTCCGCCAACATCGAGGAGCGGCTCGATCTCGACTCGCTGATGGACGAGCTGCACCGCGTGGCGCTCGAGACTTCCGTGTTTCCGATCGGGGGCTTGAGGATCCGTGCGTATCGCGCCGAGCATTACCGCGTCGCGGACTGCGATCCGGCGAACGCGTTCGTGCACGTGACCGCGATGATCGGTCACGGTCGGCCGCTCGACGTGCAGAAGCGCGCCGGGGAGCGGCTGTTCGCCGCGCTGACGGCGCACCTCGAGCCGTTGTTCGAGCAGACGCCGCTCGCGATCTCGTTCAACATCCAGGAGTTCCACCCCGTGTTGAACTTCAAGAAGAACAACCTGCATCGCCACGTCGAAGCCCGCCGCGGCGCGGCGGATGCGGACGCCGACGATCGGAAATAGGGGTGGCGCGGCCGGCTGGCAGTGCGGCGGCTCTGCGCCGTGCTCCGGTTAGCCATCGATTTGCAGCAGAGAAGGCGATGAGTGAACGGCTGAACGAAAATCTGGAGAAAGCGGCGCGCCACCTCGAGCGGTTCGCGCACGGCACGCTCGGGCACTTCATCGACGGCGCGTCGCGTCCGTCGGTGAGCGGCGAGACGTTCGAGACCTATGCGCCGTTCGATTGGCGGACGCTCGGTCGCGTCGCCGCGGGCGACGCGGCGGACATCGATCTTGCCGCGGCCGCGGCCGCCCGTGCGTTTCCGGCGTGGCGCGACATGCCGGGCGGCGAGCGCCGAAGGCTTCTGCACCGGATCGCGGACGCGATCGAGGCACGCGCCGACGAAATCGCGCTGATCGAGTCGACGGATACCGGGCAGCCGATCCGCTTCATGGCGGCCGCCGCGAAGCGCGGCGCGGAGAACTTCCGGTTCTTCGCGGACAAGGCGCCCGAGGCGGCGAACGGCCTGTCGCTGCCCGCGCGCGAGCACATCAATTACACGCTGCGTCAGCCGATCGGTCCGGTCGGCGTGATCACGCCGTGGAACACGCCGTTCATGCTGGCGACGTGGAAGATCGCGCCGGCGCTCGCGGCCGGCTGCACGGTCGTGCACAAGCCCGCCGAATGGAGCCCGCTGACCGCGGCGCTCCTCGCGGAGATCGCGCACGACGCGGGGCTTCCGCCCGGCGTGCTGAACGTCGTGCACGGCATCGGCGAGACCGCGGGCAAGGCGCTGACGGAGCACGAGGCGATCCGCGCGATCGCGTTCGTCGGCGACTCCGCGACCGGCAGCGCGATCATGGCGCAAGGCGCACCGACGCTGAAGCGCGTGCATTTCGAGCTCGGCGGCAAGAATCCGGTCATCGTGTTCGACGACGCGGATCTCGATCGAGCACTCGAAGCCGTCGTGTTCATGATCTACAGCTTGAACGGCGAGCGGTGCACGTCGTCGAGCCGATTGCTCGTGCATCGGTCGCTGCACGACCAGCTCGTCGAGCGTGTCGCCGAGCGGGCGCGCAGGATACGGATCGGCCATCCGCTCGATCCCGACACCGAGATCGGGCCGCTGATTCATCCGCGGCACGTCGACAAGGTGCTCGGCTACTTCCGGATCGCCGAGCAGGAAGGCGTGCGTATCGTCGCGGGCGGCCGCGCCGCGGTTGCCGGCGAGCGCTTCGTCGAGCCGACGGTCTTCACCGGTGCGACGACGTCGATGCGCGTCGCGCAGGAGGAAATCTTCGGCCCGGTGCTGACGGTGATCCCGTTCGACGACGAGGACGAAGCGATCCGGATCGCGAACGACGTGCGCTACGGGCTCGCGGCCTATCTCTGGACGAACGACGTCGGGCGCGCCCACCGCGTCGCACGCGCGCTCGAGGCCGGGATGGTCTGGGTGAACTCCGAGAACAATCGTCATCTGCCGACGCCGTTCGGCGGGATGAAGGCGAGCGGGATCGGGCGTGACGGCGGCGACTACAGCTTCGACTTCTATATGGAGACGAAGAACGTCTGTGTCGCGCTCGGGACGCATCGGGTCCCATCGCTCGGACGCTGACTGCGCCTGACGGGGAAAGGAAAAAGTAGCGGACGATGAGCCTTTACTATGTGCAGAAGCTGCTGTACCAGCTGAACCGCGACCCTGCGGTTCGCCGGCGCTTCGAGCAGGATCGCGACGCGCTGCTCGACGAGTACGTGCTCACCGACGAGGAGCGCCGCGCGATCGAGGAAGGAGACATCGGGCTCCTGTATGTGATGGGCGTGAACGGACAAATATTGATGCACTATTCGGCGCTGCTCGGCCAGAGCTGGGACGAATACATCGCCGCGATGAGGGAGGGCGTGAAGAAGCACGGCCCCGTGCGCGAGGGTCTGTATACGCTCCTCAGGGACCGCAACCTATGAGCCTCGTTTTTGCCGGCGTTTGCAGCCATGCGCCCGGGATCACAGGGCGCGCAGGACGTGCGGATCCAGCGGTCCGCGACGCGTTCTACGCGAAGCTCGACGAGATGAGGCAACGCCTCGAGGCCGCGAAGCCGGACGCGCTGATCGTCGTCGCCGCGGAGCATTTCGCGAACTTCTTCATGAACAACATGCCTGCGTACTGCATGGGCATGGCCGAGCAGTACGAGGGGCCGATCGAGGACGAGGAGTGGCTCGCAATCCGGCGCACGGAGGTGCCGGGCAACAAGGACCTGTCGCGCCGGCTGATTCAGGCGATGCTCGGCGAGATCGACCTCGCGTACGCCGAGGAATGGAAGTTCGATCACGGCATCATGGTGCCGCTCCACTTCCTGACGCCTCGCTACGATCTGCCGGTCATCCCGGTCAACGTGAATTGCCAGGGGCCGCCGCTGACGCCGCTCGCGCGCGCGTATCAGTTCGGCCGCGTGCTGCGTAAGGCGTGCGATGCGCAGCCCGAGCGCATCGCGCTGATCGGGACCGGCGGCATATCGCATTGGCCGGCGACGCCCGACTCCGGCACGATCAACGAGGAGTGGGACCGCGAGTTCTTACGGCGCTTCCTCGCGAACGACCGCGAAGCGATGACGTCGTACACGGACGCGGAGACGTTCCGCGACGCGGGGCAGGGCGGTTTCGAGATCCGCACGTTCATCGCTGTCGCCGGTGCGACCGAGGGCGCGACCGGCGAGCTTTTGTTCTACGCGCCGATCCCGATCTTCGCGGTCGGCTGCACGGTCGCGACGATGAACGTGCAGTGAAAGTGGTGTCGCACACGAATCGGGGTCAGAGCGCGTGGACTCGGTAAAAGGGCTCTGACCCCGATTACAGGCCGAAGAGCTTGACGGCGTTCTCGCCGCGGATCCGTCGCGCCGACGCCGCCGGCAACGCGTCGACGCGCGCGAGACAGCCCTCCATGTCGCCGATGTTGTGCGGGTAGTCCGAGCCGTAGAGCACGCGCTCGTCGGATCCCGCGACCTCGATGCACAACGCGAGCGCGCTCGGCGAGTAGAGCACGGCGTCGTACCAGATCCGCTTCAGATACTCGCTCGGACGCTCCGATATCGCGGCCGACGCGGCCGGAATCTTCTCGTGACAACGGTCGAGGCGCGCCGCGATGTACGGCAACGTGCCGCCGCCGTGCGATGCGATCAGCTTGAGACGAGGGTAGCGGTCGAAGAAGCCGGAAAGGATCATCCGCGCGACGGCGAGCGTCGTGTCGTACGTGAAGCCGACGGGCGGCACGAGGCCGTACTCGCCGAGTCCCATCTCGCGCACGCCTTGCGGGGCCGCGGGATGGAGCAACACCGGCAGCGCGCGCTCGTCGATCGCGCGCCAGATCGACGCGAAGCGCGAATCCGTCAGGCTCGTGCCGTCGATGTTCGCGATGACCATGACGCCGACGGCGCCGTTTCCGAGCGCGCGCTCGAGCTCGTCGAGCGCCAGGTGCTCGTGCTGCCACGGCAACGACGCAAGCCAGCGGATGCGATCGGAACGCAGCCGCTGCTGCTCTGCCATCGAGTCGTTGACGAGGCGCGCCGCGCGAAGGCTGACCTCGGCGTCGCCGAAGTACGCGTTCGGACACGTGAGCGAGACGATCGCGACGTCGACACCGGCGCGGTCCATGTCGCGGATCCGCTGCTCGTAGTCCCACATCGGCGGCGTCAGCGTAAAGAACGGTATGTTCCACATGCTGATCACCTGCTCGCCGGCATCGTTGCGGCCGATGCGATACTTCGGCGCGCCGTGGGCCGCGAGCAAATCGAGATACTCGCGCGTCAGCATATGAGTGTGCACGTCGACGACGGGCATAGGGTTTCCTCCGGATCGGTGCGAGCGCGGACATCGAAGTGATTCGCATCTCGCGGGGCTCGTCGATCGGTTAATCTAGCAGCGTTGCCGAGCCGGGCGGGGCAGGGGCCGCGCGCGGTCTTCATGTCGTTGGCGGCGGCCTCGGTCGACCCTTTTGCTGCTGTGCGCGCGCGGCGCGACCAGCTCGAGCGTCGTGCGTGCCGGGTCGGAGCCCTTTTACCGAGTCCAAGGGCTCTGACCCCGGCTCTCGCGTGGATGGAACCACCATGAAAAACATGATCTTCCCGCTGCAAGTCCACCCGCGTCTGCCCGAGGCGATCGCACGCCTCGAGGAGCTCGCGTCGAACTTCTGGTTCAGCTGGCATCCGGCAGCGCGCTGGCTGTTCAGCCGGCTCGACCAGTCGCTGTGGCGTCGAACGGACAACAATCCGAAGCTGTTTCTGCGCTGCGTCGACCAGGCGATCCTCGATCACGCCGCGGACGATGAGAATTTCATCAGTACGTATCGCAAGGTCATGGCCGAGTTCGACGCCTACGTCGAGCAGGGGCCGCAGCCGTACAAGGCTGCCGGGATCGGCGAGGACGACCTGATTGCGTATTTCTGCGCCGAATACGGTTTTCACGAGAGCTTCCCGATCTATTCGGGCGGCCTCGGCATTCTCGCCGGCGATCACTGCAAGACGGCGAGCGACCTGCGCCTGCCCTTCATCGCGGTGGGGCTCCTGTATCGGCAGGGGTACTTCAACCAGCGGATCGACCGGAACGGCCAGCAGATCCCCGAGTACGTCGACATCGATCCGCTGCACACGCCGCTCAGGCCCGCGCGGAACGCGGCGGGTGAAGACGTCCTCGTGACGTGTCCGTTCCCGGATCGGACGATCGTTGCGCGAGTATGGCGTGCGGACGTCGGCCGCGTGCCCATCCTGCTGCTCGACACCGACGTTCCGCAGAACGTCGAGGCGGACCGGCGCATCACGTATCAGCTCTACGGCGGCGATCGCGGGATGCGGCTGCAGCAGGAGTCCGTGCTCGGCATCGGCGGCGTGCGCGCGCTGCGTGCGCTCGGCTACTCGCCGACGGTGTGGCACATCAATGAAGGCCACGCCGCATTCCTGATCTTCGAGCGCATTCGCGAGCTCACGGTATCCGGGGTGCCGTTTCGCGCTGCGCTCGAGGCGGTTGCGGCCGACACGCTCTTCACGACGCATACGCCTGTCGCGGCGGGGCACGACGCGTTCTCGATGGATCTCGTCGCGCGCCATTTCCAAGGTTATCTGGACGAGTTCGGTGTGCCGCCGCAGGACGTTCTTGCGCTCGGCCAGAGCGGAGCCGACTCCGAGTTCAACATGACGCGTCTCGCGCTGTCCGGATCGCGTGCCGTGAACGGCGTGAGCCGCATCCACGGCGCGGTCTCGTCCGAGCTCTGCAGCGAGGCGTGGCCCGAGGTGCCGCCGCTCGAGAATCCGGTCGGCTACGTGACGAACGGCGTGCACGTGCAGAGCTTCATGCGGCAGGCCTGGGTCGATCTGCTCGACGAGCATCTCGGACCCGGCTGGCAGCAGCGCATGATGGACCGCTCGCTGATGGAGCGGATTCTCGATATCCCCGACGAGCGCTTCTGGTACACGAATCAGCGCGTGAAGAGCGAGATGCTGTCGGTCGTCCGAAAGCGCCTCGCGCTTCAGTACACGCGGAACGGCTTGAGCGAGGCGCACATCCATCGGCTGTCGGAGCTCGTCGATCCGGATAACCCGAACGTCCTGACGATCGGCTTCGCGCGGCGTTTCGCGACGTACAAGCGAGCGACGCTCCTCTTCAACGATCTCTCCTGGCTCGAGACGCTCGTGTCCGACGAGCAGAGGCCCGTGCTCTTCATCTTCGCCGGCAAGGCCCATCCTGCCGACGAGCCCGGGCAATGGATGATGCGCGAGATCCACCGGATCTCGAATCAGCCGCCGTTCCTCGGCCGCATCCTGTTGCTCGAGGGCTATGACACGGGCTTGAGCCGTTCGCTCGTGTCGGGCGTCGACGTATGGCTCAACAATCCGATCTACCCGTTCGAGGCGAGCGGCACGTCCGGCATGAAGGCCGCGATCAACGGCACGATCAACCTGAGCGTGCTCGACGGCTGGTGGGCCGAAGGCTACGACGGCGAGAACGGCTGGGCGATCCCGC
>CAZKNH010000071.1:0-20497 GCA_964553875.1 uncultured Gammaproteobacteria bacterium | reverse complement strand
GCCGAGCCGCGAGCACGCAGCCCGCGGTCCCCGCGCCGATCACGATGTAGTCGTCGTCTCGGTCGAATTGCGTGCTCGTGTTCAAGTCGCCGCCCCAAGCCGTCGCCGATCGATCGCGTCCGCCGCAGGCGCGTGCACCTGCGCCGTGCGTTGCGCTGCAGTATAACGAAACGACGACGGCCGATCAGACGCGAGGCGACGGCGGCCTGGCAAATGCCGATCCGCTAGAGCGCGGCCGACGCTGCGATGTCCGACAGGCGTTGGAACCGCTCGATGTTCGGCGCGGGCTGCATCACGCCCGCGGTCAACGCGACGAACGTCATGTCGAGCTCGGGATCGACCCAGAAGAGCGTCGAGCCCGAGCCGTAGTTGCCGAACGTGCGCGGAGACGTGAGCGTCCCGAACAGGTTCGGGCAGACGTTCTCGCCGGCGAGGTTGAAGCCGAGCCCGATATAGGCCGGGTAAGGCTCCCACCCGTGATTGATCGCGATGCCCTTGTAGAGCTCGTTCGGCTTGTCCCCGGTCCAGTTGCGCGTTGCGAGCTTCAGCATCGCCGGGGACACGATGCGCCGGCCGTCGAGCGTGCCGCCGCGGCGCAGCATCTCGGCGAAGCGGAACAGATCGGGCACCGTGGACACGGCGCCGACCCACGGCATCTCCGCGTGCTCGTCCGCGAACGCGCCCTGGGGGCCCGGGCAGTTTCGGCTCAGGTGCTCCTGCGGCGGCTTGCCGCGGAAGTCCGGGAAGATATGCCGTTCGGCGAGATCCTTGCGCACGCCGATCGAGGTGTCCTTCATGCCGAGCGGCGTCAGCACCTCGTCCTCGAGGAGCTGCCGATAGGTTCTGCCTCGCGGATCGCAGCGCCGCACGGCCTCGCCCATCAGCGCATGGTGCACGAGCGGCGAATAGTGCACGCGCTCGCCGGGCGGTGCGATGGAGTGGATGTTCTCGCAGATCGCCTGGATGATCTCGTCGAGGCGATCGATGTACATCCCGGGCTTCGGAATCCACACGGGCGGAAGCCCCGACGTGTGGGTCAGCAAGTGGAAGAACGTCACGCGCTCGCGCGGCCCGCCCTTGAACTCGGGGATGATGTCGCTGACGCGCGTCGTCAACGCGAACTGCCCGAGCTCGATCGCGCGGAACACGAGCACGTTCGTGAAAGCTTTCGTCAGCGAGAACAGCGAGAAGACCGAATCCTTTGCGAGCGGGAGCGTTTTCGCCTCGTCGCCGTGGCCGATCGCCTCGAAGAAACCCAGCTCGCCGTGCCGCGCGACCGCGATCACCGCGCCGAAATAGCGGCCTGCGGCGATATCCGCTTCGATGACGGCCCTGAGATGGGCGAGGCGATCCGGATCGAGACCCGAAGCACGTTGAGACACGGACACCCCCTCTCCTTCGGCGAAGGCGTGCTTATACCGAACGCGCCGCTCGATCGTAAACCTCCGCGGCACGTCCCCGCCGGGCTACTTCGCTCGCCCCAAGTAGCCTTGCGCGATCATCGGGATCGCGACGACCTGATTGCGCGCGCTCGGCGTGCCCCAGCCGCCGTAGAACACGATGCCGAAGAGCGTCTTCTTGTCCGGGCCGCCGAAGGCGACGCCGTGAATGCCCTGCGGGCCCGGGATCGACCCGAGGAACTCGCCGTCCGGCGCAAAGACGTCGACGGACGAGCCGGTGGAAACGTAGAGGCGCCCTTCGCTGTCGACCGCCGAGCCGTCGCCGCTCCGTCCGCCGCGAAGCCGCCCGAACTCGCGCCCGTTCGCGAGCGCACCGTCGGCCTCGACGTCGAACGCGAGCACGACCTCGCCGTTCGTGACGTAGAGCGTCGTCTCGTCCGGGCTCAGCACGACGCCGTTCGCGGCCGTGATCCCCTCGCCGTGCTGCGTGACCTCGCCCTGCGGGTTCGCGTAGAAAAGCCCCGTTCCGGTGACCGTGAAATAGACGCCGCCGCGAGCGTCGGCGGCGAGGTCGTTCAGCACACCGCCGACGCACTCGAGCGGCTCGCCGCGAAACGAGGCCGCGAGCTCCCTGCGCTCGGGCTCGAGCTGAATGATCCCCGAGCGCAATCCGCGCGCGGCGACGAACAGCGCGCCGGTCTTGCTGCGCGACAGCGCGCCGCCGGTCCGCGTGTCCTCGTGAATGATCTCGGCGAGCCCGGTCGCCGGGTCGAGGCGCATCACGTTGCTCGCATCGTTGTTCGCGAAGAGCATCCTGCCGCCGTCGTCCGCGATGATGCCGTCCGCATTGTTGCCTTCCCAGGACCAGACGACGCGCCATGTCTCGCCGCCCGCGATCACGCCTGGAATCTCGGTCGACGTCGGCAGCGCAGGCGGAGGCGGCGCGGCGTCGGCGGCGGAGCCGCCCCGCCCGCCGCCGAGCGAGAACGGTTGCGGGCGCGTGCTGCACTGCTCGAGCACCGCGGGAAGACCCGGGTCCTGCCACGCCTGCAGGCTGTTGCCTCGGTCGAATGCAGAGGACGGTTGCTGCGCGGACGCAGGCATGGCCGCAGCACCGAGCAGCGCGGCGAGCGCGATTCTCGTTCTCATGGCTCCACCCCGGAAACTAGAGAGCTTTGCTGCCTAGTCTAAGCCCCGATCGCCGAAAAGAGTCAAAGGCGGCTTTCGGCGTACCGTATCATTGCGGCCGAGGATCCACGCCGATGATCAGAACGGTCACCGCCACCCGCTACGTGACGCCGCTACGGGAAGGCGGCTCGCTGCCCGCGATCGTCGAGGCGGACGACGACGGCATGTACGTGCTGAAGTTTCGCGGTGCAGGCCACGGACCGAAAGCGCTGATCGCCGAGCTCGTCGCTGGCGAGATCGGCCGCAGGCTCGGGCTCCCGGTGCCCGAGATCGTGCTCGTCGAGCTCGACGGCGACCTCGCCCGCACGGAGCCGGACCCCGAGATCCAGGACCTGATCCGGGCGAGCGCCGGCCTCAACGTCGCGCTCGACTATCTTCCGGGCGCAGCGGCGTTTGATCCCGTGATCGAGCGCCCGTCGGCCGAGACGGCATCGGCGATCGTGTGGTTCGACGCGTACGTCACGAACGTCGACCGCACGCCGCGTAACACGAACATCCTGCTGTGGCACGGGTCTCTCTGGCTGATCGATCACGGCGCCGCGCTCTATTTCCATCACGGCGCGAGCGGCGACCCGGCCGCGCACAGCCGCACGCCGTTCTCGAGGATCAAGGACCACGTGATGCTGCCGTTCGCGAGCGCGCTGCCGGAAGTCGACGCCGAGCTCGCGCCGCGCCTCGACGACGAGACCATCGCGCGCATCGTCGACGCGGTGCCGGCCGTCTGGCTCGCCGCGGGCGGAGTCGACCCGGACGCGATGCGGCGGATCTACTTCGAGTATCTGTCGAACCGGCTTCGCGAGCGGCGCGTTTTCGTCGAAGAGGCCATCCGTGCACGCGCATACTTATGACTACGCGGTGATCCGCGTCGTGCCGAAGGTCGAGCGCGCCGAGTTCGTCAACGCCGGCGTGATCCTGTCGTGCCCGAGCCTCGATTATCTGGATGCGCTGATCGAGCTCGACGAAGCCCGGCTCCTCGCGCTCGACCCCGGCGTCGATCTCGCGATCGTCAGGCGCCAGCTCGACGCGATCCCGATCGTCTGCAGAGGCGGTGACGAAGCGGGAGCGATCGGACGGCTCTCGCGGCGCGAGCGCTTTCACTGGCTCGTCGCGCCGCGCAGCACGATCATTCAGGCTTCGCCCGTGCATACGGGCCGCTGCAGCGACCCCGACCACGCGCTCCGCCGGCTGCTCGAGACGATGGTGCGCCGGCCTAGGACGCGCTAGCTCGCGCTGCCGCAGCCTCCATCGCCGCCTCGGCCGCGAGGCTCTCGACGTCCCTGCCGACCGTCGCGACCGCATGCGTCGTTCCGCCGCGCTTGTAGCGCAGCACGCAGTCCTTCGCGGCGACGTCTCCTTCGATCTCGATGTCGTCCCACGCCGCCGCGTGGCCGACATACTTGATCCCGACGTCGTAGTGACGGCTCCAGAAGAACGGCACGTCGGTGAACTTCTCGCGCGCCCCCAGCATGTTGACCGCCGCGGTCTGGCCCTGCCGCGTCGCGACGACCCAGTGCTCGATCCTGATGCGCTCGCCGGTCGGCGGGTACGGGAAACGCGCGATGTCGCCGGCCGCGAAGACACCCGGCAGGCTCGTCTCGAGATACGCGTCGACGACGACACCGCGGTCGATCGTTGCGCCCGCGCGCTCGGCGAGCGCCGTTCGCGGACGGACACCGATGCCGACGACGACGAGATCGGCGTCGAGCGTCGCTCCGCTCTCGAGCCGCACGCGCGGCCCTTCGATCGCCGCGGCCTTGTCCTCGAGGTGAAACACGACGCCATGCCCCTCGTGCAGCGATCGGACGAGCTCGCCGAGCGCTGGGCCCAGCACGCGTTCCATCGGCCGCCTGTCCGGCGCGACGACGTGCACGTCGAGCCCGCGCTTACGAAGCGACGCCGCAACCTCGAGGCCGATGAAGCTCGCGCCCATCACGACCGCGCGGCGCGACTCCGCGGCGCGCGCGATGATCGCACGACAGTCGGCGAGCGAGCGCAGCGTGAGCACGTGCGGCTGGTCGGCACCCGGGATCGCGAGCCGCACGGGCTCCGCTCCGGTCGCGAGCAGCATCCGGTCGTACTGCCACCGGCTGCCGTCACGGGCCACCGCTTCGCGACGCCGCGGATCGATCTCGACGACCTCACTGCCGAGACGAAGCTCGATCGCGTTCCTCTCGTAGAATCGTGCGGTGCGAAGCGGCAGCCACTCGTCCGGCGCGTTGCCCGCGAGATAGTCCTTCGAAAGGTTCGGGCGGTCGACCGGCAGATCCTCGTCGTCGCTCAGCATCACGAGCCGGCCCTGGTAGCCTTCGCGCCGGAGCCGCTCCGCGGCCGCGAACCCGGCCGCCCCGCCGCCGACGATGACGATGCTTCGAGGCTCGTCCGGTAAGCTCGTCCGCGGCCCCCGTTTCGCCTTCGGACGCTTCTCGCGAACGAAGATCGTGCCGTCGCGCCGCTCGACGGACCAGCACGCGAGCGGGCTGAACGCCGGCGCGCGAGCCTCGCCCGTGCGGAGGTCGAAGCACGCGTGATGCCATGGGCATCTGACGGTATCACCGACGACGAGCCCCCTCCCGAGCGGGCCATGGTAATGCGTGCAGAGCGCATCGACCGCGAAGATCTCGTCCCCGCGCCGCACGAGCAGCACGGCCGCGTCGCCGACGTGTCCGACGAGCTTGCCGCCGTCGGGCAGCGATTCGAGCGGAATGCCCGTCGCGAGATCCGGTCCGTCATCGCGATCCTGTTCCATGGCCCTCTCCCCGTGCCGACGATATCGGACCTTCGAGTTTGATCTTGCCGCGCAATATGACAATCGACAAATGTCGACGCCACCTATCGGCGCAGTCGATGCACGCCGCGCGTCGGAACGAGGAGCACTACGGCCGCTCGAGCCACCACCGCCGCGCGTGCCCCGGAAACGGATCCGGGCGGAAGTAAGCGATCATGCGTTCGCCGCCGTCGGCTGCCGCCCACGGCGCGACACCGTGCAGCGCGAGCCGGTGGATCAGATACGCCTCGCCTGGGCGCGCGTGCACGGTGACGCGGCGGCACGCGTCGAAGCATTCGCGCCGCGCCGCGACATACGTCTCCGTGATGTCCTCGTCGATCCAGCGCTCTTCGGGCACATCGTTCAATCGCGCACGAAGCGCGCGCCGGATGATCTCGTGCGAGCCCTCCCAGACGACGAGCGGTGCGGCCTCCGCCGCGGTCTCTGTCAACGGCACACCGAGGATGAAGCCGTGCGCCTCACCGAGCCGGCGCCGCCGACCTTCGTGCCGCCTGATGCCGTCGACGTGCGCGGCATCGCGGTCGCGCCGGAAGCGGAATGCCGACTCGGATTCGCCGGCCGACGGCTGCGGGTAGCCCGGCCAGCACACCGACACCTGCGCCCTGTCGAGCGCGACGTCGAGTCCCAGAACGTTCTTGACGAAGTCGATCGGCGCGCCCGCGAGCGGCGGCACGCCGGCCTCGGCGACCGCACCCGCGGCGTCGTTCGGAAAAACGTTCACGCCGACGAACCACGTGCCGCCGCAGCGCAGCCACCGCGCACGCTGCACCGGATCCGCGACGCATGCCTCGGCGATGGGCCGCGCACGCGCGGCCCATTCGGCGACCGCGGCATCGTACGGAAACCGGATCCAGCCGGACGAGAAGAAGCGAGCCGCGTCCATGGCCGCGACTATGGCGAGCCCGCACCCGTCCGGCAAGACGCGGCGCGGGCTCGCCGCTGCGGCCGGTCAGAACTCCGTCTGCAGCTGCAGCCGGAACGTGCGGCCCATGCCGTTGAAGTACCGCGTGTTCACGCCCGCGATGTGACCGCCGGACCAGAAGTTCGGCTGCTTGTCGAACAGGTTCTCGATCCTGAGCGACAGGCGCAGCGTGTCCAATCCGGACGGCATCGCCCGCGAGCGGCCGAAGTCGTAGTTCACGGTCGTGTTCCACGTGATCCAGCTCGGCATCCGGTTCTTCGAGATCGTGAACCAGCGTTCCGGCGCGTACTTCGGATCGTCGGGGCCGACCCAGAACATCGAGCCCTGTGCCGAGCCGGTGTAGCGCGCCTGCGCGGTGACGGACCACGGTCCCTTGCGGTACGTGCCGAAAAGGTTCCCGGACCATTCCGGAACGGCGGTGTAGTTGGACAGCACGTCGCCGCCCGCGCGCAGCCCGCCCGTCTGCCCGACGACGTTGCTGCGGCTCAAGCACTCCGTCTGGTTCGGGCCAAGGCGCGCCACCTGCGTGCAGATGCTCTGCTCGATGTTGCGCGTCGCCATCAGCCGGATCGAGTAGCTGCCGCCGCCCGCGAGCCGCTTCGAGTAGCGCGCAGAGAAGTCGACGCCGGACGACCAGTACGGCTCCGAGTTCTCGTACGTCGTCGCAACCGAGATGATGTCGCTGCGAGGATTATCGGGCTCCTCGGGCGTCGGCGGACCGAACTCGATGAGGCTGCAGTAATACGGATCGTTCTGGTAATAGCATTGCCACAACGTGTACGGCAGGCCTTCGGGATTCTCTTCGTCGTCGATCGTCCCGGCCGTGTACGAGATGCCGCCCTTGATGTTGACCTGAAAATAATCGACCGCGAGCTGCAGCCCGTCGGCCCAACCGCCCGGCTCGAACACGAAGCCGACCGTCTCGGTGATCGACTCCTCGTTGCGCAGGTACGGATTGGAGCCCCGCACGGTGTCCCACGTGTCCGCATACTCGTCGACCGTGCGCCACGGGTTCGGCACACTGTTCGTGTAGCCGCCGCCGCGAACCGTCTGCCTGAAGAAAAGCTCTCGGGCCGACGGCTGGCGAATGTCCGCGGAACGTGTCGCACGCATACGCAGCCACTCGGTCGGGTTCCAGACCCACGAGAACTTGTACGAATCGGAGTAGCGGTCGACCTGGCGCCGCTCGCCGTCGCTCTCGTAGATCCGGAACGTCGAGTTGCGCGAGCGCCGATTCGACAGGTTCACCATCATGTACCGCGCGGCCGGCTTGTTACGCAGCAGCGGAATCTCGACCTCGGCGAAGATGTCCGCGACCTCCGTGCCGCCGGCCCACGGATCGCCGTACTGGCTGGCGAAGTCCTGCCGAACGATCGGGTCGGGATGGCCGCCGGCCTGGTTGTCGATCGTGTCCTCGCGATAGTCGATACCGGTCGCGAGCATCGCCGGGCCGGCGCCGAATCCCTTCCAGAAGGAGCCGGAGACCGTGCCCGAAAGGACGCGCTGCGTCGTGTCCGTGAACTCGATCAGGTCGTCGTAGGCGTATGCGAGCGCTTCGGGCGAAGCCGCGAGACCGAAGGGATTCAACGGCACGCACCCGGCCCTGAGCGCGTCGACCTTCGCCTGCGCCTGCTCGGTCGTCGGCGCCGTGCCGGAGAAGTCGATGCGGCCCTGATAGTAGTTCTTCCAGACGTCGCGCCAGATCTGCCCCTGGCTCGAGTTGATGCGGCATACCGGCTGACCGGTCTCCTCGTCGATGACCGAGTCGACGGCCATGAAGAAACGATGATTCGTCTGGTAGTTCAGCAGCGCCTGGTAGCGGTCCGTCTCGCCGTACTGGAAATGCGCTTCCCACGTCCAGTTGTCGCCGCCGAACATGCCGCCCTCGGCGCCGATCACGATCCGCGTCATCTCCGTGGACGTCTTCGTCCGCTGGTCGACCTGCTCGCTGAAGTCCTTGTACAGAACCGTTCCGGGACGCGCGCGGGTGATCGCCGTGCTGAACGAGCACGACGTCATCCGGTCGGCGATGGCCTGCCGCGCCTGCTCGGACATGCCGAGCTCCGGCTGGATGAACGCGTTGTCCGGATGGATGCAGAGCTCCTGGCGGTGCCGCGACGGGCGGTTCTGCAGGCTCTCGCCGTCCGTCCGGTTCCACGCGACCTCGACGTTGAAGGAGAGCCGCTCGTTGAGGTCGTAATCGAAACGGGCATAAAGGTTGTTGCGGATGCGGCCGCTCCGCAGCGAATAGCCGTGCGACAGCAGCTTCCCCTCGCCGCCTTGCACGCGCCGTTGCGCACCGCCGTAGGCGTACTCGCGCATCGGACCCGTCAAGCCGTCGGCGACGGTGTTGTACGGCACGATCTCGAGGCCGTCCGCGGTGAACTCGAGGAACTCGCCGTTGAACGGATCGGCCGGATTCTGGTTGTCCGTGTGCAGCGAGCCGTACGGGCTCGAATGGATGTACCGCACGTCGTCGAGCACCACGTAACGCGGCCAGCTCATGCCCGGGAACGCCGGGTTCGGGATCTCCGGCAGCTCGTCCCAGAGGCGCGGATCGCCGGGGCTCGGCCCGAAGCCGTTGCCGGCCGCGTTGTCGATGTAGTTCCAGCTCCGCGCACACCAGTCACGCGCGGTATGGCAGGAGTCGATCGGATCCGTCGTCTGGTGCTCGTAGCCGACGATCAGATGCGCACGCCGGTCGAGCAGATAGCTGCCGTTCGCGAAGCTGAACGAGTAGTTGTCGCCGTCGCCCTCCTGCGTCTGGCCGAACGACGCATCGACGCGCGTGCCGTCGAGGCGATTGTCCAGCACGATGTTCACGACGCCCGCGACCGCATCGGACCCGTAGGTCGCACCGGCGCCGCCGGTCACCGTCTCCATCCGGTCGACGAGCACGCCCGGAACCATCGAGAGGTCCACCGCGCCGCCGTTCGTCGTCGCCGGCATGCGCCGCCCGTTGACGAGCGTCAGCGTGCGCGTGCCGAACCCGGTGTTCAGGCCGCGCAGGTTCGCGAGCGTCGCGCCGACGAAGAACGAGCTGTCGCCGTTCGTGTCGAGCGAGTTCGTCGCCATGTTCGCCGTCATCTCGAGCAGCAGGTCGTCGGCGCCGATCAGGCCGAGGTCGCGCATGTCCTCGCGCGTGATGCTCTGCATCGAGTTCGGCGTGGCGAACTCGTCGCGCCGGATCCGCGTACCGGTGACGACGAGCTCCTCGACATCGGCGTCCGCGTCCGACGACGTCCGCTCCTGTGCCGCCGCGGTACCGAGACCGGCGGCAAAGACAGCGGCGACGGCCGACGCGAGCAGACTGGGCCGCGCGCCGTGGTTCGTGTTCTGCATGGCGGGTATGTCTCCTCCCAGAGCGAGTTTCGGGCTCGGGCCGCTGCGCCCGGACACTCCCTGTGACGCGGACGATCGGCCCGGCCAGTGGACGAGCGCTCCGCCTCCGCGGCCGTGCTTCCGGTGCGGGCCGCTCCCCGTCGAGGCGTCACCTTACGTGGCGTTTATGTTGTGTTTTCGCAACACGCTCAGCGTCGAAGCACGGGCCGACGATCCCGCTCGGGAGCGCGAGAGATCGACCGGTCCTCGGCTTCGCCGTCCGGAAACTCTTCTCCGATGCAGAGGCAAGAGCTCCGGCACGCTCTTTCTAGAGCGTGCGCGCGCCGCATGCATGACGTTTTCATTCCGCTTCATTCCGCTCCCGTGAAAAGTCGTGAATTTCCTTGGAAAACAACGGGACGAGGCGCGGCGCCCGGGGCCGACCGACCGGTACGGATCGACGTGCGGGAGTTCACACTCAGCGACACCTGCGGGTAGCATTCGTCGACGAATGCGGGAGGGGAGATCGAGCTGCCCCGGTTGACGCGAGGGTATCTCGCGAAGGTTCGGAGTCGAGGATGCCCACGTCCGCCACGCGACTGCGGTCGCGACGCTACAAGATCGCCGATCTGACGCTCGACACAGGCCGCCGCGTCGTCTTCCGCGGCGACGAGCCGATCGCGCTCCGCCCTCTGACGTACGAGCTCCTGCGCGTGCTCGCCGAGCACGCGCCAGACGTCGTGTCGAACGACGAGCTCGCGAGCCGAATCTGGGGCTCGAACCGGATCGTCACGCCCGAGAACCTCGCGAAGCGCGTCATGTTGCTGCGGCAGGCGCTCGGGGATAACGCGGAGCAGCCTCGCTATATCGAGCGCGTCCGCTGCCACGGCTATCGCCTAATCCCCGCCGTCGAAGTGATCGACGGCGAGGACGATGCGCAAGTCGCGGACAGCGCCCTCGCGGGCGCCGCTGCCGCGGCCCCGCGAAGGGGGCCGTTTCGACTCCGCTGGGCCGCTGCGGCCGGCGCGCCGCTCGTCGCGGCCGCGCTCGCGTTCGCCGCGGCCGCCGTGTTCACCGCGAACGCGCCGTCGGATCGAGCACCTCCGCCGCGCGAGCGCTCGATCGCCGTCCTGCCGTTCGAGAACCGGAGCGCGACTGCCGAGGACGCGGGCTTTTTCGCCGAGGGCCTACACGACGATCTGATCACGCGCCTCGCCGCGATCGAGGACATCGCGGTCACGCCTCGGGCCTCGGTGCTCGACTTTCGCGCACCCGGGGTCAGCCGGCGCTCGATCGGTCAGCAGCTCGGCGTCGACGTCATTCTCGACGGCAGCGTGCAGCGCGCGGGCGAGCACGTGCGCGTCAACGTGCAGCTGATCGACGCGCGAACCGACGAAACGATCTGGGGCGAGAGCTACGACGAGGAGCTCACGGCCGGTAACGTCTTCGCAATCCAGAAGAGCATCGTGACCGCAATCGCGGAGGAGCTCCAGGCGAAGCTCACGCCCGCCGCGGCCAGGCAGCTCGACGAGCGGCCGACGGACAACCTGCGGGCGCTCGATTTCTATATGCGCGGCCGCGAGTACGAGCGGCCGCCGTATGCGTACTGGGATCTCGCGGCGACGCAATATCAGCGGGCGATCGACGAGGATCCGCAGTTCGCGCTGGCGCACGCACGGCTGTCGATCGCGAGCCTCCTCGCCTTTTTCGCCAGCGACGGGGACCGCGCCCGACTCGCCACGGCCAAGGCGGCCGCCGAGGAGGCGCTCCGTCTGCAGCCGGACCTCGCGCTCGGACGCATCGCGCTCGCGTTCTATCTCGTATCGAGCACGAACGAGGTGGAGCGCGCGTACGAGGAGCTCGAGGCCGCGGCGCCGCGCGCAGAGCACGACCCGCAGTTCTACCTCGTTCGGGCCGCGGTGAACGCCCGGCTCGGGCGCACCATCGAAGCCCGCGCCGACCGCGCTACGGCGAGGGCGTTGAGCCCGCGCGATCCGGCGACGACGATGCTCGACATTGCATTCGCGCACTCGCGGAACCGCGAATACGACGAAGCGCGGCGCTTCGTCGAGCGGGCGCTCGAGCTGCGCCCGGATTTCCCCGGCGCCGTCGTGCTGAAGGCGCAGCTCGCGCTGATCGCCGACGGCGATCCGAAGCCTTTGCGCGGCCTGTCCGAGGAGGACTTCGCCAGCGACCCGGGTCTGCAGGCGCGGCTTCTCGAGCTCAAGTGGCTCGCGGCGCTTTACGAGCGGGATTTCCAAACGGCCGCGCGGATCCTCGAGTCTCAGCGCGACGCGTCGAGCGACGTCGACTTCGCCGACCGGGCCGCGCGTGCGCGTGTGCCCTTCCTGTTGTCGATGGCGAGCACGCTGCGCGCAGCCGGCAAGGTCGACGCGGCGCACCGGCTCTACGCGGAAGGTTTGAACCTGAGCCAGGGCGACCGCCCGGAGTGGCGCCGTTGGCGAGCTGCGTTCCTCGCGGGCTGCGGGCAGTCCGACGAAGCGGTGCGAATCGCCAAGGAGCTACTCGCCGCGATCACCCCCGACGACCCGTCGGGAAACGTGATGCGGCTATGGCTCGCGCGCGAGGTGCTCGTGCCGGCTCACGCGGTCGACCTCGCCGTCGCCGAGCTCGATCGGTACCTGTCGGCCCCCGGCAGCTGGGCGATCGAAGGCCTGCTTCCGGACCCGAGGCTCGACCCGATCCGCGACGAGAAGCCCTTCAGGGCGCTGGTCGAGAAGCACAAGAGAAGCTGATCCGCGCTTCCCAAATTGTACAAACTGGGTCGCGGCAAGCGCCGGGCCGCCGCGGGATCGGAGCCGCAGGATCAGAGATGCCGCGGTCGCGGGCTCTCGCGCGGCCCCCGCTCCGCCGCGAAGGTCCGCAGGCCGAGCAGCGGCTTCACGTCGCGCCCCTCGAGACGCAATCTCTGCCGCGCCTCGGCCAATCGCTCCATCAGCGCCTGATCGACCGGGTTCTCCGGCCGCCGAAGCTCGCGATAACCGCCGATGAACAATCGAGGTACGAGGTGCATCTTGTTGTTCTCCTGAACCTCCGACATCGGGAACAATTGCAAACCTCGTGCCGTTCCAGCGTACGCGGCGAGGCGAGCGGAACCCGGGCGGCGCGGGGCGCACTCCCCGCCGCGCGCCGCGAAGTCGCTCGCACGCTCGACGCGATGGCCCGTTTCCGCCATGATGCCGCTCCTGACGCACCGTTCCGCGCCGGTTCACGCGGCACGAGCAGAAGGTCCTGCCGCTCGACAGGCGGTGCGAGCACGTTGCATCGGAGGCATCGATGAGAAGAACGATCGAAACCGCTGCGATCTTTTCCGTTGCCCTCGCATTCTCGTCGCAGGCGGTCGCTTTCGGTGTGCCGGGACAGAGGAGCCGGACGCTCGACATTCAGCCGTTCGACCTGCCGGCGATCCACATCTTCGAGACCTGGGGCGGCAAGATTCGCGAGATCGAGGCGATCGGCATTACCGTGCCGCACATGTCGCCGACGGGTTGGGAGTAAGGGCACCTCTCGCGGCCGCGGGCCGACCGGCGAGTCGAGTCGTGTGCCGGCTGTTACACTTTGTTTACGAAGCCGAGACACAGTTTCGCAGCTCGCTCGCGACGCTTCTGCGATGATGTGCGGGGCGTTGCCGGCTTCGCGGCCGGATGGCTCGCTGCGGGGATCGCCGCGTGCGCGGGCGTCGCGCGCGCGGAGGAGCCTGCGACGCTCACCGTGAAGCCCGTTCTCTGCGTCACGGAGCGGCGCGAGGAAGGCTGTCCGCTGTCGATCACCGTATCGTGGCGGACCGAGCGCGAAGGCCACTACTGCCTTTACAGCGACCTCGGGGAAGAGCCGATACGCTGCTGGGAGGACGCTGCCGAGGGGACGATCGTCGAGGAACGCGTGATCCGCGAGACGTTCAGCTACTGGCTGACGAGCGGTGTGACGAACGCGAAGCTCGCCGAAGCCACGCTCGAGCTCGTGACGACCGCGTCCGACGATCGCCGCCGCCACCGCAGGCGCCGTCACGTATGGGACATCCTATGAGCGCGAATTCGACCGACGTACTCCTCGTCGAGGACGATGCGCGGCTCGCCGATCTGACGAGCCGATACTTGAGACAAAACGGTTTGACCGTCGAGGTCGAATCGAACGGCGCGGCGGCCGTGGCCCGCTTTCACGCGGTGCGTCCGCGCCTCGTCCTCCTCGACCTGATGCTGCCGGGCAAGGACGGGCTCACGATCTGCCGCGAGCTCCGCCAGACTTTCACCGGTCCGATCCTGATGCTGACCGCGAAGGACGCGGACATCGATCAGGTCATCGGTCTCGAAGCCGGTGCCGACGACTACGTGGCGAAGCCGGTCGAGCCGATGGTGCTCCTCGCGCGCATCCGCGCGCTCTTGAGGCGCGCCGACGGCGCTCAGGCGACCGACTCGGCCGCGCCGACCGAGATCGTGCTCGGCGGCCTGCGAGTGAACGAGGCATCGCACCGCGTGTGGCTCAACGGCGAAGAGATCTCGTTGACGACGCAGGAGTTCGAGCTGCTTCGCGTGCTCGCCCGCTCCGCCGGGACGATCCTGAGCCGCGAGGAGCTCTTCAAGCGCGTCCGCGGCATCGAATACGACGGTCTCGACCGCTCGATCGACGGACGGATCTCGAAGCTGCGCAAGAAGCTCGGCGACGACGCGCTCGCGCCGAAACGCATCCGCACGATCTGGGGGAAGGGATACCTGCTGGTGCCGGACGCCTGGTAGCCGGCAATGGGCCCGTTCGCGCCCCGCCGGCACGGCCGGCTCCTGCTCCGCACGTACGTGGTCATCGTCGGCGGGCTGATCGTAACCGCGGCGCTGTTCGACTACGGCTTCGGACGCCTGCAGGAAGCCCTGCTCCCGCCGGCGCCGACCAACGCGTGGGTCGACGGCAACCTCGCGTTGATCGAGACGCGGCTCGCGGAGCTGCCCGACGACGAGCGCTCGGCAGCGGCAGAGACGCTCGAGCGCGAGCTCGGCTTCCCGGTGCGCCTCTTGCCGATCGATGCCGTGGTCCGCGTCGGCGACGCCGCGGAGACGCGCACGATCGAGATCTTCGACGAGCACGGGCGCTCGGCTTACTTGAGGATGTCCGAGCCGCTCGGCGCGGCGATCCGCATCGGCCCCGTCGACGACGTCACGCCGCGGAGCCGCTTGCTGAACGCGGTGCCGCACCTCTTCTATCTGACGATCTTCGTCCTCGTCGCGGTGTGGCTGTGGCCGCTGCTCCGCGACGTGGACCTTCTGACCCGGGCGGCGCGCGCATTCGCGGCGGACTACCGCCAACCGATGACGACGCGCGACAAGGCCACGACGCTCGGCGAGCTCGCCGGCAGCTTCGACGAGATGTCCGCGCGGATCCGCGGGCTGATTCAGGGGCAGAAAGATCTGACGAGCGCGCTATCGCACGAGATCCGCACGCCGCTCGCGCGGATCAAGTTCGCTATGGCGGTGATCGCGTCGAAGGCGCCGATCGCGGACGAGCTCGAGTCGATCAGCCAGGACGTGCAGGAGATCGACCGTCTGATCGGCGCCATGCTCGAGTTCGCCCGTCTCGATCACCCCGACACCGAGGTGAAGTGGCAGGCCACGCCGGTCGCGGAGCTGATCGAGCAAGCCGCGGGAAAAAGCCTGCTGCGCGACGGCCAGCGCATCGACTACGACCGGCCCATGGGCCTCGTCCCGATGGACCCGAGGATGATGGATCTCGCGCTGTCGAACCTCGTCGTCAACGCGTGCCGCTATGCGGCGACGCAAGTGCGCATCGGGTTCGAGAGCGACGGGAAGAGCTACGCCCTCGTGGTCGAAGACGACGGTCCCGGCATTCCGGAGGCGGAGCGGGAGACGGTTTTCAAGGCGTTCGCGCGGCTCGACGACAGCCGCAATCGCGATACCGGCGGCTACGGCCTGGGGCTTGCGATCGTCGCTCGGATCGCCGCGCTGCACGGCGGTTCCGCCCGCGTCGAGCGCTCGGCGCTCGGCGGCGCGCGCTTCGTCGTCGCGTGGCCCCGCCGTGACGACGTGGCGCTCGCTCAGAACCGATAGCGGATGCCTACGAAGCTGCCCCGGACGATGCGCTCGGCGACGAGCGGGCTCGCCGCCGCCTCGCTGCTCAGGCGTTCGTACTCGGCGGCGAACAGCAATGACCAGTGGGCGTCGAGCATGTAGCTCGTCACGAAGCGGGCGTGCGTGTTGAACCCGGATCCCGCGCGGTACGCGGGCAGGAAGACGCCCGACTCTTCGGGGCGCACGCCCCAGTAGTAGTCGTTCAGGTCCGCGCTCTTCCACGCGAAGCCGAACGAAGGCTCGAAGTACCAGCGGTTGCGGCGAACCGGGCGGCCGTAGCTCGCGTAGACCTCGTAGCCGCCGTGACGGTCGCTCACGTCGCGATGAACGGCGAGCTGCAAAGCCCCCCAGTCGCCGTCGGTCAGAAGCTCCGCGCCGATCTCGAACGCGTAGTCCCGGTCCGGCACCTCGATCGGCTCGACCATCTCGGTGCCGAACGAGAAGATCGACACGTTCTCGGTGTCGGTCTTGCTGAAGAACACGCGGTCGCTGTTGACGCGGCCGATAATGTTCAGCGTGAACCGGTCACTGTTCCGCAGCGTATAGCCGACGTCGCCGTTGTCGAAGAACCAGCGTTTTCCGAACCACGCGATGTCGATGTCGACGAAGATGTCGATATCGTCGGATTGAATGAGCGGATTGGTGCGCTCGCCGTAGCCGAGCGCAACGCCGATTTCCCATGGCGATTCCCGGTCCGGATCCGCGGCGTCGTCCCCGCGGACCGTCGGCGGCGAGGCTGCGAGCGCAGCCGCCGCCGCGGCCAGGAACCGAATTCGGTTGCTCATTCTCGAAGTGCACCTCTCGGCGCGTCGGATTGGAGCCCAGGATTCCCGAATCCCAGGCGGGAATCTGTAGCGAAATTGTCGCACGTCGGCGACCGCCGGCGGGGCCCATGCGGCGCGCCGCGGCGAAGCTTCGCATGTAATCCGCGCCGCGCGCTACGTCGGCGCCGGACCGCTCGATTGGACCGATGCCCCGCGGACGGCCACCCGCCGCGGCAATGCGCCTCTTAACAAAACCTACGAACAATCGAAACAGATTCCTCGTCCACGCGGCGGTACGTTTTCGCCGTGCTCCGGCAACGACGGAGCAGGAGTTGTCGATGTTGAAAAACGCAAGCGTCTGGGTCATCGCGTCGGGCACGGCGTTATCGCTGGTCCTCGGCCTCGTCGCACCCGTCGACGAAGCCGTGAAGCGGCGAAACGCATCCGACGTCGCTGCGAATGTCTCGTGCACCCCGTTCATTGCCAACGACGTGCGGCACGCCGAGGTCGAGCTGCGGCTCGACGCGACGGTGAGCCGCCCAAGCTTCGATTTCTGACGATGGACAAGAAACCTTCTACGATGCGGAAACGCGCGGCGCATGCCGCGGGGGCCGCGGCGGTCGCCGCCGCTGCGATGGTTGCCGGCGCTTGCGACGGGAGCGGCACGATCGGCCGGGCACCGGGCAACGAATGGGCGTGGACCGACCTCGGCGGCCCGGGCGCGCCGACGCCGGAGGTCGTCGCCAACCACGAGACGCTCGTCGTCGCCGGGGACGTGCTCCTCCTCGGCACGGCCGACGGCGTCTGGCGCCGGCCGCTGACCGGTGCCACCGGGTGGGCGCGGAGCGGCCTCGACGGGAAGGCCATCCATGCGCTCACGACGACTTCGGACGGCGCACGGCTCGTCGCTGCCGGCTACGATCCGCAGGATGCCGGCGGACCGACGGCGTGGTATTCGACCACCGGCGGCCTCGACTGGATCGCGGCGAGCGTATGGCCGAAGGCCGCCCCCGGGAGCGCGGCCGCCGGCCAGTCGTTCCGCTTCGCGTCGCTCGAACCGGATCCCGACGACGCCAATGTCGTCTACGGCGGTCTCGACGCAGACTCGATCGCGGTAACCGTCGACGGCGGCGCGACCTGGATCATGACCGACGGCGCCACCGAGCCGAACTTCGGCTACCCGTGCGTGTCGCACCGGCCGCGCGGCGCTCTCGTGCTGCTGCAGGGATGCGAGCTGCCGCTCGATGTCGCATGGGTCGGTGCGCGCGACGTCCTCGAGGCGGACCGCTTTCGGCTGACGGGCTTCCGTTACCTCTACGGCTTCCCGAACATGGACGAGCTCGGTAATCGGCGCATCAACTCGATGGTCGCACCTCCGGCCCGCAGCGATCGCGTGCTCGTCGGCGTCGAAGGCGGCCTCGTCGAGCTGACGTCCGAGGACGGCGCGTGGACGGACCGCACGGAGATCGCGGCGCGTTGGGTCTTCCGCAGCGACGGCGAAGAGAGCGCCGTGCCGTATGCATACATCCGCGCGATCGCACCGCTCGGCGGCGACGGGCGGCGTGTGCTCTTCGGCGGAACGGTGAACGGCACGAACGAAGTGCTGTCGCTCTTCGAAAGCAACGGCGGAAGCATCGCCTGGCGCGTCGACTCGCCTTTCGAGCTCGACGATCCGCGCGTCGAGCAGGCGATACGCCTCGCCGCAAACGACGTGCTGCTCGTGATCAGCGAAGCGACTCAAGACGAAGGACGCACGTCGAAGGTGTATCGGCTTCGGCGGCCGTGACGGTCGCGCTTCGCGTCTCCGGCTGAGCGACGTCCCGCGGGCCGGCGAAGCGCGACGCTCGATCGAGGGCCGCACAGCCGGAACCGATAGGAGACATCGAAAATGATAAACGTCGAGAACGTCATCGCATGGAGTGCCGTCGAGCGTTCGGCGGAACCGGCCCGCGTCTCCGGCGATATCGACGTCGTCGCGAGCGATCTCTTCCGCGCGGTCCGTTTCTATTCGCGCGTCTTCGGCTTGCTGCCAGCCCCGCGTTCATGGCAAGAGAACCTCGTCGTGGTTCCGGTGACGCCCGATGCACGGCTCGTGCTTCACGCCGCCCACGCCGCGGTGAGGCATCGGGCGCGATGCATCAAGCGCTTCGGATTCGTCGTGAGCGACCTCGATCGCGTTCGGGAGCTCGTATGGGAGCTCGGCGTCAAAGTCGCGCGCGACAGCGGCGCGCCCGATCACATCTATCGATGGTCGAACGGGCGCTCGCTGTACGTCGAGGCACCGGACGGCCTCGAGATCGAGCTGATCGAGCTCCGAAGCTCGGCGCTCGAGTACTTCCCTCGTCGGGCGGCCGCCTCGTAGCGCGCTTGACACCTCGCGCGGCGGCTGACACGGTTAACGCGTGCCGGCGCGCCTTCGCAGGCCGGCCGAGCACGCAGCCGTTCGCGAAGGCGCGCGTCGTGGGCCCACGAGGAGACGCAACATGAACCGTCTACTGTGCGTATTGCTGCTCGCCGCAGCGGCCACGGCTCCGGCCGTCGCCCAGGAACGGAGCTCCGCCACGGCCGTCGCAACCTTCGCCGGCGGGTGCTTCTGGTGCGTCGAAGAGGCGTTCGACAAGGTAAACGGGGTGATTTCGACGACTTCCGGCTACACCGGCGGCCACGTGCCGAACCCGACCTACGAGCAGGTGACCACGGGCAGGACGGGACACTTCGAGGCGGTCCAGGTCGTATACGACCCCAACGTCGTGACCTACGATGCGCTCCTCGACGTTTTCTGGCGCAACATCGATCCGCTCGATGCAGGCGGGCAGTTCTGCGACCGCGGCGATCAGTACCGAAGCGCGATCTTCTATCACGACGCCGAGCAGCGCGAGCTCGCGGAGCGCTCGAAGCGAAAGCTCGAAGAAAGCGGAGCGCTGCCCGGGAAGGTCGTAACGGAGATCATCCCGGCCGGCGAGTTCTACGCCGCCGAGGACTATCATCAGGATTACTACCGGCGTAACGCGGCGCGCTACAACTTCTACAAGTTCACGTGCGGTCGGCCGGCGCGCCTCGAGGAGCTTTGGGGCGCGAAATAGCTCGCGAGCGGAGCCGCTTCCTGGAATCGCCGCCGTCCCCGTGCGCGCCGTGCTCGATGCGCCGACGATGACGGGCTCGAAAAAGCGGCGTTACGCCGACGTGCTGCAGCTCGCGACGGCCGCCGGCACGCTCGTGCTCCTGCAGACGATTTATTCGAGCGGCACGTTGCTCTATTTCGCGGTCGCGGTGGGCATCGCTTATGTCGCCGCCGCGCTTCTCGCGATGCGCGGGCGGCTCATCGGCGTCTTCGCGGCGTTCGGCTTCACGCTCGTCGTGCTCGCCTTCTCGGTCTGGGGCGTCTACCGCTATCTCGACAACGGCTTCGAGTTTCTATCCGGCAACTTTCCAGGCCGCACCGGCTTCTACTGGCCCGCGTATCTGTTTCTGCTGATCGCCGTGGGTTCCCTCACGGTGATCGTTCTGCGCGCGGCCTCGCTCGGGAGTCGCCGATCGGCGCGTCGAGAGACGGCATCCGGCCGCCCAACCGAATCGACGAACCGACGACCCCCGGCCGCCTGATCTCGAGCTCGCGCAGAAACTTCTCCTCGTCGTCCGGCGAGATCATCACCGACCGCCCACGGCCATAATCGATTCGCAGTCTCTTCGACGACAGCGCCGGGCTCGCGAGCACGCTCGAGGTCCGCGACACGCGTTCGATGTCCGCGAGACGAACCGTCCAAATGAAAGGACCGGATACGATCCTGAGCTCCGCGGACGTCAGCGTGTAACGGGTCGACCGCAAGAACCAGAACGGCAGCCCGACCCCCATGCCCACGATCGGGATGAGCAATGGGAGGAAGAGCAACGCCGCCGGACCGGACTGCAGAATCCCGATGGCCAGCGCAAAGATCACGCAGAAGATCGAGAAACCAGCCGCCCCAACCAGTGCGACCGCGAGCCAGAGGTCGACCTTCGAGCGAAACTCGAGCTGCGTCATC
>CAZKNH010000070.1:0-21168 GCA_964553875.1 uncultured Gammaproteobacteria bacterium | reverse complement strand
GATCGACCAGACGCGCGGCTGGTTCTACACGCTGCACGCGATCGCGACGATGGTGTCGGACAGCGTCGCGTACAAGAACGTCGTGTGTCTGAGCCACATCGTCGACCAGGACGGCAAGAAGATGTCGAAGTCACTCGGCAATATCGTCGATCCGTACGACGTCTTCGACTCGGTCGGCGCCGACGCGCTGCGCTGGCACTTCACGGCGCGCGTCGCACCGGACGTGCAGAAGCGCGTCTCGGTCGACATCATCGCGGACGTCGCGAGCGGCTTCATCAACACGCTGTGGAACACGTACGGCTTCTTCGTGATGTACGCACGGCTCGATGGCTTCGACGGGGCGCGCACCGTGCCCTATGCGGAACGCCCCGAGATCGACCGCTGGGTGATCTCGCTGCTCGAGGAGACGGTCCGGACCGTGACGGACGCGCTCGAGCGTTATGACGCGCTGACGGCAGGAACGTCGATCGAGCGCTTCGTCGATCAGCTCAGCAACTGGTACGTCCGGCGCAACCGCCGCAGGTTCTGGAAGGCCGCGAGCGGCGAGGACAAGGATTCGGCGTATGCGACGCTCTACGAGTGCCTCGAGACGCTGACGCGGCTGCTCGCGCCGTTCGTGCCGTTCATCAGCGAGGCGATGTATCAGAACCTCGTGCGGCGCGTGAAGCCGGACGCGCCGGCGAGCGTGCACATGACGGCCTGGCCCGAGCATCGTCCCGAGCGGCTCGATGCGGCACTGCTCGCCGAGACAGCGATCGTGCAGCGCGTCGTCGGGCTCGGCCGCGCGGCGCGGAACGAATCGCGGCTCAAGGTGCGCCAGCCGCTCGCGCGGCTCCTCGTGCGCGTGCCCGACGACGCGGCCGAGCGGGCGGTGCTGCGGCACAAGGAGCAGATCCTCGACGAGCTCAACGTGAAGTCGCTCGAGCTGCTCGCGCGCGACGCGAAGCTCGTGAGCTACCGGATCAAGCCGAATCTGCCGCTCCTCGGTAAGCGTTACGGCAAGCTGATACCGGCGATCCGCGAGTATCTTGCGACGGCTGACACGGCGGCGATCGCGGCGGCGGCCGCGCGCGGCGAGACACACTACGCGGAGATCGGCGGGCAAGGCGTCGAGTTTCCGCCCGAGGCGCTCTTGATCGAGACGTCGTCGGCCGAAGGCTTCGCGTGCGCGGAGGAGGGGGGCTTCCTCGTCGGGCTCGACACGGCGCTCACCGACGAGCTCAAGCGCGAGGGGCTCGCTCGCGAGCTCGTGCGCGCCGTTCAGGACGCGCGCAAGCAGGCGGGCCTCGAGGTCGCGGACCGGATCGTGCTCGAGATCGACGGCGACGAGGCGGTCGCGGATGCGCTTCGCGCGCATCGCGATTACGTCATGACCGAGACGCTCGCGAGCCGCTGGGCGCGGCCGGCCGACGACCGCGCCTTCATCGTCGAGGCGGACGCCGAGCCCCGCTGGGTCATCCGGCTCGCGAAGGACGAGAGCGCGCCATGACCGAACGCGGCTGGTTCTCGCTTCGCGCGGGCGCGAGCAATTGGCTCTGGGTGTCGCTCGTCGTGATCGTGCTCGATCAGGTGACGAAGTACGCGATCACGCGCAACTTGAGGGAATTCGACGAGGTGGTGCTGCTCCCGATGCTGAGCTTCGTGCGGCTGCACAACGAGGGAGCGGCGTTCAGCATCCTGGACGACGCTTCCGGATGGCAGCGCTGGTTCTTCACGATCCTCGGCATCGCGGTCAGCATCGGCATCCTGATCTGGCTCAGACGGCTGCCGGCGCGCGGGCAGGGCGTGCTCGCCGCCGGTCTCGCGTTCGTGCTCGGCGGTGCGCTCGGGAACGTGATCGACCGCGTGCTCTGGGGGCACGTGATCGACTTCATCCGCGTGCACTACGCCGGGTGGAGCTTCCCGGCGTTCAACGTCGCCGATTCCGCGATCACGGTCGGCGCGGCGCTGATCATCCTCGACAACCTGCTCGAGTGGCGGAGGGAGAAGCTCGCCGGGGGGCCGTAATTGGGGTCAGCGCCCGATTTCGGCCGCATAGAAGTCAGGCTCAGTATCCCGCCGGCGCATCTTCGGTCGCTGCCGCAATCGAACCGTAGTTGTTGCGACGTGTCGCAAATCGGGGTCTGACCCCAATTTGCCCGATCGGGCTCTGACCCCGATTTGCCGCTACCAACAGCGGCTGTGCGGATCCGGAGAGGCGCTTTTCAGGCCCTGCGCAGTCAGGGAAAACGACGCGCATTCCGCATCGTCCGTCATCGAAACGCCGTTCCTTCCGCCGCCCGGCGTCGGCGCTGCAGTCGCCGTGTATCCTCCCACGAGGCCCTTATCCGGGTCCGGCACGATGGACAGCGTGTAGACGCCGTTCTCGCTCAGGCTGCCCGCGAAGCCGAGGGCTTCGGGATCGTCGGTATAGGCGTTGTGCTGAAGGAAATAGCGTTCCTGGTTTGCCTGCAGGCGAAGCAACGCGGTCTTTGCCTCGGTCCGATGCGCGCGCATCGTGTACTGACGGTAGCTCGGCACCGCGATCGTGCCGAGGATCGCGATCACGACGACGACGACCATCAGCTCGATCAACGTGACCCCCGCCATTCGCCGCCGGCGCGAATGCTGCACGCCGCTCGCGGGGGACCCTCGCGGCAGCACGCCCGTTCCGTCAGTCGACATCTTCCTGCCTCCAGTACGTACGGATCGGGTGGGTCCCGAAGCTCGTCGGCAAGCAGAACAGATCGACGCAGACGACGGGCCGCGGACGGCACGTGTCGCCGACGCAGCTTTCAGGGTCGTCGGGCGACGGGAACAGGAACGACACTTCGCTCGGCAAAGAGCCGCGGAACTCGACCGCGCGGCCGTCGAGGGTGAGCTCGCCGTCGTCGATCGGGCTGACGAGATGCGTCACCGGCTCGCCGTCGAAGAGGTTCACGATGTAGAGCCGGTTCGTGCCGAGCCGCGGCTCGCAACTGTTCGCCTCCTGCTCGCTGCTCGGCGTGAACGTCGTGAAGAAGACGGCGTTGTTGAACGTGCGTGCCTCCGCGAGCACCTTTTCGCCGGGACGGAGCCGCAGCATCCAGCCGTCGCTGCCGGGCTCGACCGCGGCGTCCGGGGCGTCGCGGTCCGTGATGTCGACGAGATCCTGCTCGCGGATCACGCGCCGGGCCGCGAACTCCGACTGCGTCAAATGCCTGAACGGCTCGTTGTCGCGCAGCGCGTAGAACCTGTTCTCGTTGTCCGTCTCGTTCGGGTGCGCCCTGTAGCCCGAGCCGATCCCGATGTGCAGGAACGTGCCGGCGCGCGTGGTCGCGAGCGCGACGTCCGGCGCGTAGTAGAAGCGGCGAGTGTCCGCGCGCGTCGGATTGTCGATGCCGGCGCTGCCGAGACGGGCGATCACTCCGCCCGTGACGAGGTTCGACGCCGGTTCGCCGTTGAAGATGTCGAAGCGCCAGATCTGACCGCCCATGTCGGCCGCGTACATGCGGTCTGCGAAGCCGTCGGCGTCGAGATCGATGACCTTGACGTCCGCCGGTATCGAGTACCGCATGTCGGGGAACTCGCGAGTTCCGCCGGATCGGGCGCCGTGCCAGATAAGCTCGCCGGTTTCCGAGTCGACGATGTAGAGCGCATTGCCGAAGTGGTCGGTCCGCGGCTCGTAGTTATCCTGCGCCTCGTCATAGCCGCCGGCGAAGATCACGACGTATCGCTCGTCGCTTCCGGCCTTGATCTTCGTCGGCACGGGGCTGGACCACGTTTGGCCGAGTCCGGGCAGGTCCGTGTGGTCGAGCCGCCAGACCAGCTCCGGGGCGTCGGGGTTCGTGACGTCGAGCGCGTAGTACGCGCGGCCGCCGCGGCGTAGTCCGAAGAAGAGATAGACTTTCTCGCCCGCCGTCGGGTCGATGATGCCGTCGTGATCGGCGTTGACGAGTTGCAGACGCAGATTGCCGTCGATGCCGTAATGCTTCTGCGCGGAAGCCTCGTTCACGAGCAAGCGCGCCTGGCTGGCCAAGAACTCGGGCGCGACGAATGCCCACTTCTCGACGCCGGTCGACGCGTCGATCGCGTGCAGGAAGCCGTCGTTCGTCGCGAAGAACACGACCGCGTCGTTCGCGTTCGGAGAGCTCGGCGTGCCGCCGTAGACGAGCGTTGCGGGCTGCGAGTGCAGCGGATCGCCGAGCCGGTTGCGCGGCTCGGTCCGGTTGCCGTCGTTGTCGATGTCGCCGACGTCCTCGCCCCTGATGAATCGAATGACGGCCTCGCGCTCGTCGGCAGTCTCGACGCCGAGCACGCTTGCGGTAAGCAGGCCGTTGTCGGCCCGAATCGCGTTGCTCGGTGCGACGAGGATCGGGTTCGGGTGCTCGGGGAGGTACGTGAAGACGCGCCGGTCGGCCGGCGACGGGAGCCGATTCGCGGCACCGCCCAGCGTCACGCGCTGGCCGTCCGGCTCCGGCGACCAGAAGCTTTGCGCGTCCGGCGAGAAGAAGCCCGTGTCGTCCACGGCAGGTCTGCCGTTCGCGTCGACGATCGTCGCGTCCTCTGCACGCAACCGGTACTTCTTGAGGTTGCCGGGCCAGTGCAGGGTCTGGCTCGGCTGGAACACCGTGACGAACAGCTCGTTCAGGTGCTGCGTGCGGTTGAAGCTGTTGACCGACACCGCCGGGGCCGTGAACGTCGCCTGCGTCTCGAGGATCGCCGTGACGATGTTCGTCAGCACTCGCGACAACGACTGCGTGTCGTTCGCGAGATAGTAGCGGCCGCCGCCTTGCTCCGCCGTTGCCGCGAGAAGCGGCAGATCGAGCGTGAAGCCGATCGTGTACGTTACGACGTTCTGCTTGCCGTCGAGATCGGGGGCGAGATCGATCTCGTAGAGATAGCGCGCGAGCTCGGGCAGGCACGTTCCGTCGCCCGCGCCGGCGCACGGACCCGCCAGCGACCCGAAATTCGGCAGCTGCGGCGCCAGGTGTGCGGCGTCCGTGTCGTTGCTCGGCTCGCCGTCGGTCAGATAGACGATGTAGCTCTTCTGACACGGCTCGGCGACCGGCGAGATGTAATGGCCGTCCGCGTTCACGCCGACATCGTCCGACCCGAAGCGGGGCGGCTGCCCGAGGAAGTAGAGCGCGGCCTCGTACATCGTTTCGGCCATCGGCGTGACGCCCGACGGAGACAGCGACTCGATCGCCTGAAGCAGCGCGTCACGGTTCGCCGTGACGTCGCTGACCGGATGCACGAGACGGCCGCCGTTGCTCGCGTTGAAGCGCATCAGCCCGATATTGACGCCGTTCACGCTGCCGGCGAGGGCGGTTGCGACGTCCTTGACGATCTGCATCCGCGTCGTCGGGCCGGTCGGCCCGTGATACCAGTTCAAGTAATTCGCGGAATAGAGCGTGCGCGCGGGAAGGCGCCACCAGGTGATCTCGTCCGACGAGGACGTGCTCCAAGGGGCGGCGGCATTGCCGTTGGCGGCGTAGACGTGCGCCGGGCTCGAACCGTCGCCGTGCCGTCCGCGATCGTCTTCGCACTCGACGGGCGCCGCATGGTCGTCCGGCGATAAGTCCTTCCAGGACGCCTCCGCTTCGCTGTACTGCGCGAAACGGGCCGTGAGGCGGCCGGCTCCGGAATCGAAGGCTTCGCGCGCGGCTTCGCATGTGAGGGCCGACGCTTCGATCCATCGTCTGGTCGAGCAGCTCGGCGGATCGCCCGCGCCCTCCCGCCAGTAGATCCGGCCGTTCTCGCACGGGCCTTCGTAGACCGTCCCGGGATCGTACGCCGCCTGGCCTTCGACGACGGCGCCCATGCTCCCCGACGTGTCGACGATGAAGAGAACGTTCGGGCGCGCGGCGCTCGGCGCATTGCGGACGAAGAGCTCCGTATCGTCGGCGGTGACGAAGGGCGCGCAGACGAGCGATGCGCACAGCATCCCGCCGAAGAGCGCGAGGCCGCGATGTTTCGTAGTGCTCATCGAGTTCCCCCCAGGCCCAGCCGTTCTTCGAAGCCGCTCTTCACGTTCGTCATCCGTGCGCATGCATCGCTCGCTTCCGGCCGCGCTCACTCGGTAGCGAAGTCGTCGAGCGCGATCCGCGTCACGCGCTTCGTCTCGAGGTCATAAAAGACGTACACGGCCGCGTCTCTCCCGCGCCCGGATCCGATCAGCGCGCCGGCCGCGGCGAGGAAATCGGCAAACGGCAGCGCCGCGTTCTCGACCAGATAGACCGTGTTGCTGTCGACACCGAGCGACGTCGGCGGGCACGTCGAGCACGGCGGCAGCGTCACGAAGCCCGCCGTGCTCGCCGGCAGCACGACGTCGGCGAGCAGTGCCTCGTATGCGCCTTCGATCAGCTCGATCACGCGGGTCGCCGATGCAGCGTCCGCGACGGCGAGCGCGCCGGCCGCGACGAACGCGGAAAGAATCCTGATCCGCTTCGGTCTCACTGTGGCCTCCCGGGACTCGTGGAAGAGGGACGCACCTGACGAGGACCTCTCAGGGTCCGCCAGGACCGAGGACATAGAAGCTCTGCCTGTGTGTCGATCTCGCGTCGCGAGGGCCGTGCCCGGTCGCGACGACGTCGAAATGGAAGGCCTGTACCGTGCCGGTGCCAACGCCGAGGCTGAACGCCGCGTCCGGCACACCGGTCGACTGCTGGAAGGTCATCTCGATGTCGACCGTGGCATCGCCGACCGGGATCTCCTGTAGAAGCATCGGCTCGGACGTCGTGAACGACGTGCGCGAGATCGCGATGTCGATCCCCGTCTCGGCCGCCTGGAACGCCTGCTGTTGTGCCTGGGCATTGCCGGCCATGACGAGCTCGAGCGTCGAGGTGCTCATTCCGGATACGCCGAGGATCGTCATCACGAGCAGCAGGATCAGCCCGACGAAGAGCGCGGCGCCCGTTTGCCGTGATCGGGGCGCGACTGTGCGCCCTCGTGAATGGAAGGATTCGGTCATGCCGGAGGCCTCGCGTTGCGGATGTAGATCGTTTTCGACACGACGATTCGCCTGTAGCCGTCGTTCGGCGGCGGAATGCTCACGTCGGCGTATTCGTAGCTCGATGTGTCGGTGAAGCCGACCTCGGGAAACTCGCTGCGCAGTCGCAGCCAGATCCGCACGGCGAGCACTCGCACGTCGGGGTTCACCGTCGTATCGAGCAGCGGATCACCGGGGTTCACGTAGCGGTCGATCGAGCCGCGGTTCGGCGCGCCGGGCGGATCCGTGTCGATGCCGAACTGAACCTGCATATCCTCGACGCCGGGCAGGATCTCGCGATCCTCGATCCGCGGGCCGTCGATCAGCGTCTTTACGCGCAGCGACGGCACGAGGTTGCCCGGAGTCGACAAGGTCGACGTCTCGCTGACGTAGTAGCCGTTGACGACCAACCGATACGTCTCGGAATTCTCGTCGGTGTAGCCCGACGGAAGGGACGTGCCGACGAACAGTCGGCTGTCGAGGAAGCGCGCCGACTGGACCTGCATTCGGTTCGGCGCGGGCGGTTCGCTCGCGTCGGCGACGCGGCGGACGATCAGCGTATCGGCACCCGGCGCGGGCCGGCCGTCGTACGCCGCGCATTCCCAGCGATACTCGTTGTTCGTGCCGTCGATGGGCACGTCGAGATGGATCGCCCAATTCCGCCCACAATCGCCGGCGACGGCCAAATCCGCAGGAACCGGGTCATCCGGCCCCGCGCGACGCTGAATTTTCGCGGGACGCGTCGTCAGGCCGAAGTAGCTCGCCATCCGCACGTCGGGCTCGAGCGCGTCGAGCACGAAGCGCGCGTTCTCCTGCAGCCGCGATACCGAGTCCGCGACCCGAAACGTCTCGCGGCTCTGCACGAAGACCGTGATCGCGCCGATCAGCAGGAAGGAGCCGATCGCGAGCGCGACCATCAGCTCGACCAAAGTCATGCCGGCGGCGCGGCGCGCTACGACGCCGGGGCGATTCTCGATGGCTCGGAGGTCGCGCCGCATGCGTCAGAACTCCGGCACCTGGATCGTCAGCGTATGCGTCAGCGTGCCTTCGCTCGGCTCGATCCAGCTCACGCGTATCGTGTAGGTCGGCGGATCGGTGTCGTCGTATTCGACGCTCCCTTCGCCGTTCGGCAAGAGGCGGGCGAGCTGGGTCTGCCAGACGAAGAGGTCGTGCGCGGCCATCTGCGCCGGCGTGCAGTCGCCGGTGCCGCCGCCGCTGCTTTGCGGGTCGCACTCGTTGTTCTCGGCGGCGCCCGCGTAGGCGGCGCCGCCGAGACGGTTCACCCGGATGCGGTCGGCCATGTCGCCCGCGAGATTCACCGCTTGCGTGCGGAGCTGTGCGCTGCGCGTCGTCGTCAGGCTCTGCCCGTGGAGCGCCGCGATGCCGAGCATCCCGACCGACAGCACGACGAGCGCGACCATGGCTTCGAGCAGGGAGAAGCCTCCGATCTCGCGACATGTCGACCAGCGACCGTTCGACCTGCGGCGACACGGCATCGAGGCGGGTCGCCCGAATGCGAAGCGAGCCGACGGCGCGCGTCGAATCGTCGTGATGCGAGTCATGCCGCGCACTCCGCATCCAGAGCGTCGACCGCTTCGTCGACGAAATGCTTGTCGGAGCGGATGGCGGCTCGCCCGGTGGGATCGATCAGCACGACACGCGCCGCGGTTCGCCCGCCTGCCTCCGTGCGCGTTCCTCGATCGTCGCAGAACAGGAAGCGCGTGGCCGTCGACGAGCGCGGGAAGCCGGCCGACCCGTAAATCACGACCGGATTGTCCATCCACACGCGAACACGCCGTTGCGGGGCGGAGCTTTGCAGCAGCAGGACGTCGCCAGCGTCGAACTGCGCGTCGCCATCCGCGTCCGCGAAGACGACGAACGCGCCTTTCGGGTCGGCGCCGCATACCGGCGGCTCCGCGGACGGATCCGCCGTGATGCACAGCGTGACCGGGACCTGTCGCTTCACCGCTTCCGATCGCGCGAGCAGGGTCCCCGTGACGAGATCGTTCACCGCGGCGGCCATCGCGTTCGAGCGTTGGAAGTTGGTGAAGCTCGGCACGGCGAGGCCGAGCAGGATGCCGGCGACTACGACGGTCATCAGCAACTCCCAGAGCGTGAAACCGTGCTGTCGCGTCTTCATGGACCGCGACTATATAGCCGATTATGTGAACTATGCACGGTTTCGCGATGACCCGCCGCGGACGCGCGACGAGCGGTCGCCGCGGCGCGCCGAGCGGCGAGAAGGGGCGCTGCGGCGGCGTCACACGGATCATCGAGGCTCGCACGTCAGCGCTCGGCCGGGGCCGCTCTCGGCGATGCGCGGCCGGCCCGTGTAGCTCACGACGACCGCGCGCGCGGCGACTTCGCCGCGGCGATCACAGAAGGTGACCGTGCCGTTCGTGCTGCGAGTACGAAACGGCCGAAACTCGAATAGTTGACGATTCGAGGAAATCGAGACGCGCTCGGACGGCCGATACGCCCGAATCAGCGGCTCGCCGGCGGAGCGCCGCGGCGGCCGCACGTCGTCCTCGTTCACGAAGACCATGTACCCGTCGTCGTAGCGGATCTCGTCGCCGCCGCAGCGTTCGAAGTCGACGGTCTTGCACAGCACGACGGGACGGGCGCGCTTCGCCGCCTCGCTCCGCGCGAGCTGGACCGCGCCGACGAACGCATTGACGGCCGCCGTCCGCTCGATATCGAGCCGGAGACGCTCGAGCGCCGGCACGCCGAGCCCGAGCACGATCGCGGCCACCGCGAGCGCGACGAGCAGTTCCCAGAGCGTGTATCCGCGGAATGGCATCCTTGCCCTCCGGAACCGATTCGGCTCCTTCCCCCGAGGCAAGGTACGGCCGGTTCGCGACCGGAACGAGCGGAATTTCCGCTCGATTCGCGGATAATCCGGGCCGGTCCGGTGTCAGAAAGGCGCATCGGCGGGTAGCATTTCGGCGATCCCGCTAGGTATACTTGGCAACCAATTGATTTTATGGAAAGCACCGTGACGCGCGAGCGCCTTTCCGAGCTGCTGTCCGCGCGGGGAGTCTTCCCGACGCCGCAGCGCCTCGACATCGCTGAGGTCGTGCTGGCGAAGCCTCAGCATCTTTCGGCCGATCAGATCATTGCCCGGATGCGGCGCGCGGGCTCGCGCGTTTCCAAGGCGACGGTCTACAACACGCTGAATCTGTTCTGCGAGCGCGGCTTGCTGAAGACCGTCGAGGTCGATCCAAGCCGGCTGTTCTACGACTCGACGATCGAGCCGCACCATCATTTCTTCAATGTCGAGACCGGCGAGCTCGTCGACATTCCGCTCGACGGCGTCCAGCTCGCGCTCGATGCGCCGCTGCCCGAAGGCACGGAGCAGGTCGGCGTCGAGGTCGTCGTCCGCGTTCGGCGCGCGTCGCGGCAGGCGTAACGGCGAGAGAGCGGCGCCCGGTCACGTTCCACTCGACACGGGCGAGTAATCCGCTAGAATGGCGCGCCTCGACCGTCAGTCACCGATGCCGGTGTAGCTCAGCTGGTAGAGCAACGCATTCGTAATGCGTGGGTCGATGGTTCGAATCCGTCCACCGGCACCATTACCCCTCTGTCTGTTCCGCTCACTCAGGTAACAGCTCGCCCCGAGGCCGGGGTAACAGGGTCCGTTCCGAGGACCGAGCAACGGTCGACCCCTGAGACCTCGGTAACGGTTCCCGCCTCGGCAAATTTGGGGCACCCTGAGCTTCGTTCCCCGTCCCGAAGCCGAGTCAGCGCGTGAAGCGGCGATTTGGAGCGTCTCGGCGATCTCCCGGACCTGCGAGCGGCGGCAGGACTCGTGCGACGGCGGCCAGCATAGAGGCTCCGTGTAGACGACTCAGGGCGTAGCGCAATCTGGCTAGCGCGCGTGCTTTGGATGCACGAGGTTGCGGGTTCAAATCCCGCCGCCCTGACCAGCCCCCCGATTCTCGGCACGGAGCACGTGCCCGCCGGTTGCACAGGGCGCAGAGGAAGCCGCTCCTCAGAGCCTGAACAGGAACTCCTGCATCCCGTTGCGCAGCAGCCGCGCGCGCTCGACGGTGTAGCCGTGCATGCAGTTCGCAAGATCCTCGGGCGAGTAACGCGGGGCATCGCGCTCGGGTTGGGGCGGTGCGACGTTCATCAGCCGCTGGCCGTCGACCGGCACGAAAATGCCGGGCCTGGCCGACATCCGGCTCGACGAGTACGCGATCAGCGCGTGCGCGAAGGCGCCTCGGCGGGCCCGCTCGGCAACGGCCGTCATGACCGCGGAGAGCGCCGGACGCTTGAGGTAATTCAGCAGATCCCAGCAGAGAACGACGTGCGCCCCGTCGCCGTGACGGGGCGGCAACAGGCGCTCGGCAAGCTCGCGGAGCGCGTCCGGCTCGTCGACCGCGTCGAGCTGATCGAGCCCTTCGGCAAGATCCACGATATCGAGCCGGGCGCGGAACTGGCCGAAGAGCGCAAGCGTCTCGGTGCGCGCGGGGCCGAGATCGAGCACGACGCAGCGCTCCTCGACGGCCTGAAGCCGCTCGATCAGCGAAGCGAAAAGTGGCGCATTCAAAGGCTCTGCGCCGGAGGGATGCGCTGGCACGCTCGACCGCCCGGGTGCGTTCACGGCGTCATGGGTTTTCGTTGGAAACGGCCGGCGCCCGCACGTGCAGCCGCCGGCCAAGGCGTGGAGTGTAGCGCTTTTCGCGCCGCGGTTCTCGGCTCAGCGCTTGACGGCGGAGGCGGCTTCGGGCTTCGCGTCGCCCTTGATCTGCGCAGGCTCGCCCTTCGGCTCCTGCAGGCCCGGCGCGCCGCCGCGACGCTTGCCGAGCGCCGCTTCGACGGCTTGGGGATCCATCTCGATCGAGCCTTTGAAGCGGGCACCGTCCTCGAGCATGATGCGCGGCGACGTGATGTTGCCGCGAACCTGCGCGCTCTTACGGATGCAGACCCGCTCCGAGCCGACCAGGTCGCCTTCCATGTAGCCTTCGACGTAGACCGAGTGCGCGAAGACGTTCGCGTTGACCTTGCCCTGCGCGCCGATCGTCAGCGTGTTGTTGCGCAGTTGCACCGTGCCGTTGACCTCGCCTTCGATGATGAGGTCTTCCTCGCCACGCAGGTCTCCGTCGATGTGGATCGACGGGCCGATCACGGCCGCCTCCCGCGAGGCCGCCGGGGTCCGGTGCGCGGCGGGCTCCGCCGCGGCGCTCGGCGGCGCCTTGGCCTGTGTCGCTGAATCCTGCCCCTTGTCCGCGCCCTTCTTGCCGATATCGAACATTTTGTGCCCCCCAGGTGCCGACGCACCTCGATTGAACGTTCCGCAAGCGCGCACCCGAACAGGGCGCACGGGCAGCCAATCTTTCCGCTTACGGGCTCGACGCGCCTCAACGCTGCGCAGACGGCAGCCTCGGAGGCGGGTTCCCACTACGAGAAGCGTCGCATGGCCGCCGCGCTCTTGCCGGTCGAACGTCGACCGGATCGGCGCTTACGGCGGGATCCGAACTGCAAAGCATTGGCCGATAACCGGAGGCTTACTAGCACATCAGGCGCGACGGCGACAAGTTGTCTCTGGTAGGCGACGGCCCTCCACGGCAGGCATGATGTGATGCGCTCGGCATAAATTTCGCTTGAGCGGCCCCGAGTTCGGCCGCGAACGCGACGCGCGATGCGGGCTCTAAGCGCAGAGCCTGTCGACCTTTCACACGAACGGAGGGTGACCTTGCGAATCGACAAACGGTCCCTGCTGTCCGAGGCGCTCACGCTGATTGCGCTGATCGCGCTGCTGACCGCCGCGCGCTCGTCGCTCGCCGATCACTACTACGTGCCGAGCGGCTCGATGGAGTACACGCTGCTGCCGGGCGACCGCGTGATCGTCGACAAGACCGCATACGGGCTTCGGATTCCGTTGACCTCGATCGAGATTCTCGACGGCGACCCGCCGCAGCGCGGCGATATCGCCGTCTTCGATTCGCCGCGGGACGGCACGCGGCTCATCAAGCGGATCGTCGCGGTCGGCGGAGATCTCGTCTCGGTCAAGGACGGGCTCTTGACGGTCAACGGCAGGACCTTCGATACGCCGATCGGTCCGTACTCCGCGCTGTCCCGCTTCGGCGAGCGCGAGACGCTGCTCAATCTCGAGCACGGCGGCGGACCGGACCTTCCGCCGCAGCGCGTCCCCGACGGCATGGTGCTCGCGCTCGGCGATCACCGCGGCAGCAGCCTCGACGGGCGCCACTGGGGCTTCGTCGACGAGAACGAGCTCTACGGCAAGGCCGTCGCCGTCTATTACCGGCGCGGCGAGGGATTCATCTGGCAGCGGCTATAGCTCTTCCGCGAGCCGTGTGATGCACGGGTCGACGTCGACGGTGAACGTCGCGGGGCGATCGAGCGCCCGAAGCTCGGCGGGCAGCGCGGCGAGCTCCGCCGCGCAGCGCGCACGGACCTGATTCAGGTCCGGCAGATCGGCGACGAGGCGGCCGCGCTTCAGCACCGGCGTGAGCAGCGGCTCGCCGTCGCGCGGCTCCGAGACGAGCGTTACGACGTCGCGCTCGAGGCGTCCATCTGGACCGCGGCGGCGATACACCTGCTTGCGGCCCGGCAGCGTCTCCTTGCCGGGCGAGCGTTTGCGGCGCGGCCGTCCCGCGTATTCCTGAAGCTTGTACGCGCAGTCGAGCGCAGGTGCGTCGGTCGACGCGTCGAGCGCGGTGCCGATGCCGTACCCGTCGATCGGCGCCTGCCGGGCGACGAATCCGGCGATGTCCTGCTCGGTCAGGCCTCCGCTCACGAAGATGCCGATCCGCTTGCCCGGCGCCGCGTCGAGGATGCCGCGCACCGAGCGCGACAGCGCTTCGAGATCGCCGCTGTCGATGCGCACGGCGTCGATCGCGATCCCTTCCTCATGGAGCCGGGTCGCGAGCTCCACGACGTGCCGGGCCGCGGCCTCCGTGTCGTATGTGTCGATCAAGAGCACGACCGCTCCCCGGTGGCCGCGCGCGAAGCGCTCGAAGGCTTCGACCTCGGAATCGTGGGCCTGGACGTACGAGTGCGCCATCGTGCCGAAGATCGGAATGCCGAAGAGCGGGCGCGCGACGACGGTCGCGGTGCCCGCGAAGCCCGCGATGTAGCTCGCCCGAGCAGCGAGCACGGCGGCTTCCGCGCCGTGCGCGCGACGCATGCCGAAATCGACGAGCGTCGCGCCGTTCGCCGCGAGGACGAAGCGCGCGGCTTTCGACGCGATCAGCGTCTCGAAGTGAATGAGGTTGAGCAGCCGGCTTTCGACGAGCTGTGCCTCGGGCAGCGGCGCCGTGACGCGGACGACCGGTTCGCCGGGGAAGCAGACGGTCCCTTCGGGCATCGCGTCGACGTCGCCGGTGAACCTGAAGCGCTCGAGGTACGCGAGGAAACGGTCGTGGAAGAGCCCGGTGTCGGCGAGCGCGCCGAGGTCGGCCGGGCCGAAGGAGAGGCTCGTCAGGTAGTCGACGAGCTGCTCGAGCCCGGCTGCGACGAGAAAATTTCGCGAGGCCGGCAGACGGCGAAAGAAGAACTCGAAAACGGCCTCGTCGTGCATGCCGCCGTCGAAATAAGACTGCAGCATCGTGAGCTGGTAGAGGTCCGTCAGCAGCGGGCTCGTCGCCCAATCGGCGCGCCCCTCCGTCATTCAGCGTCTCCCGGCGCGTGTCACGGCAGGTCCGACGACTCGGCGATCCTGATGCCGGCACGCAGGCACTCCTCGCGGAGCGCGGCATCGCCCGAAGGATCGATGGAACGGGTCAGGTCCCACAGGATCGTGGCCTCGAAGCCGAGCTCGCGCGCATCCTGCGCGGTCCAGAGCACGCAGTAGTCGCGCGCGAGGCCGCAGACGAACACGTGCTCGACGCCGCGCTCGCGGAGGTAGCCCGCGAGCCCCGTCGGGGGGCGCTCGCCTTGCGCGTTCCAGTTGTTACGGAAGGCGCTGTACGAGTCGACGGCCGGGTCGGTCGCCTTGCGGATGATCGCCGAGACCGTTTCCCACGGAAGCCCGGGCGCGAACGCCGCACCGGGTGTGCCCTGGACGCAGTGGTCGGGCCACAAAACCTGTTCGCGGCCGTAGAGCTCGATGCGATCGAAGGGCTTCCGCCCGGGGTGCGACGATGCGAACGAGATATGCCCGGGCGGATGCCAGTCCTGCGTCGCGACGACGAGCGGAAAGCGCCGGGAGGCCAGGAGCGCCGCCAGCGGCTCGAGGATCGCATCGCCGTCCGCGACGCCGAGCGCACCGCCGGGCAGGAAGTCCGGCTGCACGTCGGCGACGATCAATGCTTTCTCGCCCACGCCGCTCACTTTACGCGCGCCGCTCCGTGTCCGGAAGCCGCGCGCACTACGTGTCGGCGCGCGGTGATCCGCCCCTGAGCAGCATCAGCGCGCCCCGCAGGCGGGTCGCGAGATCGGAGACGAGCACCGGATCCGCGCTTGCGGCCGCGGGCAGCACGAGCAGGCCTGCATGCGCCGCATGCGCGGCGAGCGTAGCGGCATCGACGCGGCCGGGCTCGAGCGGCGCATACCCCGCAAGCCGCACGCCGAGCCCGAGGAGCTCGCGCGCGAACGCCGGGGGCGCGCGGCGCCGGGCCGCGTCGAGCACCGTGAGCCGCGCGCCGGTGCGACGCGCGATGCGGAGCGCTGCCGCGAGCGGCGAATCCGCGGCACTGCCCGGCGCGGCTTCGTCCGTGACGACGACGATGTCCGCGCTCCGCGGACGTCCCGGCGTCAGCACGAGCGTCCGAAGCGGCGCACGAGACGGCAGCGTCGTCCAGATGTCGAGGGCGTCGCGCAACGCGCTCGTGTCGACGATCAGCGCATCGGCTCGCTCGGCGGCTGCCCGGAGCGCCGCGCGGCGCTCTTCGCGAACCGTCTCGAGCGCGACCCTGACGCCGAGCCGCGCGCTCTCCGCCTCGAGCGCTCGACGCCACTCGGCCGCACGCGCACGGAGCTGCCGCTCGAGCGCGGCGAGCTCGAGCCGGCGCTCGAGTCCCGAGAGCACGATCTCGCGCGCGAGCCGCGAGCCCGCGTGCGCGAGGAGCGCCGGATCCTCGACGACGAGGCCGACGATCTCGGGCGGCGCATCGCCGAGCAGATACCGATAGAGCTCGAGCTCGATGCGGGTTTCCGCCGTCGCGGACAGCGCGACCAGTATCCGCGCTGCGCGCTGCTCGATTCCGTTCATGTCATCTGCCTTTGTGGTCTGGACGCTTCTTGCGCAGGATCTCCTGGCTCATCTGCTCGCGTTTCGCCGCGAACTCCTGCAGCCGCCGCTCGACGCGATGGTTCACCGTGTTCGGCGGGAAGTGGCCGCGTGCGTTGCGCTTGCCCGCGGGTACGCCCGTCAGCAGCGTGATCGCGTCGTCGACCGTCGAAATGGGGTACACGTGGAACAGGCCGGCGCGCACCGCTTCGACGACGTCCTCGCGCAGCATCAGGTGCTTCACGTTGTCCTTCGGGATCAGCACGCCGTGCTCGCCCGTCAGCCCGCGCCGCTTGCACGTGTCGAAGAAGCCTTCGATCTTCTCGTTCACGCCGCCGATGACCTGCACCTCGCCGTGCTGGTTCACGGAGCCCGTGACCGCGAGCGACTGCTTGATCGGCAGCTCGGCGAGGGCGGACAGGAGTGCGCACGTCTCGGCGACCGACGCGCTGTCGCCTTCGACGCCGCCGTAGCTTTGCTCGAAGACGAGGCTCGCATGCATGGAGAGCGGCGTGTCCGACGCGTAGCGTGCGCCGAGGTACGCGGAGAGGATCAGCACGCCCTTCGAGTGGATCGCGCCGCCGAGCTCGATCTCCCGCTCGATATCGACGACCTGGCCGTCGCCGATCCGCACGTTCGCCGTGATGCGCGTCGGCTGCCCGAAGTGGAATCCGCCGAGCCCGTACACGGAAAGCCCGTTGATTTGACCGATCTTCGCGCCGGACGTATCGATCAGCAGGTCGTTGCGCTGGATCTCCTCCTGGAGCTCCTCGCGCAGCCGATCGAGGCGGCGAACCTGCGCGTCGATCGCACGCTGGACGTGGCGACGCTCGACGATCGCGGCGCCGTCGCGCTCGGCCCAGAAGCTTGCCTCGCGCAGCAGGTCCGCGATATCGCGCATGCGCGTCGTGAGCTTCTCCGAGTCGCCGATCAGGCGCGCGCCGTGCTCGATCACGCGGGCGACCGCGTCCGCCGTCAACGGCAGCAGCTGGTCGCGGCGGGCGAGGGCGGCGATCAGCCGACCGTAGAGCCGCGTGTTCTCGTCGGTGCGGTCGATGCGGTTCTCGAAATCGGCCGCGACCTTGAAGAGGTCGGCGAAATCCGGGTCGAGCTCGCTCAGGAGGTAGTAGATCAGCCGCTCGCCGATCAGCACGATCTTCAGATCGAGCGGGATCGGCTCGGGCTCGAGCGACACGGTGCTGACGAGACTCATCATCTCGCCTGCCGTCTCGATCCGGATCGCCTTCGCGAACAGCGCGCGCTTCAGTGCCGTCCAGGCGAACGGCTCCGACAGGACGCGCTCCGCGTCGAGAATCAGGTACCCGCCGTTCGCTCGGTGCAGCGCGCCGGGACGGATCATCGTGAAATCGGTGACCAGCGCGCCGAAGTGCGCGATGTGCTCGATCCGGCCGACGAGATTCGCGAGACTCGGATGCTGCTCGTACACGATCGGCGCGCGGCCGTCTCCCTCGTGGTCGACGACGACGTTCACCGCGTATCGGCGCAGGGCGATGTCCGGCGTCGGCCCTGGGCGCGCGCCGCCGGGCACCGGCATCGGCACGAACATCGGTGCCATCGGCTCGGCCGGCCGGAACAGGTGCGCGTTCTCGAGCACGTCCTCGCGGACGCGGGCGAGGTGGCGCAGCACTTCCGGCAGCTCCGCGTACTTCGCTTCGAGCTCGGCGATCGCCGGGCCCGCGACCGACTCGGTGATCTCGCGGTTCAGCTTCTTCAGCCGCTCGCGCCGTTCCTTCTGCCACTCGGGCAGCTTCTCGATATGCTGCCGAAGCTTGTCGGAGACGGCAGACATCGCCTGCCGGATGCGCTCCTTGTCGTTGGCGGGCAGTCTCTCGAAGACCTCGTCGCTCAAGAGCTCCCCGTTCATGATCGGCGCGAGCGCGAAGCCATGCGGCGTGCGCATGAGGCTCACGTTCTCGCGGCGCGCTTCCTCCTGCAGCGCCTCGAGCGCCGTGCGATGACGGTCCTCGAGCTCCTGATCGATCTCGGCGACGCTGTTGCGGTAATGCTCGCTTTCGAACGCGGCAGGGATCGCCTCACGGAGCTCGTCGACGAGCCGCTGCATGTCGGCCCTGAGGGCGGTGCCCCGGCCCGGCGGGAGCCGGAGCGCGATGGGTTTGCGCTCGTCGTCGAAATTGTGGACGTAGCACCAGTCCGGGCATTCTGGCGGCGTCGGTGCGCGGTCGCGCAGGAACTCCTCGACGATCGCATGCCGGTGGCTGCCGGAAGGGCCGAGCACGAATACGTTGAAGCCGTCCTTCCTGATGCGGACGCCGAAATCGAGGGCTTCGACCGCCCGATCCTGGCCGACCGCGAGGCCCGGGTCGTCGAGCTCGTCGGTCGTCGAGAAGCCGAGCGCTGCGGGATCGCAGCGCCGGTACAAGGCCTCGGCGTCGAGGCGGCGCGGACGTGCGGATTTCGAATTGGGGTTCGCGGGTCTCGATTTGCGTTTTTTCGCCATTCTCTCTCGCTTTCCTTGCCAAGCCTGCGGTCGGCGCCCTTGGGCCGCGGGCGCTCATTTCAACATGGAACGCGGGAAGCCGCTGGCCTGACCGCGGCCGCGACCTGTGGCACGATGGCATCCTGACGAGACCAGGAGGGTTCTGAGCCGTGGCAGTTCGGAGGGTTTTGCGGATGGGGCATCCGGTGCTGCGCCAGCTGGCGCGGCCGGTCACGGTCGAGGAGCTCCGCTCGGACGCGCTCCGAGCGCTCGTCGCGGACATGATCGATACGCTCAGGGATTACGGCGGGATCGGCCTTGCGGCACCGCAGGTGGGCGAGTCCATTCGTCTTGCGCTGATCGAGATTCCGGACGGCCTGACCCGCTACACGACGACGGAGCCGATGCCGCTCACGGTCTTCGTGAACCCCACGACCGAGGTGCTCGATCCGGCGACGGCGGGCTACTGGGAAGGGTGCCTGTCGATTCCGGGGCTCAGGGGGTACGTCGAGCGGCCGCAGCACGTGCGCGTCCGCTACACGGACCTCGACGGCGACGAGCACACGCTCGAGCTCAAAGGCTTCCTCGCGACCGTGTTCCAGCACGAGTTCGACCACCTCGACGGCAAGCTCTACATCGACCGCATCAAGGATTCGCGGCTGCTCGCGTTCGACCGGGAATTCGAGCGCTACCTCGCGCCCCGGCAGGCCGCCTGAGGCATGCCCGTGCAGCACGGCGCCCGATAAAGGCGCCCGCCGGCACCACGCAATGCGGGATGCCGACGGGCTGTCGGATTCGAGGGCGTTTTAGCGGGGTCCGGTTCGATTTCGGCAGGCCGCGTCCAGAACGGACGCGCCGTCATCGGCTGACGGAGCTCGGCGCGCCGGGAAGGGGCCGAGCCTCGGGGACGAGAAACACTGCATCGACACGTGGCCGGGACGATTTCCGCGCCGGCACGCATGGCCGGCCGGCACTCGAACTTCTAACGTGAAAAAAAGATTATTGTCGGCTCGACTCTACCAGCGGTTGCCGCCGTAGCCGCCTCGGCCGCCGCCGGGACCGCCGTTGCGCGGCTTCTGCGGACGAGCCTCGTTGACCGTCATCGGGCGGCCGCTGTAATCCGCGCCGTTCAGCTTATCGATCGCCGCCTGGGCCTCGGAGTCACTCGACATCTCGACGAAACCGAAACCCTTGCTGCGACCGGTGTCCCGATCGGTGATCAGCTTCGCGGATTCGACTCTGCCGAACGGTGAGAACTTCTCGATCAGGTCTTCTTCGGTCGCGGAGAACGGCAAGTTACCGACGTACAATTTTCTGCCCATTTGACCTCCTTCAAGGTGATGGAAACCGTCAACGGAGGATATGGGCAGGATGCCCGTAGACTCGGATGAACGGTTTAGGCAGAACGGATTCTACCGCAGGCCGCGTCGATTCGCTCGATATTCTTTCCGGAACCGGGGCAGGGGCGGCCGCCGTGGTGCCGCGTGCGTGTTGCGTGCTGGGTTCCCGTGGGCTACTTTGTTCGGCTCTTTCGAACGTTTCCACGCCGTCTCGCTCAGCCTCGCTCTCGCCGGGGGTGGCCGGACGCGGAATCCCAGCCTCGAAGAATAAGGAGGTTCGAGAAATGTCAGCCCAGCCTTTTACTCTGCCGCCGCTGCCCTGGGCAGAGGATGCGCTCGCGCCCGTGATCTCGAAGCAGACGATCGAGTTCCATTACGGCAAGCACCATGCCGCGTACGTGAACAATCTGAACGGTCTCGTGGCCGGCACGGACATGGCGGACATGTCGCTCGAGGAGATCGTTCGCAAGGTCAAGGACCAGCCGGACAAGAAGGGCATCTTCAACAACGCCGGCCAGGTGTGGAATCACACGTTCTTCTGGAACTCCCTCGCGCCGAGCCGCACGGAGCCGAGCAAGGCCCTCGCCGAGAAAATCGACGAGGCTTTCGGCGGCATGGCTCAGTTCGAGGAGCAGTTCATCAAGGCGGCAACGGCGCAGTTCGGCAGCGGGTGGGCATGGCTCACGCTCGACGGCGGCAAGCTCGCGATCGAGACGACGTCGAACGCGGATACGCCGATGGCGCACGGCAGGAAGTGCCTCCTGACGGTCGACGTTTGGGAGCATGCCTATTATCTCGACTACCAGAATCGCCGGCCCGACTTCCTGAAGGCGGTCGTCGGTCAGCGCCTCAACTGGAAGTTCGCGAGCGAAAACTTCGAAGCGGGCTCCTAAAAGGGCTCGGGAATCCGATGCGGCGCGGCACGCCGCGCCGCGCTAGGCTCGGTTGAACGACGCGCGGCGCCCTGCAATGATGGCGCCTCGCGCGGCAGAGCCCGTTTCACTCAATCTCTTACATTCGAGAGCATCATGGCGAAGATTCTCGGCGGCATCGCGACGTCGCACACCCCGACCATCGGTTTCGCGCTGGACACGAACAAGCAGGCGGATCCCGTCTGGAAGCCGATATTCGACGGCTACCGTCCGGTCCAGGAGTGGCTGAAGGAGAAGAGCCCCGACGTGCTCTTCTTCATCTACAACGACCACGTCACGTCGTTCTTCTTCGA
>CAZKNH010000069.1:0-21172 GCA_964553875.1 uncultured Gammaproteobacteria bacterium | reverse complement strand
TCCATTTTGGGATGCTTCCTCACGAGGAACGGAACGAATGCAAGCGCGCACGCGTCTCGCGGCCGACCCGCCAGCGGCGCACAACCCCGGCGCTTCGCCTCCAGCTTACCCAGCACCACCCCCCAGAGCGGATCGCTGCGTAGCGTATCGTTGAGGTCCTCGTATCCGGCTGCGATCCCGAACACGCGCTGAGCCACCAGCGTGCGAACGCTGTGCTCGACACTGCTCTGTGAGCGCTGATCGATGAAGCAATCGGCCAGCCGATCAATCAGACGGATCGCCTCGTCCGTCTTCTTCAGCAGCAACGCGCCGCAGTCTGACGACACCTGACCGCCGTCAAACGCCGCCACTACTCGCCGTCGTCCGACAGAGGAAAACTCCAGCTGCGAACGTAGTAGGTGCGGTTTTTCCCGCGCTGGAAGATGTACTGGTTTCGGCTCCTCACGGTCACTGCTCCACGCTTGTGTGTAGCAACACGTGTAGCAAGTGCCGCTTATTCCGAAGCCAATAAGCCCCGGCTTTGCTTGTGGATCAGGAACTTATTGCTTAAAAAAACAAGGGGGTTGGGGTGGACGATGGGACTCGAACCCACGACAACCGGAACCACAATCCGGGGCTCTACCAACTGAGCTACGTCCACCAGATTTCGATATTCGGCGCCTTCCGCCTCGCTCCCTCGGATGGCGCGCCCGGCAGGACTCGAACCTGCAACCCTCGGCTTAGCGTACCACCACTGCTTTCGCAGCCTCCGCCCTTCCGCGGAGTTCGTGGTCTGGACTATCTCTTCACCGTCTCAGGTGCCGCACGTATAGTCTCTACGGATCCCCGCTGCCGGGCGGCACATTCTAAAAGGATGTGCCTCGCTCGGGTAGCCGGTTTCCACGGGATTGCCATCGGCGCGACCCGTTAAGGTTCCCCCGTTACAGTGCGGTCCACTCCGACGGTTCATTTCCCGCCGGAGGCTCCATCGATCGAAGGCCGATGCTCTATCCGGTTGAGCTACGGGCGCTCGTCGTCCGTTCCCGGCCCCGCAGACCCGCCAAGCGCTACAGCGCCGGCCGGTCGAACGTGGTCGGGGCAGAGGGATTCGAACCCCCGACCCTCTGCTCCCAAAGCAGATGCGCTACCAGACTGCGCCATGCCCCGACCGATCGCCGTCGAGACGCCGAGAACGGACACGATGTTAGGGGCCGACCCCAGCAAGCGTCAAACGCGCCGGTCTCGGGGCGCGATTCCGCGTCCGCCCTCCCTTCGACCCGCGACCCGGGCGGCGTTTCGGCATACGACCTTGAGACACGAGGAATGGCCATGCGAGAATCCGCGCCTTTCTCGACCGGAGCACAGAATGGCCGCGGAAATCATTGACGGCAAGGCAATCGCGCGCGCGCTGCGCGGGGAAGTCGCAGCCAAAATCAAGGAGCGAGTTGCAAAAGGGCTCCGTCCGCCGGGCCTCGCGGTCATTCTGGTCGGCAACGACAGCGCGTCCGAGATCTACGTCCGCAACAAGCGTAAGGCCTGCGACGACGTCGGAATTCGGTCGTATTCCTACGACCTGCCCGAGTCGACGACCCAGGAGGAGCTTTTCGAGCTGATCGACGAGCTGAACGCGAACGACGACGTCGACGGCATCCTCGTTCAGCTCCCGCTGCCGGTTCACATCGACGAGACGGAGGTCATCGAGCGGATCTCCGCCGCGAAGGACGTCGACGGCTTCCATCCGTACACGGTCGGGCGCCTCGCGCAGCGGATCCCGATCCTGCGCCCGTGCACGCCGCACGGCGTCGTGATCCTGCTCGAGCGCTCCGGGGTCAAGGTCAAGGGCGAGCACGTCGTGATCGTCGGCGCGTCGAACCACGTCGGCCGGCCGCTCGCGCTCGAGATGTTGCTGCTCGGCGCGACGGTCACCGTGACGCACCGCTTCACGCGTGACCTCGAATCGCACGTCCGTCTCGCCGACGTGCTGATCGTCGCGGCCGGCAAGCCGCACCTCGTGAAGGGCGACTGGATCAAGCCGGGCGCGGTCGTGATCGACGTCGGCATCAACCGCCTCGAGGACGGCCAGATCGTCGGCGACGTCGAGTTCGACGTCGCGAAGCAGAACGCGCGGCTGATCACGCCGGTGCCGGGCGGCGTCGGGCCGATGACGGTCGCGACGCTGATGCAGAACACGCTGTCAGCGAACCTGCTGCGCACGGCGGGCCGCTGAGCCCGCCGCCGCGCGGGGCGGTGCCGCTCTGCGGCATCGGCGGCATCGGCAGCCGCAGCCGCCCCGAAGCCCTTGCCGCTCCGCGAAACGCTATCATGGGGCACGATCCATCGGCATGAAGAATGGGGACGGAAACATGCCCACCCTCCTCCGCCTGACGGTTCTCGCGTCGACCTTCGCGGTCCTCGGCCTCTTCTCGGTCGGCGCCGCCGCACAGAAGGTTCGCGTCGAAACCAACCTCGGCAGCTTCGTCATCCAGCTTTATCCCGACCGCGCACCGCTGACGGTCGAGAATTTCCTGAGCTACGTGGAAGAGGGCCATTACGAGGGCACGATCTTCCACCGCGTCGTGCACAATTTCATCGCGCAGGGCGGCGGGTATACGGAAGATTTCGTCGAGAAGCCGACGCCGCGCGGCGTCGTGAACGAATCCGGCAACGGCTTGAGCAACCTCCGCGGAACGGTCGGGATGGCCCGCACGAACGATCCGCACTCGGCGACGAGCCAGTTCTACATCAACTTGAACGACAACCTCGATCTCAATCCGCGGCCGACGCGCTGGGGCTACGCGGTCTTCGGCTCCGTCATCGAAGGCATGGAGGTCGTCGACCAGATCGGCGACCGTCCAACGGGCTCCGGCGGCCCGTTCCAACGTGACGTCCCCGTCGAGCCCATCGTGATCCAACGCATGGAGCTGATCGAAGAGTGATGCTGCGATGGGAACGATCTTCATCTCCGACCTGCACCTCGAGGCCGGCAGGCCGGAGACGATCGTCCTCTTCGAGAGGCTGATCCGCGAGCAGGGCCTCGGGGCCGACGCGGTCTACATCCTCGGCGATCTCTTCGAGGCCTGGATCGGCGACGACGACACCGATCCGGCGATGAAGCCCGTGATCGACGCGCTCGCGGCGCTCGCGCGCGCGAAGGTGCCGTGCCGAATCATGCACGGTAACCACGACTTCCTGCTCGGGCGCCGCTTCGAGCTCGCAACGGGCGCGACGCTGCTCGGCGACTACGAGGTCGTCGACCTCTACGGCGAGCGCGTGCTGCTGACGCACGGCGACCTCCTCTGCACCGACGACACGCGCTACATGGAGCTTCGTCGGATGGTCCGCGATCCCGCGTGGCAGCGGGACTTCCTCTCGAAGCCGATCGCGGAGCGAAGAGCGATCGCCAGCCGGATCCGCAGCGCGAGCCTCGAGGAGTCGGCCGCGAAGCCCGAAGCGATCATGGACGTGAACGCCGCGACGGTCGAAGAGACGATGCGCCGATTCGGCGTGCGCCGGCTGCTGCACGGTCACACGCACCGGCCCGCCGTGCATGCCCTGACCGTCGACGGCGAGCCCGCGGAGCGTATCGTGCTCGGCGCGTGGCACGAGCACGGCTACGTGCTTCACTGGGACGAGAACGGCTACCGCGTCGAGCTGCTCTGACCGAATCCGTCAAGCCGTACCGAGCCGATCGAGCGCCTCGAGCCACTCCGACGCGCTCTGAAAACGCTCGGCCGGGTCGATCGCGAGCAGCCGGTCGAGCAGCGGCTGCAGCGCCGCGTGCACGGACGGCAGCTTCGGGCGCGGCGCGTGCGAGTGCTTGTAGATCACGCCCATCGCGCTGCTCGCGGTGAACGGCTTTTCACCGGTCAGCATCTCGTAGAGGATGCAGCCCAGGCTGTAGAGATCCGAGCGCTCGTCGATCGGATCCGCGTGCCCCTGCTCGGGGCTCATGTAATGCGGCGTGCCGAAGATCTGCGCGGTGCCGGTCAGCGACGCGTCGAGCCGCAGCGCCTTCGCGAGGCCGAAGTCGATCAGCGCGAGCGTATCGTCGGCACGGAACATCACGTTGCCCGGCTTCAGGTCCCGGTGCAGGATCCCGGCCGCGTGGATCGCCGCGAGGGCCGCGCCGATCTGCCGCGCGTAGCGAAGCGCGGGTTCCGCGCGAAGCGGCCCGTCGGCGATACGGTCCGCGAGGCTGCCGGCCGCGAAATACTCCATCACGATGTACGCGTGATCGTCCGCGATGCCGAGATCGATGATCCGGACGACGTTCGGATGACGGAGCGCCGCGATCAGCTGGTACTCGAGCAGGAAGCGCTCGAAGTGCCGAGCGCCCGTCTTGCCGGGGCGGTTCTCGACGACCTTGCAGACGACGCGCTCGCCGGTCTCCTCGTCGTCAGCGAGATAGACGGTCGAGAGATCGGACACGTGAAGCCGTGACACGAAGCGGTGCCGCCGCGCGCACGGGAGCTCGTGCAGCCGATCGGGGAGCGGCTCGCCCCGCGTACGGCTCGGCGGAGATGACGGCCTCGGCGCCGCCCGGCCCGCGAAGACCCGGGCGAGCCCCGGCGACACCCCCCGCTCGACCGCCTCGCGCACTGCGGCGACGAACCGCCGATGTTGAAGCTTGCGCTTCGGGAAGTAATCCGCGGCGCCGGCCTTCAGCGCGTCGACGGCGAGCCACTCGTCGCTCGGATCGGCGAAGAGCAGCACCGGCGGGCACTCCTCACGCTCGGCGAGACCGTCGAGCCACGTGAACCCCTGCTCGTCTGCGAGCGGATGGCCGAGCAGCACGGCGTCGAAACCGACGAGCGAAATATCGTGCGGAGCACGTCCGGTCGAGCTCGGCTGATGCTCGACGACGATCGCCTGCGGCCACTCGACCTCGACGTGGTAACGCAGGATCTTGCGATATTCGGCGTCGTCGTCGATCAGAAGCAGGCGCACGGGCGTCCCGCGGCGGCGTCAGAGGCCGCTCGCGGCCTGGACCTCGTCGTCCTCCTCCTCGCCGAGCTCCTCGCTGCGCGCCTCCGCGTCGCGGCGTGCCTTCGCCGAGTTCGAGCGCACGACCTCGAGCTCGTCGAGATAGGAACGACTGACGTCGCCCGTCACGTAGCAGCCGGAGAAGCACGACGTGTCGAACGACTCGATGTCCGCGTTCTCGTGATGAACGGCGCGGACCAGGTCCTCCAGGTCCTGATACACGAGCCAGTCGGCACCAATCAGCTTCTGGACCTGCTCTTCGGTCCGTCCGGCCGCGACGAGCTCCTTCGCGGCCGGCATGTCGATGCCGTACACGTTCGGGTAGCGCACCGGCGGCGCGGCCGACGCGAAATAGACCTTACGCGCCCCTGCCTCGCGCGCCATCTCGATGATCTGCTGCGACGTCGTGCCGCGCACGATCGAGTCGTCGACGAGCAGCACGTTCTTGCCGCGGAACTCGAGGTCGATCGCATTCAGCTTCCGGCGCACCGATGCCCGGCGCACCGACTGCTCAGGCATGATGAACGTGCGGCCAATGTAGCGGTTCTTGATGAAGCCTTCGCGATACTTCACGCCGAGATGCATCGCGACCTGCATCGCGGCGGTGCGGGACGTGTCGGGGATCGGAATCACGACGTCGATGTCGTGATCCGGGCGGATACGCTTGATCTTCTCTGCAAGCGCGTCGCCCATGCGAAGCCGCGCTTTGTAGACGGAGAGCTTGTCGATGATCGAGTCCGGCCGCGCGAAATACACGAACTCGAAGATGCAAGGCGAATAGCCGGCCCGTTTCGACGAGATACGGCTGAAGAGCCTGCCGGACTTGTCGATATAAACGGCCTCGCCAGGCAGGAGGTCCCGCTCGAGCTCGAAGCCGAGCGCGTCGAGCGCGACGCTCTCGGACGCGACCATCCGCTCGATGCCGCGGCTCGTCTCCCGCACGCCGAGCACGGCGGGACGGATGCCGTGCGGATCGCGGAACGCGACGAGCCCGTAGCCGACGATCAGCGCGACGACCGCGTAGGCGCCCGAGCAGCGCCGATGCACGCCCTCGACCGCGTCGAGAATCTGGTCCGGCTCGAGCTGCGCGTTACCGGACCGCTCGAGCTCGTGCGCGAAGACGTTGAGCAGCACCTCGGAGTCGGACGTCGTGTTCAGGTGCCGCCGATCCTGTTGCACGATGAGCCGCTTGAGCTCCTCCGCGTTGACGAGGTTGCCGTTGTGCGCGAGGCAGATGCCGAACGGCGAATTCACGTAGAACGGCTGCGCTTCGGACGGGCTCGCGGTGCCCGCCGTCGGATAACGCACATGGCCGATGCCGATGTTGCCGCGCAGCCGCAGCATGTGGCGTTGCTCGAACACGTCGCGCACGAGCCCGTTGCCCTTGCGCGTGTGCAACCGGCCGTCCGCCTCCGTGACGATACCCGCCGCATCCTGACCGCGGTGCTGCAGGACCGTCAGCGCATCGTAGAGCGCCTGGTTGACCGGCTCATGGCCGACGATTCCGACTATTCCGCACATCTGCCGTCCCTTTGCCTCGCTTCACGCGGGCCGATCAGGAAAAGCTTACTCTGGCGGTCGCCGTTCGCGTGCCGCCCCGAGCCCGTCAACAAACCGTTGGACCGCTCAGACGATCTCCTGCTCCCGCAAGTAGGCGCTTCCGAGCGAACCGTAATATCGAATTCCTTCCGCGACCTTGCTCGACAGCGGTCGGAGCCGCGATTCGAGCCACCACGAGTCGCCGTCGAGACCTGCCGACTCGATGCCGATCACGGCGAGCCCGACGATCAGCACGCCGCGGGCGAAGCCGAACGCGCCGCCGAGCAGGCGGTCCATGCCGCCGAGCCCCGTGGCGTGCACGAGCGTCCGGATGAACCAGCCGACGAGCCCGCCCGCGATCAGCACGAGGATCAGAATCGCCGCGCGCCCGATCCAAAGCCGGAGGCCCGGCTCGGCGATCCACGTGCCGAGCATCGGGTCGAGCACCCACGCGAACTTCCACGCGACGAAAATCGCCGCGAGCCACGTGACGAGCGAGAACGCTTCCTTCACGAACCCGCGAAACAGGCCGAACAGGGCGGACCCGACGCACGTCGCGATGATCGCGTAGTCGGCCCAGGTCAGCATCGGGCGTCGAGCACGGCTAGTTGTTCGTCACGACCTGAGCGACGAAGCCGTGCGCGGCAAGGGCGGATGCGACCGCCTCGGCCGCCTGCCGCGTCTCGTGCGGACCGATCCGCACGCGGTACATCACCCGGCCGCCGGCGCGGAACGTCGAGATCTTCGGCGAGTAGCCGAGCGACGAAACCCGCGCGGCATGCCGACGGGCGTTCTCTTCCTCGCTGAAGCTGCCGACCTGGACGGCCCAGTCGCCGGACGCCGACGGCTCGGCGCGCGCGGCGGACGCTGGCCGCGCGGAGGCGGATGCCGCGGCTGCCGACGTCGTGCCCGACGTCGACGCCTGCGTAGCCGCGCTCGTCCGCGGCTCGCTCGGCGCCGCGTTCGATGAGGCGGACGCGGACGGGCTGTTCGATGAGGCCGACGCACGCGCGCCGCTCGAGTCCGTCGCGCGCGCGCCGTCCGAGGTCGGCGTCGCGGTGCTCGCGGCGGCGGCTGTTCCCGTGTCGGCGGTGCTCCGGGCGGCGTCTCCGCCGGCCGCAGGCGCCCCGCCGCCCGTCGCGGCGGATTGCGCGGTAGCCGCCGCCGGCTCGCCGCGGCTGGTCGAGGCGTCCGCGGGGCGAGTCGATGCCGGATCGGTCGCACGGCCCGCGCCGGTGGCGGACGCACGGCCGCCGTCACGGCGAGACGCGAGATCGATGACTTCGGTGCGGACTTCGCCGACGTGCCCGCTCGGCACCGGCAGCTCGAGCGTGCCGCCGTCGGCCGTGATCGGTTCGTCCGGGCCGTCGAGCAACCACGGGATCAGCCACACGGCAAGGGCCACGAGAACGGCGGCGCCGATGAGTCGTTCCTTCAAGCCCTGATCCATCGCGGGTCAGCTGCCGACTGCGGAAGGCGAGGAGTATAGCCGAAGCGCCTCGAGTGCGGGGCCGACCGTATAGAACGAGCCGAACACGAGGACGCGCTCGCCCGGCCGCGCTTCGGCGGCCGCTGCATGGCAGGCGGAGGCGACGTCGGCATGGCGGACGCGCTCGCGCGCGCCGAGGGTCTCGAGCATCCGGTCGATGACATCGAGCGCCGCTCCGCGCTCGCTGTCGGGACGCGCGAGATGCCACCGGTCCACGAGGTCCGCGAACGGCGCGAGCACGCCTTCGAGATCCTTGTCCTCCATCGCGGCGAACACGGCGAGCGTGCGGCTCGGACGAGTCCCCTCGATTTCCTGCCGCAGCACGCGCGCCGCCGACGGGTTGTGCGCGACATCGAAAATCCACTCTACGCCGTCGCGGACGTGCCGCTCCGTGCGGCCGCGGAGCCGCGCGCCCGCGAGCCCGGCACGCAGCGCATCCTCGGAGACCGGGAGGATGTCGCGCAGCGCATCGACGACGGTGACGCACGCGGCCATGTTCGAACCCTGAATCTGCGCGCCGAACGGCACGACCGGCAGCGCGTCGCGGACGACGCCCTCCGGGCCTTCGAAGCGCCAGCCTCGCTCGAGCGGGACCGCGCGGAAGTCGCGGCCGATCGCGAAGAGACGTGCGCCGATCTCGTCGGCGCACGCGGCAAGACTCTGCGGAGGATCCGAATCACCGACGACGGCGGGCCGCCCCGGCCGCATGATGCCGGCCTTCTCCCGGCCGATCGCCTCGCGGTCCGGGCCGAGCCATTCGGTATGGTCGAGATCGACGCTCGCGATCAGCGCCGCATCGGCGTCGACCGCGTTCGTCGCGTCGAGGCGGCCGCCCATGCCGACCTCGAGGATCGCGACGTCCGCGTGCCGCCGCTCGAAGAGGAGAAGCGCCGCGACGGCCGACGCCTCGAAATATGACAACGTGACCGGACCGAGGCTCGCCTCGATCGATTCGAAGACCTCGACCAGCTCGGCATCCGTCGCGTCGCGGCCGTCGAAGCGGATCCGCTCGTTGAAGCGCACGAGATGCGGCGACGTGAACGCACCGACACGATAGCCCGCAGCGCGATAGATGCTCTCCAGGATCGCGACGCACGAGCCCTTGCCGTTCGTGCCGCCGACCGTGATCACCTTGTAGCGCGGAGGGACGAGATGGAGCGCGTCGAGGATCACCCGGATCCGATCGAGGCTCATGTCGATCTTCTTCGGGTGAAGTGTCTCGAACCACGCGAGCCACTCCGCGAGGGACGTGAAACGCTGCGGCACTCGGTTGCGCTCGAAAGTAGGGTCAGGCTGCGGAGGCGGCGGTCTGCTCGGGCGGCGGCAACCGCATCAGCTTCGCGATCAGCGCGGCGATCTCGTCACGCGCGTTGCGACGGTCGACGATCATGTCGAGCGCGCCTTTCTCGAGCAGGAACTCCGCGCGCTGGAAGCCGACTGGCAGCTTCTCCTTCACGGTCTCCTCGATCACGCGCGGACCGGCGAACCCGATCAACGAGCCCGGCTCGGCGATGTTGATGTCGCCGAGAAGGCCGATGCTCGCCGACACGCCGCCCATCGTCGGATCCGTCATCACGGAGATGTAGGGCAGCCTCGCCTCGGCAAGCTCGGCCAGTGCGGCGCTCGTCTTCGCCATCTGCAGCAGCGAGTAGAGCGCTTCCTGCATGCGCGCGCCGCCGGACGCCGAGAAGCAGATCATCGGCCGGTTGTGCTCGATGCAGTAGCGGATCCCGCGCACGAAGCGTTCGCCGACGACCGAGCCCATCGAGCCGCCGATGAAACGGAACTCGAACGCCGCCGCGACGACCGGGATGCCCTTCAGCGTTCCGGCCATCACGATCAGCGCGTCGCGCTCGTTGGTGTCTTTCTGCGCCTGCGTGAGGCGCTCGCGGTAGCGCTTCGAGTCCTTGAATTTCAGCGGATCGAGCGGCTCGATGTCCGCGCCGATCTCCTCGGCCGAATCGGGGTCGAGGAACCAGCCGAGCCGCTCGCGGGCGCTGATCCGAAGGTGATGGTTGCACTTCGGGCAAACGAAGAGATTGCGCTTGAGCTCGGCGCGGTAGAGCTGAGCGGAACAGCCCGAGCACTTCACCCACAAGCCTTCCGGCACCGAGCGCCGCCGCTTCTCGGTGTTGATGCGGGAAGGCATCAGCTTGTCGAACCAGCTCATTTTCGCAGCTCGTCGCGCACCCGCGCGTTCGCAGGGCGGGCCATCATAGCTCAACTACCCTTTCAGGGTCAGAGCCCTTTTACTCAGTCTAGGCGAAATAGGTCTCGTCGAGTTACCGATGTTCGGTCGCCGAGACCAAGAAAAAGGGGTCTGACCCCGAAAAAGCTCCACCTCGAACCGAACGGTCAAACCGGCGGCCAGGCGTCCCTCGGCGCGACCGGCGGTATCGCGTAGCGCTCCGGATACGCGACGTCGATCAGCGTCAGGCCGCGCGCCGGAGCGGTCTCGGGGCCCGCGCGCCGGTCCCTCGCCGCGAGCAGCTCGGCCGCGAACGACACCGGCGCCCGCCCCGTGCCGATCTCGACGAGCGCGCCCACGAGGTTTCTGACCATGTGATGCAGGAAAGCGTTCGCGACGAACTCGAGCGCGATCAGCCGTCCCGCTCGCGCAACCGACACGGCGATCAGTCTGCGCATCGGCGTGCGGGACTGACAGCCCGCGGCCCGGAACGACGAGAAGTCGTTCTCGCCGAGCCAGGCGACCGCCGCGGCGCTCATCGCGGCGAGGTCGAGCGCCTCGCGAACACGCCACACGCGGCGCCTGAGCAGCGGCGCATCGACGTTCGCCTCGAGCAGCAGATAACGGTAACGGCGGTGGAGCGCCGACCGACGCGCGTCGAAATCGTCCGGCACCTGCTGGGCCCACTGCACGCGCACGTCGGCGGGCAGATTCGAGTTGATGCCGAGCACCCATTGCCGCGCCGTGCGCGCGGCGCCGGTATCGAAATGCGCGACCTGCTGCAGCGCATGGACGCCGGTATCCGTGCGTCCGGCGCCGTGCACGACGACGCGCTCGTTCGCGACGCGCGAGACGGCATCGGCGAGCACCGCCTGGACACTGCGCTGCCCGCGCTGCGCCTGCCAGCCGAAAAACTCGCTGCCGTCGTACTCGATCCCGAGCGCGATCCGCGGCATCCGCACCTTCACGGGGGCGTACGAATGCGCCCCCGGCAGGCTCCTCGTCAGTTATTCGCGAGCGCGTCGATCAGACCCTGGGCCTCGCGACGCTGCCCGGCGTCGCCTTCGTCGAGCACTTCCTCGAGGATGCTGCGCGCGCCCTCGGGATCGCCCATGTCGATGTACGCCCGCGCGAGATCGAGCTTCGTGCCGATCTCGGTCATCGTATGCGGATCGAGCGGGCCGCCGACCGTGCTCTGCTCCACCGTCTCGTCGACGCCGACGTCGAGATCGATCGGCGTCGATTCGTCGGCAGCGAAGATCTCGGTCTCGAACCCCGTCGCGCGCGGCTGCTCGATCGTGTCACCGCCGGCGAGCGCGCTCGCGAGATCGTCGAGATCGAGGTCGAGCCCGCTGTCGCCATTGGCCGCGGCCGCCGACGCATCGAGCGCCTCGAGCACCGCCGTGCCTTGAGCCGCGACCTCGCGCTCGAGCACCTCGGTGCCCGCGAGCATCGTCTCGTCGTTGTCGCCGAGCACCGCGGTGCCCGTCGTCTCGAAGTCGTCGTCGGAGAGGTCGACGATCTCCGTCACGCCGGTCGCCGAGAGCAGCTCCTCGTCGGCACCGAGCGCCGGCTGCTCGCGGGTGTCGCCGGTATCGACGCCCGGCAGCGAGCCGATGTCGTCGGGCAGCCCGGAGAGGTCCTCGACGCTCAAGCCGAGGTCGCCGAGATCGATCTCCTCGGTGAACTCGCCCGCCGCGGCAGCCGTCTCGACCGTCGGCATCTCCGTGGTGTCGCCGGTCGCGGCGCGCAGCGTCGTCGTATCCGCGCGCGGCGATTCGATGGTCGGGGTCTCGACGGTCGGCGCGTTGACCCAAGGCGACTCCATCGTCGGCGAATCGGAGTCGACGGCCGCCCACGGCGTCTCCATCGTCGGTGAATCGGAGTCCGCCGTCGCCCACGGCGTCTCCATCGTCGGCGCGTCCGCATCGAGCGCCTCCATGTCGACATCCGTGCCGTCGTCGGAGCCGTCGAGGCCGAGCGCGGCTCGCCAGTCCTCGCCGAAGCCCTGCGCCGGCGATTCGATCGTCGGCGTCTCCTGCGTCACGGCAAGACTCTCGAGCTCTGCGTCGGTCGGATCGGCGAGCGCGTCGAGGCCGCTTTCGATGTCCGACGCCCAGGCCGCGGCGGTATCCTCTTCCACCTCGACGGCCGAGCGCGCCGTGTCGTCGTCGGCCCCGACACTCTGATCCTCGTCGTCATCGTCGCCCGAAAGCAGCGCCGCTTCGAGCCCGGCCGCTGTCTGCGCGCCGATGTGGAGCATGTCGTCGACGCCGGTGTCCGCGTCCGAATCGCGCTCCTCCTCGTCGAGCGACTCGTCGAACGACACCATCCGCTCGCCGGTCGCCGCGAGCTCGAAATCGAGACCGAGATCGTCGACGTCGGCGATCTGCGTCTTCTCGTCGACCGGGAAGTCGACCGCCGTCGCGCCGGTTTCTTCGAGCTCGAGGTCGACCTCGCCCGATCCGCCCGTCGTCGACTCCGCGAACAGCGGATCGTCCGGGCAGAGCTGCTTGCCCATGATCAGGACCTTGTCCCAATCGGAATCCGCGGCCCCGGTCTCGGCACGCAGCGCGCTGGCCGCCTCGCGGAACGCGTCCTTGTTGCCCCAGACGAAGTACACCTCGATCAGCTTGAGCTTCAGGTCCCGACGGTCGGGCTCGCTCTCGAGGGCCTTCTGCACGAGCTCGGCGGCCTGATCGTACAGGCCGTACGCCATATGGAAATCGGCCTCGGCCAGGACGTCGCCCTGATCGAGGTTGATGACCGTATGGCTCGATAGCGTGTCCTCGATTTCCTCGGCGTCCGACTTCGGCTGCGCGGCCGCGATGGCTGCGGCGGCCGCCTCGCTCGTCAGCGATTCCTCCTCGACGACGACGCTCGATGCATCGACCTGACGCAGGCGGCGAGTCGGCTCGGCCGCCTCGTCGACGACGGTATCCTCCGCCTCGAGCGCGTCCCAGCGGCCCGTCACGTCGTCGGCGTCCTCGCGGCGATTCCGCAGGTACCAAACGGCCGTCAACAGCACGGCGCCGACGCCGAGCCCGATCAAAAGGAACGGATTCGAGATCGCGGCGAGCACGCGCGACAGCAACGACGGCTCGGGCTGCGGCGGACGAACGGCCGCCGGCGGCGTCGACGACGACGGAGCCGCGGCGGAAGCCGCCACCGGCGCGGTCTCGGTCACCGCGGGCTCGGGGGCCGTCTCGGCGGTCTCGGTCTCTGCGGTCGTGTCGGCACGCTCGACCTCGTCGGCGAAGAGCGGCTCGTCGTCGAGCGGCACCTCGAGATCGACGCCGGGCGCGCTCGCGGTCGAAGGCGCCGGGCTGTCGGCCCTCGCCAGCAGCGCATCGGCTGCGGCAAGCCGAGCCTGCAGCGCCTCGAGGCTTTCCTCGCGAATCTGCAGCAGTCGACGGCTCTCTTCGAGCTCGGCGCGCAGCGCCGCGATCTCGGCCTCGAGCCGCGCGACCTCGGCGGAATCCGACGCGGAGCCGGCATCACCGCCTGCGCCGCCTGCACCCGCGACGGACGACGCCCCGGAAGCGGACGCCGCGGCGACGCTCTCGGCCGAAGGCGGCACGAGGCGCAGGCGCGGTTCGCCCGCGCCCCCAGAGGGAGCGGAAGAGCCGGCAGGCGCGCCCTCGGTCGATGCGAGTCGTTCGCCGGCCGAGTCGGCGGGCGGGGTCCCGCGCCACGACTCCTCGGCGCGCCTGACGATCGCGGTCGCTTCGGCGGCGGAAAGCGCCGCCACCGCGTTCCGGTCCGGGATCGTCAGCGTCGCGCCGCGCAGCAGCACGTTCATATTGCCGTCGAAGGCGTGCGGATTCGCCTCGTAGAGCGCGACCATCATTTGATTTACCGTCACGCCGGCCGGTCGCAGACGCGACGCGATGCTCCACAGCGTCTCCGACGACTGCACGGGGCCGTACTGGCCGGACGCGAGCGCGGCCTCGGCCGCCGCATCGGCCGGGCGCGGCGTCGACGTCGCGGCGGGCGTCTGCCGAGCCGACTGCGAAGGAGCAGGCTCTGCGGACGAAGACTGCGGTGCACGCGCGAACGCGCCCGACGCATCCGAAGGCGCGCCGGCTTCGGCCTGCCGGATCGGCGGCTCGGCGCCGATCTCGGGCGTGAAGACCGGCGGATCGAGCAGCACGGTGTATTCGCGCAGCAGCCGGCCCCGCGGCCACGTCGCTTCGACGAGCAACGTCACGAACGGATTCGTCATCGGCTGCCGGGAAGTCACCCTGACGACGTACCGCCCGGCAGCGTTTCGGTCGACGTTGAAGCTCAAGCCCGTGAGCTCAGACGTGAGTTCGAGCTCGTACCGCTCGAACGCCGCACGGCTCGCGAGCCCGACTCTCAAGCCATCGAGATCCTCCGGCGTCACGGACAACAGCTCGATCTCGGCTCGCAGCGGCTGGTTCAGCGCCGACTGAAGCTCGATGTCCCCGAGCCCGAGCGCCCAAGCTCCGAGCGGCGCGGTCAGCAGAACTGTCGCGCTCCACTGTGGCAGTGACTTCATGGAAACTCCTAGCTGCCTCCGTCGTGCGACCGCGGACGTCGTGCCGCGCGCCGAAGCCCCGTCGGGCTCCGCGGTCGGAAGATACATGACATAACGCGTCCTACCCAAGCCCCGAGCGACCCCGCGCTTCATCGGCGAGCCTGTTCGTCGAGCGGTCGGCACGACCTTCACTCCAGCGGGCCGCAAGCCTCTCCGGTCACGCTCGACTGCGACCGGCTGCGCTCGCGACCTTATCGGCTGCGGAATTTAACAATTTGAAGCAGCCGGCAACTGTGACTTCGGTCCGAGTTCGGCCGATCGGCGCGTTTTTTCTTTTAGCCGTTCTGTGCTTTGTGTCGCAGGTAGTGGTCCATCAGCGTCAGCGCGAGCATCGCCTCGGCGATCGGCGTCGCGCGGAGCCCGACGCATGGGTCGTGCCGACCGGTCGTCACGATCTCGACCGGCCGGCCTTCGACGTCGATCGTACGCCCCGGAATCTGGATGCTCGACGTCGGTTTCAGGGCGAGACTGACCAAAATGTCCTGCCCGCTCGAGATGCCGCCGAGAATCCCGCCGGCCGAGTTCTTCGTGAACCCTTCCGGCGTGATCTCGTCGCGGTGCTCGCTGCCGCGCTGACGCACGCAGGCGAAGCCGTCGCCGATCTCGACGCCCTTGACCGCGTTGATGCTCATCATCGCGTGCGCGATCGACGCGTCGAGCTTGTCGAACACGGGCTCCCCGAGCCCGGGCGGCACGCCGGTCGCGATCACGTTCACGCGGGCGCCGATCGAGTCGCCGTCGCGCCGAAGCTGGATCATGAAGGCCTCCAGCTCCTCGACCTTCGACGGGTCGGGACAGAAGAACGGGTTGTCGTCGACCGCGTCGAGGTTCACGGGCTCGAGCTCGATCGGCCCGAGCGCGGCCAGATAACCCCTGATCGTGATCCCAACGCGCTCGCGCAGGTACTTCCGCGCGATTGCGCCGGCCGCGACTCGCATGGCCGTCTCGCGCGCGGAGGACCGGCCGCCGCCGCGATAATCTCGAATGCCGTATTTCTTGTGATACGTGTAGTCTGCGTGCCCAGGGCGGAAACGATCCTTGATCTTGTCGTAGTCGCGCGTGCGCTGATCGACGTTCTCGATCAGAAGGCCGATCGCGGTGCCGGTCGTCACGCCTTCGAAGACCCCCGACAGGATCTTGACGGTGTCGGGCTCGCGGCGCTGCGTGACGAAGCGCGATTTGCCGGGCCGGCGGCGGTCGAGGTCACGCTGGATGTCCTCCTCGGAGAGCGGCAACCCCGGCGGACAACCGTCGACGATGCAGCCGAGCGCGGGCCCGTGGCTTTCGCCGAAGGTCGTGACCGTGAACAGTCGTCCGAAGGTGTCGCCAGCCATCCGTCTTACGCTTCTCGACTCGACTCGCCGTAGTACTCCGCGAGCTGCTCCGCCGTGACGACGAACACGCCCTCGCCGCCCCGCTCGAATTCGAGCCACGTGAGCGGAAGGCGCGGATGGCGCTCGGCGAGCGCGTCCGCCTCCGCGCCGACCTCGACGATCAGCACGCCGCCCGGCACGAGCCGCGGTCCTGCCTCGCGAAGCAGCCGCTCGGTCGGCTCGAGCCCCGTCTCGCCGCCGAGGAGCGCGAGCTCGGGCTCGTGCGCGTACTCCGGCGGCAGCGCCTCGAGCACGCGCCGCGGCACGTACGGAGGGTTCGACATGATAACGCGGTAGCGATCCGGCGTATCCGGGAAAAGGTCAGCCTCGTAGAAACGGATGCGGTCCTCGACGCCGTGCCGCGCGGCGTTCCGGGCCGCGATCTCGAGTGCGCCCTTCGAGACGTCGGTCGCGGCGACCTGCACGTCGTCGCAGTGCACGGCGGTCGCGACGGCGAGGCAGCCGCTGCCGGTGCCGACGTCGAGCACGCGGTCACCGGGCCGAAGCTCCACCCACGGCGCGAAGCACCGCTCGATGACCTCGGCAAGCGGCGAGCGCGGGATCAGCACCCGCTCGTCGACCTCGAAGGCGAGCCCGGCGAACCACGCCTCGCCGAGGAGATACGCGAGCGGCTTCCGTTCGCCCACGCGGCGCTCGGCGATCCTGACGGCGTCGTCGACGAGCGCGGGATCGGGCCGCTCCTCGAACGCGCCGTCGCGCCAGCCCTGCAGGTGCCGGATCAGCCAGAACGCCTCGTCGTCGGCGTTGTCGGTACCGTGACCGAAGAAGACGCCGCCTTCGCGGAAATAGCGTGCAAGCGCGCGGACCCACGCTTCGTGGTCGGTCGCGGTGACGAGGGCCTGGCGCAGCGCATCGGGAGTCATGGGCCGCGCATGATAACCGTTGTGAGATAATCCGGGTCGCCATGCAGGGTCCCGTCATCCGAATTCTCGTCGTCGCGCTCGTGGTGCTCGTCGCGGCGGTGTTCACGATCAGGCGTACGATGCCGCCCGCCGAGCCCGATGTCGCGACGGCGCGCTGGGCCGAGACGGAAAGCGCGACCGTGCTGCCCGCGGCGCGCCCGCTGCCCGAGTTCGCGCTGACCGACGTCGACGGCCGGCCGTTCACGAAGTCCTGGCTCGAGGGCCGGTTCACGCTGATGTTCTTCGGCTTCACGAACTGCCCGGACGTCTGTCCGATCACGCTGAACGTGCTCGCATCGGTCGCAGAGCGGCTGCGGAACGACGCCCCCGACGCCGTTCCGGCAGTCGTCTTCGTCAGCGTCGACCCGTTCCGCGACACGCCGGAGCGCATCGCGGCGTACGTCGCCGCGTTCGATCCGTCGTTCATCGGGGTGACCGGGCCCGAAGAGCGGCTCGATCCGCTCGTCGACGCGCTCGGCGTCGGCGTCGAGAAGCACGAGCATCACGGCGAGCAGTACAACGTCGTGCACTCGGGCGCGATCTACGTGATCGGACCGCGAGCCGAATGGATCGCGGTGTCGAGCGGGCCGCACGTGCCCGTGACCGTCGCGTCCGACTTTTTGAAGATCCGCGCGGCGTATCTGCGCCGCCCGCCCGAGCTCGAGCCGTCGCACGCCGCGTCGGCGCATTGACGATGCCCCACCCGTTCGTTGTCGCGCAGCATCTGCTGCCGCAGGCGCTGATCGGCCGGATCGTCTACCGCGCGTCGCGCAGCGACGCGCAGTGGCTCAAACGGCCGCTGATTCGCTGGTTCGCAAAGACCTACGGCGTCGATCTGTCCGAGGCCGCGGAGCCGGATCTCGACCGCTATCCGAGCTTCAATGCATTCTTCACGCGCGCGCTGAAGGACGGCGCCCGGCCGATCGCGGACGGTGCGACGACCGTCGTATCGCCCGTCGACGGCCGGCTGACCGAGTTCGGGTACGCGCGCGCGGGTCAGCTGCTGCAGGCGAAGGGCTTCGAGTATGCGCTCGCGGAGCTCGTCGGCGACGGTCCCGCGGACGCGAGCCGCTTCGCGAACGGCGCGTACGCGACGATCTACCTCGCGCCGTACGACTACCACCGCGTGCACATGCCGCTCGGAGGCAGGCTGACCGCGACGCGCTACATCCCCGGACGACGCTTCAGCGTGAATGCGGCGACGACGTGCGGTCTCAGGAATCTCTTCTGCCGTAACGAGCGCGTCGTCTGCTGGTTCGAGACGGCGAACGGGCCGATGGCGCTCGTGCTCGTCGGCGCCCTGAACGTTTCGAGCATCAGCACGTCGCGGCACGGCGAAATCCAGAGCGGCGCGCCGCGGTATTGGGCCGAGGCCGAGCCCGTGCCCTATTCGAAGGGCGATGAGATCGCCCGCTTCAACCTCGGCTCGACCGTGATCCTGCTGTTCCCCGAAGGCACGGTCGAATGGGACGGCGCGCTCGAGGCGGGGACGAAGCTCAGGCTCGGCACGGCGATCGGCCGGCAACGCGAGGTCACATGACGCTCGAGCGCGGCGCGACGATCGAGACGCTCCGCTTTCGCGCGGCGCTGCTCGCACGGATCCGCGCGTTCTTCGCTGCCCGCGGCGTGCTCGAGGTCGAGACCGCGGCGCTCTCGCCCGCGGCGCCGACCGATCCCGCGCTCGAGAGCATCGCGGCCGACGTCGAGCGGCTCGGCGGGACGCGGTATCTGCACACGTCGCCCGAGTTCGCGATGAAGCGGCTCCTCGCCGACGGGATCGGCGACATCTACCAGCTCTGCCGCGTCTACCGCGACGGCGAGATCGGCCGCTGGCACCAGCCCGAGTTCACGATGCTCGAGTGGTATCGAGTCGGGTTCGACGATGTGCAGCTGATGGACGAGGTCGAGGCGCTCGTGCGCGAGGCCGCGGGCGGGCGCGCCGCGGAGTGGCCAGCCTGCCGTATCGCGTACCGCGACGCGTTCGAGCGTGCGCTCGGCGTCGACCCGCTCGCGTCGGCCGACGCGGTCGACGCAAGGCTCCGCGAATGCGGGATCGACGTGCCGCCCGGCCTCGACACGGACGCTGTGCTCGATCTCGCGTTCGCCGCGGTCGTGATGCCGGCGCTGCCGACCGAGACGTGGGTCTTCGTCCACGACTACCCGGCGAGCCAGGCGGCGCTTGCGCGGATCAAGCCCGGCACGCCGCCCGTCGCGGCGCGCTTCGAGCTCTTCGCGCAAGGGCTCGAGCTCGCGAACGGCTGGGCCGAGCTTACGGATGCCGCCGAGCAACGGCGGCGCTTCGATGCGGATCAGGGCGTGCGACGCCGGCGCGGACTGCCGGTCCGGCCGATCGACGAGGCGTTCCTCGGCGCGCTCGAGCGCGGGTTGCCCGACTGCGCCGGGGTGGCGCTCGGCGTCGACCGACTGGTCGCGGTCGCGGCGGGGTTGCGGTCCGTCGCCGCGACCGTCGCGTTCGCCCACCGCGGCTGATCAGTGCCCGTCGAACGCCTCGTCGAAGCAGTCGGGGTCGCATCGGGCAACGAGGCGACGCCCGACCGCGGGCCGACTCAATCCTTCACGCGCGACACGTACTCTCCGGTCCGCGTATCGACACGCACGACCTCGCCTTCCTCGATAAAGAGCGGAACGCGGATCACGGCGCCCGTCTCGAGCGTCGCGGGCTTCACGCCGCCCTGCGCGGTGTCGCCGCGCACGCCGGGGTCCGTTTGCACGATCTTGAGCTCGACGTGATTCGGCGGCGTCACGAGCAGCGGCTGGCCGTTCCACAGCGTGACCATGCAGGTGTCCTGCTCCTTCAGCCACTGCACGGCGTCACCCACCGCCTCCTTGCTGGCCGCGAATTGCTCGTAGGTATCGGGCACCATGAAGTGCCAAAATTCGCCGTCGGTGTAGAGATACTGCATCTCCTGGTCGACGACATCGGCGGCCTCGACGGAGTCGCCGGACTTGAACGTCTTGTCGACGACGCGGCCGGTCTTCAGGTTGCGGATCTTGACCCGATTGAAGGCCTGGCCCTTGCCGGGCTTCACGAACTCGTTCTCGACGATCACGCAAGGATCGTTATCGATCAGAATCTTGAGGCCCGCGCGAAACTCGTTGGTGCTATAACTTGCCATTGAAGCTCTTGCTCGATTGTTCAGTTGAAGGTCGGCGACGATCACGCGGGCCGGCGGCCCGCGGCGGTGCGATGTCGTGCCGGCGGCGGTCGGCGTTGCGCCGGGTCGCACGGCGGCCCGGCGAGCGCGCGGCGGCTTGCGCCGGCGCGCGGCTGAACGGCGACGGCAAATGATACCGTTTTGCCGCTCCGGACGAATAGCATGATGACGTTCCCCTCCTCCGCCGGCCCCCGCCGGAGCCGCTGGCAGGATCAGCTCAAGGACGCGGTGCGCGACGCGAGCGAGCTCGCGGCGCTCCTCGACCTGCCGGCCGACGCGCTGCGGGCCGCAGGGGCCGCGGCCGATTTCCCGCTGCTCGTGCCGCGCGCGTTCGTCGACCGGATGAAGAAGGGCGACCCGCGCGATCCGTTGCTGCTGCAGGTGCTCCCGACCGCGCGCGAGGCCGTCGACGTGCCGGGCTTCACGGCCGACCCGCTCGCCGAGGCCGATTTCGCGAACGGCGGTCTCGTGCGGAAGTACCGCGGGCGCTCGCTGCTCGTCACGACCGGCGCCTGCCCGGTGCATTGCCGGTATTGCTTTCGCCGGTCTTTCCCCTATTCGGAGCAGCTCGCGGCGCGCGGCGGCTTCGAAGCCGCCGCCGCGGCGCTCGAGGCCGACGGCGTGGACGAGGTGATTCTCTCCGGCGGCGATCCGCTCTCCTTGAGCGATCGCAAGCTCGACGTGCTGCTCGCGCGGCTCGGCGCGCTGCCGGCGCTGAAACGCGTTCGCATCCACACGCGCTTTCCGATCGTGCTGCCCGCGCGCGTCGACGAGGGACTGCTTCGAGTCCTCGAGCGGCACCCGCTGGTGCGGGTGGTCGTGCTGCATTCGAATCACCCGCGCGAGCTCGACGCGTCCGTCGCGGCGGCGCTCGCGTCGCTGCGCGAAACCGGCGTGCTGCTCCTCAATCAGGCGGTGCTGCTCGCCGGCGTGAACGACGACGCCGACACGCTCGCCGCGC
>CAZKNH010000068.1:0-21249 GCA_964553875.1 uncultured Gammaproteobacteria bacterium | reverse complement strand
GATGCTCGTGCTGCTCGTCGTCGTGCACATCATGGCGCTGCACGAGGTGGGCTCGTTGAACCCGGACGGCATCGAGATCAAGGAGCAGAAGGGCCCGGACGGGAAGCCGCTCGACGGCGTGCCGTTCCACCCGTATCACACGGCGAAGGATCTCGTGATCATCATCGTGTTCCTGATCGCGTTCGCGGGGGTCGTGTTCTTCGCGCCCGAGATGGGCGGCTACTTCCTCGAGCACGCGAACTTCGAGCCCGCGGATCCGCTCCGGACGCCGGAGCACATCGCGCCCGTCTGGTACTTCACGCCGTTCTACGCGATCCTGCGTGCGGTGCCCGACAAGCTGCTCGGCGTCACGCTGATGGGGCTCGCCGTGTTGCTGCCCGCGTTCCTGCCGTGGCTCGACCGCTGCCGCGTGAAGTCGATTCGCTACCGGAGCTGGGTCTACAAGGTCGCGCTCGGCGTGTTCGCGGCGAGCTTCCTCGCGCTCGGCTACGTCGGTCTGCAGCCGGCGACGGGCATCTATCCGACGCTGTCGCGCATCTTCACGGTGCTGTACTTCGCGTTCTTCCTGTTGATGCCGTTCTACACGCGTTACGAGAAGACCAAACCCGTGCCGACCAGGGTGACCAAATGAGAAGGAAAGTCGCAGCCACCGTGGCCGCGGCGGCCGTCGCGGCGCTGACGGCGCTCGTCGCATTCGGCGCCGGTGAGTCGGGCGAGCTCGCGCCGGCGAACACGAATATCGAGAACACGCCCTCGCTGCAGCGCGGCGCGAAGTATTTCGTGAACTACTGCCTCGGCTGTCACTCGGCGCAATACGTGCGCTACAACAAGCTCGCCGAAGGGCTGCAGCTCACGGAGGATCAGCTGATCAACAACCTGATCTTCTCCAACCAGCAGCCGTTCGAGACGATGACGAACGCGATGCGCTCCGAGGATGCGCAGCGCTGGTTCGGAACCCAGCCGCCCGATCTGTCGCTGATCGCGCGAGCGCGCGGCGTCGACTATCTCTACAACTTCCTGCGCGGCTTCTACGTCGACGAGACGAGCGCGACCGGCGCGAACAACCTCGTTCTGCCGAACACGGCGATGCCGCACGTGCTGTGGGAGCTCCAGGGGTTGCGTCGGCCGGTCTACGAGCAGACGGAGGGCGGCGAACCGGTCCTCGCGGGATTCGAGGTCGTGCGCCCCGGGCTTCTGTCCGAGGCCGAGTTCGACCAGGTCGCGCGCGACATCGTGAATTTCCTGGACTACATCGGCGAGCCGATGCGGCTCGAGCGGCGCTCGCTCGGCATCAAGGTCATCGGTTTCCTGCTAGTCTTTCTGTTGCTTGCGTGGATGCTGAAGAGGGAAATCTGGAAGGACGTCGCCTGAAGGTTCGACCACCGCGTCCCATCGGAGCAAGGAGACTCCTGGCATGACGGTAATCGCTAACCGTCGATCGGTCATGACGCTCTTCTCGCGGCCGGCCGACCCGTGGAGTCACCGTACGCGGCTCGTGCTGGCCGAGAAGGGCATCAACATCGACATCGTCGATGTCGAGGAGGGCAACCTCCCCGAGGACCTGCTCGACCTGAATCCCTACAACAGCGTGCCGACGCTCGTCGACCGCGACCTCGTCCTGTACGACTCGCGTGTGATCATCGAGTACCTCGACGAGCGCTTTCCGCATCCGCCGCTGATGCCGGTGGACCCGGTCACTCGGGCGCATTTCCGGCTCGCGCTGTTCCGTATCGAGAAGGATTGGTATCCGCTCGCGGAGCAGATTTACGAGGGCAACGACCGTAAGCCGGTCGCACGGGCGATCAAGGCGCTCGAGGAGAGCATTCTGTCGAGCGTCGAGATCTTCGCCGCGAAGCGGTACTTCCTGAGCGACGAGTTCTCGCTCGTCGACTGCACGATCGCGCCGATTCTGTGGCGTCTGCCGTTGTTCGGCATCCACCTGCCGCCGCACGCGAAGCCGATCCAGCGGTACATGGACGACGTGTTCTCGCGGCCGTCGTTCCAGGCGAGCCTCACCGAGATCGAGCAGGAGATGCGCCAGTAGCGGCGATGACGAAGAAGCGCCCGTATCTGCTCCGTGCGATGCACGAGTGGATACTGGACAATGACATGACGCCCCACATCGTCGTCGACGCGACGCACAAGGGGCTGGTCGCACCGCCGGGTCACGCCGTCGATGGCAAGCTCGTTCTGAACATCAGCCCCGCCGCGACGCGCGGCCTCATGCTCGGCAACGAGATCGTGACGTTCGAGGCGCGTTTCTCCGGCGTCTCGCATCGCGTCGAGGTGCCCGTCGACGCCGTGCTCGGGATCTACGCGCGCGAGAACGGGCACGGCATGATCTTCTCGGACGAGGAGACGCCGCCTCCCGGGCCCGGCGGGCCACCGAAATCGGACAAGCCGGCGGGTCCCTCGGGCGGCGAGTCGAAGAGGCCGACGCTCAAGGTCGTCAAGTAGCGCGTCAGCGCTCCTCGAGCTCCGCGAGCAGCCGCTCGAGCCTCGCCCGCTCGGCGCGCTTCGCCGGGATCCGCCGCGCGGCCCACGCACAGACGACGACAACGGTGACGGCGACCGTCGCGGCATAGACGTGATGGAAGCCGGGCGGCAGCACGTCCCATTCGAGCACGGCCGGAAGCCACACGAACACGGCGAACGCCGCAAGCAGCACGCATCCGACGAGCTGCCAATTCGCGTACGCGAGCGCAGTGTCGCACTCGTGCAGTGGTCGGTCGCGACGTTATGCGCGATCCGCATCGATTGACGCGAGCACGGCGAGAAAGACTTCCTGTGCGAGGTCCTCGCGGAGGGCCCCGTCGCGCTCGTAGCTCAAGAGCGTGCGCGATATCGCCGCGCCGAACGGAGCAGGTCACCCCGCGCCGAGGAGCTCCGCGTCGATCAGGTCGCAGAGGCAGTGGATGATCAGGAGGTGCACCTCCTGAATGCGGCAGGTGCGCTGGGCCGGCACGCGCAGCTCGACGTCCTCGGCGTGCAGCGCCTGAGCGATCGCGCCGCCGTCGCGGCCGGTCATGGCGACGACCCTCATTCCGCGCTCGTGCGCCGCATGGATCGCGCGCAGCACGTTCTCCGAGTTGCCGGACGTCGATATCGCGAGCAGCACGTCGTCCGGCTGTCCGAGTGCGCGGACCTGCTTCGCGAAGATCTCGTTGAAGTCGTAGTCGTTCGAGATCGCCGTCAGCGTCGAGCTGTCGGTCGTCAGCGCGACCGCGGGCAGGCCCGGGCGCTCGAGCTCGAAGCGGTTCAAGAGCTCGCCCGAGAAGTGCTGCGCGTCGGCAGCGGACCCGCCGTTGCCGCAGCTCAGGATCTTGCCGTCGTGCAGCAGCGATTGCGTCATCAGCCGCGCGGCGGTCGCGATCAGCGGCGCGAGCTCGGCCGACGACTGCTTGACGGCAATGCTTTCGCGGAAGTGATCGAGTACGCGTTCGTCCATGCTGGCCGGCCTTAAAGTACTGTCGTCACTGTCGCACCGCGTTCGGCGGCAATCAACTGCTCAGCTCGCGTAGAACGCGGACTTGATCCAGACGAAGTCGGGATTCGGCCGCTCGATGTGCTCGATCGCGACGACGTCGAAGCGAATGGGACGCGCACGCCATTCGGGATGCCTCATCAACAGATGACGGGTGGCGCGCACGATGCGATGGCGCTTTCTGCCGTCGACGCTCGCAAGCGCCGACACGAGAGCGTTACTGCGCCGCGCCCGCACCTCGACGACGACGAGCGTCGCTCCATCCGCGCACACGAGGTCGAGCTCGCCGAGACGGCAACGGTAGCGCTTGAGCAGCGTCGAGACGCCGTGCCGCTCGAGGTACGCGCTCGCCGCCTCCTCCCAGTAGAGCCCGGCGGCCGAGCGGTCCTCCGTCATCTCGCCCCGACGAACTCGCCGAGCCCGCCGCGTTGCGCGGGCGCGATCGGCTCGGACCGCACGGGCTGCAGCGCGACGGCGCGGCCGTTGCGGAACTGCGCGAACGGCAGCGAGCGCCGAATCCGGCCGTCGAGGCCGAGCTCGAGCTGGCCCGACAGCCCGTCGAGCGGCCACGAGTACGCACCGGCGTACAGCGCACCGACGAGCCGATACGCGTCGACGCCCATCCCGTAGAAACGCAGGATTCCGCCGGACGCGCGCTGGGGCCAGTAGCTTTGCAGCGCGCGTCTCAGCTCGGTGCCGCGCGCGTCGGGGGTCAAGAGCCACGGCGCGTCGGGGAACACGATATCGTCGAGGTCGCCGTCGCGCGCGCTGTCCGCCGGCTCGTGGATATCGGTGTTCGCGTAGACGGGCAGCGGCTCGCCGCCCGTGAGGTAGAGCCTGAGCGCGGGCGCGAGCAGGCGCGCGGTCGCGCGATCGGGCGCGGCGAGGAAGATCATGTCCGCGTCCTGACGACGGCGCGGCTCGAACGCGAGATTCATGCCGAGGGCCCGCTCGAGCTGCGTATGCCGCTGCTCGCTCAGATCGAGATTGAGCAACGCCTCGATCGGCGCCGAGAAGTCGCGCGCCGACCGCTCGTACGTCTCGTACTCGAGAACGCGTCCGCCGAGGGCTTCGAACTCGGAGCGGAAGCTGTTCAGGAGGCGCAGCCCCCAGCCGGAGGCGTCGATCGGCACGAGCGCGATGGCCGTCCGAGCCCCGTCCGCGTACGCGCGGCGCGCGATGGCGCGCGTCTCGTCCTCGGGCGCGAGCGCGAACTGCCAGAAGTCGGCGACGGCGGATGTGTCGGCATCCGTGAAGTTCAGTGCGAGCGTCGGCACGAAGCCGGCGTGGGGCGCGATCCGGCTGACCTCGGGGCTGAGCAGCGGACCGACGATGAAAGTCGCGCCTTCGAGCTGCGCACGGCGATAGGCTTCCTCGGCTCCGAGCTGCGCGGTGTCGTAAACACGGATCGTGACGTTTGCGGCACGCGCGCCGGCGGCGAGGTGCGCGGCGAGGAAGCCGTCACGGATCGCGACGGCGAACGCACGTTGCGGCGACGACAACGGCAGCAGCAGCGCGATCTGCTCCGGATAGGCGCCGCTGCCGCGGTCCGTCGCGAGCAGATCCGCGAGGAGCCCCATCATGGCCGGATGCGACGCATACTGCCTGCGCCACTCGACGAGCGCGCCGCGAAGCTCGGCGCCCGAGGCGCCCGATGCCGCGATCGGCGCGAGCGCGAGCCATCCGTCGACGATCTCGTCGCCGGTCGGAGAAACGTCCGCGCCGCGCGCCGCCGCGAGCCCGTCCCAGATCATCCGCTGGTTGTCGAGAATGGCTGCGGAGCTCTCGAGCCACGTCTCGCGCTCGACGAGCGTGTGAACGGCCTCGCTCGCACGGCCGAGCGCGAAGAGCGCGCGGCCCCGGACCGACTCGGCGTCGGTCATCAGCGCGACGGACGCCGGCCTCGTGAGCTCCTCGAGCCTCGCGAGCGCGTCGCCGGGGCGGCCGTCGCGCAGGTCGATCTCGGCGCGGAGCACCGCGATCGCCTGGCGCTGTGTCGCGTCCGCGTTCTGCTCGGCGTCGATGAGCCATGTGGACGCGGCGGACGCGTCGCCGGCCGTGAGCGCAAGCCGTGCGGCGTCGATCAGGTAGCCGGCTCGCTGGGAGCCTCTCGTCATGTCCGCGAGCTGCCGGAACAGCTCCATCGCGGACGCGGCGTCGCCGCGTTCCTCGGCCGCCCTGGCGCGTCGCTCGAGCGCGACAGCCTCGGGCGACGGCGCGCTCGCCGGTGTCGTCACGCAGCCCGCGACGATCCATGCGGCCGCGGCGAGCGCTGCGAGACTCTTCAGGCGAGACACGCAGATGTTCCTCGGCTTGTCATTCCTCATCGGCGAGTCCATTCCCGTTCCATCCGTGGAGCTCGAGCGGAGCGCGCACGGCCGGAATGAGGCATGCTTAACGCTCTCGCCTGCCGCGGCACGACGCGACGAACACGGAGCGACCGTGACTCACGACACCGACGACCCACACGGCGCGCGGCCGGCCGGCGCTCGGCGCGGCACGCTCTACGTCGTCGGCACGCCGATCGGCAACCTCGACGATCTGAGCCCGCGAGCGCGCGACGTGCTCGGGCGCGTCTCCGCCATTGCGGCCGAGGATACTCGCCGTACTGCGACTTTGCTATCGACTATCGGGCTCAAGAAACCACTTTTCGCGTTCCACGAGCACAACGAGGACCAGCGCACGGACGCGCTGCTCGCGAGACTCGCCGAAGGCGAGTCGCTCGCGCTCGTCAGCGACGCCGGCATGCCGCTGATCAGCGACCCCGGATGGCGTCTCGTCGAGCGTGCGCTCGATTCCGGGCTCGACGTGCGCGTGGTTCCCGGGCCGAGCGCGGTCACCGCGGCGCTGTCGGTGTCGGGGTTGCCGACGGATCGCTACGTGTTCGAAGGCTTCCTGCCGCGCCGGGCGCAGGCCCGCGACACGCGGCTCGCCGCGCTGCGCCGCGAGGAGAGGACGCTCGTGTTTTTCGAGTCGGTGCATCGGATTCGCGAGACGGCCGACGCGCTCGTCCGCGCGTTCGGGCCGATGCGCCGCGCCTGCGTCGCGCGCGAGCTCACGAAGGTCCACGAGCAGGTCTTTCGCGGCACGCTCGAAGCGATCGCTCGTGCGCTAGGCGATGCGATTCCGCTGCTCGGCGAGTTCGTGCTCGTCGTCGAGGGCCGGCCGGCCGAAGCCGGCGAGGAGAACATCGCGGAGATACGCCGCGTGTTCGACCTGCTGCGCCGCGAGCTGCCGCCGGGCCGGGCCGCGGCGCTCACCGCCGAGCTGACGGGCGTGTCACGGAACGCCGTCTACAAGCTGACACAGTCCGACGAGTAGCGGAGGCTCGTGACGGGGCTGCCCTGCGGCCGCGCATCGGTCGGTCGGCTGTGCTGCACTGTGATGGGGTCGGAGCGCAGTCGGTGCGCCGTTCGGCGGAACTTGCGGCGCCGCCGAAAGTCGTTAAGCTGCGCAAGGAGTCGGCCAAGCAGCCGCTGGGACGCAAGTCCTGGAGGAAAGTCCGGGCTCCATTGGGCAGGGTGCCAGGTAACGCCTGGGAGGCGCGAGCCTACGGAAAGTGCCACAGAAAATATACCGCCGGGCGCAAGCCCGGTAAGGGTGAAAAGGTGCGGTAAGAGCGCACCGCGCACGCGGTAACGCGTGTGGCAGGGCAAACCCCACCCGGAGCAAGACCGAATAGGGGAGCGTCAAGTGCGCCCAACACGTGCTCCCGGGTAGGTCGCTAGAGGTGCGCGGTGACGCGCATCCAAGATGAATGGCTGCTCTCGACAGAACCCGGCTTATAGGCCGACTCCTTAATCTCTATGACGGCGGCGCGTGGCGAAACGCGCCGCCGTTTCCTTATCCGACGATCGCGCTTCCCGTTCGATAGAAGGTAGGCAGAGGGGGGCGGCGGTTCTCCGTGCCCGAGGGAGACGCTCGCTTGGGGCCCCCGGTAAGCGCTCGCTTCCGTGTCCCGGTGAGCCGCTCGCTTGAGTTACTCCGCTCGCGCCGCGCCGTGCGGTCGGTCAGTCCGTCTTTCTCGAGACGCGCAGCACGCCCTCGGGCGCCTTCGGAATGACCCCTTCCTTGACCAGGCGCTCGATTTCCCGGCTCAGCACGATACCTGCCGCCTCGGTCGGGTTGTTCCCGTAGAACCCGGTCTCGACGAGCTTCTCCAGGTAGTACTCGAGCAAGGCGTTCCCGGACACCTTGATCGTGACCGTCTGAAGCAGGTTCTTCGGCTTCGCCATAATTTGGCCCTAATTAAGGACCAATTATGCTAGCATAGGTCCCCGCGAGAGTATCGGCAGGCGATCACGCTCGACGCTCCCGCGGCTTTCCTCGTCCACCCGAACCACTCACCGGCCATGGTCCACGCTCGAGCGAACAGCGGCATCGGAATGCGTCCGATCGCCGTGCGCACCGCATCGTTGCAGTCGGCATTTCGCGACACCGGGGTGCAGCCGCTGCGCGTGACCGAGGGCCGCCCGATCCCGCCGAATCGCCGGTTTCGGACGCTTCCGATAAGCGCTTGTCGACACAACGGAATCGCCCGAGCAGTTCGGTTGACAGTGGTAGGAGCGTGTCTCATAGTGTCGAGAAGTGGTAGAAAGTGGGCAGGAATGGCACGGCCGCGCCGACGATGTTTCGAGGTGCTACGAAAGTCTCGTTGGATGCGAAGGGCCGGCTGGCGATTCCTAGCCGCTACCGGGAGCGCATCACGACGCGCGCGGACGGGCACCTCGTCGCCACCGTCGACCGTGACTACTGCCTGCTGATCTATCCGCTTCCGGACTGGGAGGAAATCGAACGCAAGCTCGTCCGGTTGCCCACGCTGAACAAGCAGGTTCGCCGTCTCCAGCGCCTGATGATCGGCTACGCGACGGAACTGGAGATGGACGGACACGGCCGAATCCTGATACCGCGCGAGCTGCGCGAGTTCGCGGGTCTCGAGAGGCTGGCGATGCTGATCGGTCAGGGCAACAAGTTCGAGCTGTGGGACGAGGAGCGGTGGAACGCTCGCCGAGACGAGTGGCTCGCTGCGGACGACGGGGACCTCGCGGATCTACCTCAAGAGCTTGAGACGTTGTCTCTCTAGAGCGCCGTAACGGGTGAGCGAGGAGCCCGCACATCGGCCGGTGCTGGTGGAGGAGGCGCTCGACGGCCTCCAGGTCGCAGCGGACGGAGCATACGTCGACGCGACCTTCGGGCGGGGCGGGCACAGCGCTCGGATTCTCGAGCGGCTAGGCGGACAGGGGCGATTGCTCGCATTGGACAAGGATCCTGAAGCGGTAGCGGCGGGACGCCGGCGATTCGGCGCGGACCCGCGCTTTTCGATCGTGCACGCGGGGTTCGAGGACTTCGACGCCGTCGTGCGGCCTTGGCTCGCCGATACCGCATTGAAGGGCGTGCTGTTCGACCTCGGCGTCTCGTCGCCGCAGCTCGAGGACCCTGAGCGCGGCTTCAGTTTCTCGCGCGAGGGACCGCTCGACATGCGCATGGATCCGACGCGGGGCGAGTCCGCGGCCGAATGGCTCGCGCGCGTGTCACAGGACGAGCTCGCGCGCGTGATCCGCGAGTACGGCGAGGAGCCGCGGGCGCGCGCGGTCGCGGCCGCGATCGTTCGTGCCCGCGAGGCGGAGCCGATCACGACGACGACCCGGCTCGCCGAGGTCGTCGCGCGTGCGGTCGGACGCGGCAAGCCGAAGATTCATCCCGCAACCCGCGTCTTTCAGGCGATCCGCATCGCGGTGAATCGCGAGCTCGACGCGCTCGAATCCGCGCTCGAGCAGGCCGAGGCGCTGCTCGCGCCGGGCGGACGTCTCGTCGTGATCAGCTTCCACTCGCTCGAGGACCGGATCGTCAAGCGGCATTTCGCGCGCGCGTCGCGCGGCGACCCGCGGTATGCCGGGCTGCCGAACGTCCCGCCCTTCGCGCGTCCCACGCTGAAGCTCTGCGGCCGCCTGGTTCGCCCGACGGCCGAGGAGATCGCGCGCAACCCGCGTGCGCGAAGCGCGCGCATGAGGGTCGCGGAGAAGCTGCCGGTCGAGGAGGCCGCATGAGCCGCGCCGAGTGGAGAGAGCTCGCGCTCGCGGCGTTGCTCGCCGTCGCGGTCGTCGGCTCGGGGCTTCTCTTGATCCGCGCGGAGCACGACGCGCGCCGGCTCTTCATCGAGCTCGAGGAGCTGAACCGCGAGCACGATCGTCTGCAGATCGACTGGGGACGGCTGCAGATCGAGCAGAGCACGTGGGCGACGCACGCGCGCATCGAGTCGCTCGCGCGCGAGCAGCTTCATCTCGGCGCGCCGAAGCCCGACCAGATCGTCGTCGTCACGGGGCCGGTGCAATGAGCGCGAGACGACGCAGGAGCCGGTCGATCACGCCGCCGAAATGGCGGGTCACCTTCGTGCTGTTCGCGCTCGCGTGCTGCGCGGCGGCCCTCGAGGCGCGCGTGCTGTATCTGCAGTTCGTGAGCCAGGACTTCCTCGCCGAGCAGGGCGAGAACCGCCACTTGCGCACCGTGCAGATCACGGCGCACCGCGGCCCGATCGTCGATCGCAACGGCGAGCCGCTCGCCGTCAGCACGCCGGTCGACAGCATCTGGGTCAATCCGCGCGAGATGAAAGGGTCGCTCCATCGCCTGGGCGAGCTTGCGCGGGCGCTCGGTCTCGACGAGAACGCCGTGACGACGCGCGTCACGAGCAACCTCGAGCGCGAGTTCGTTTATTTGAAGCGCCATCTGCCGCCGAGCCAGGCCGCGCAGGTGCTCGCGCTCGGCATCCCGGGCGTGAGGACGATCCGCGAATACCGCCGCTACTACCCGGCCGCGGAGGTCGTCGGTCACGTCGTCGGCTTCACGGACGTCGACGACGTCGGCCAGGAGGGCCTCGAGCTCGAGTACGACTACTGGCTGAAAGGCGAGCACGGCGCGAAGCGCGTTCTGCAGGATCGGCTCGGCCGCATCATCCGCGACGTCGAGCTGATCAAAGAGGCACGTCCCGGTCGGACGCTGCGGACGAGCCTCGACTTGAGGCTCCAGTACGTCGCGTACCGCGAGCTCAAGGCGGCCGTCGCGGACAACAACGCGAAATCGGGCTCGGCGGTCGTGCTCGACGCGACGACCGGCGAGGTCCTCGCGATGGTCAATCAGCCGGCGTTCAACCCGAACGACCGCTCGCAGTTCGACGTCGAGCGCTACAAGAACCGGGCGGTGACCGACATTTTCGAGCCGGGCTCGAGCTTCAAGCCGTTCGCGCTCGCGGCCGCGATCGAGGCGGGAATGTACGGCCCGGACTCGATCATCGACACGTCGCCGGGACGCCTCGTCGTCAGCGGGCGGTCGCTGACGTCGGACGACCCGCCGCTCGGGAAGGTCTCGCTGACGACGATCCTCGCGCGGTCGAGCAACGTCGGCACCGGACGCGTCGCGCTCGAGATGGAGCCCGAGTACATGTGGAGCGTGCTGTCGGGCTTCGGGATCGGACGGCTCACGCAGAGCGGTTTCCCCGGCGAGTCGGCCGGCGTGCTGCGCGATCCGCAGCATTGGCGGCCGATCGAGCAGGCGACGATGTCGTACGGCTACGGCCTGTCGGTGACGACGCTGCAGCTCGCGCGCGCGTATGCGGCGATCGCGGCCGGCGGCGTGATTCGGCCCGTGTCGTTCCTCGCGGTCGACGAGCCGCCCGAAGGCGTGCGCGTCGTTTCGGAGCGCACGGCGGCGGCGGTGATCCAGATGCTCGAGGCCGTCGTCGGCCCCGAAGGCACCGGCCGACGCGCGGCCGTCGACAACTACCGGATCGCCGGCAAGACCGGCACGGCTTGGAAATCGTCCGACGGCGGTTACTCGCGAAACCGCTACACGGCTTGGTTCGCCGGCCTCGCGCCCGCGAGCGCGCCGAGGCTCGTCGTCGTCGTCATGCTCGACGAGCCGTCGGGCGGCGCGTACTACGGCGGCGAGGTCGCGGCGCCGGTGTTCGCGAACATCGTCTCGGCGGCGCTCAGGCTCCTCGCCGTGCCGCCCGACGCGCTGCCCGAGCCGCCGCTGACGGTGCCGCGGCCGGGCGTGATCGATTCGCGGCTGACGCGCGTCCCGCCTGTGCCGGCGCCTGGGCCGGATGGCGCGGAGGCCGACACGGCCGTGTCGCTCGTCACGCATCGGGAGGCGCGGCGATGAGCTCTCGCGAGGCGGCACGATGATGGCGACGCTCTCGGCCATCGCGATCACGCTCGGCGAGCTCGTCGGTCCGAGCGCGGGTGCGCACGCGTCCGCGCCGATCAAGGACCTCGTGCTCGACAGCCGTGCCGCGCACGCCGGCGCGGCGTTCGTCGCGCTCAAAGGCACGCGCGAGCATGGGCTCCGCCATGCCGAGGACGCGCTCGCGCGCGGTGCCGAGGTCGTGCTGTACGACCCGGCCGAGCTCGGCGACGAGGCGATTGCGGACGAGGTCGCGAATCGCGCCGTCGCAGTGCCTCGGCTCGCCGCGCGCTGCGGCGAGCTCGCCGGCAAGCTCTACGGGCCCGCGATGCGGCACGTCGAGCTCGCAGGGATCACCGGCACGAACGGCAAGACGACCGTCGCGTACGTCGTCGCGCAGGCGATGGCGCGCGCCGGCCGCCGCTGCGGTTATATCGGCACGCTCGGATACGGCCTGCCCGACGCGCTCGAGCCGCATGCGCTCACGACGCCCGACTGCTTCACGCTGCACCGCGAGCTCGCCGCGCTCGCGGCGGCCGGCGGCACGCATGCGGCGCTCGAGGTCTCGTCGCATGCGCTCGCACAGGAGCGCATCGCGGGGCTTGCGATCCGCACGGCCGCGTTCACGAACCTGACGCGCGATCATCTGGATGCGCACGGCAGCCTCGATGCCTACGGCGCCGCGAAGGCGCGGCTCTTCGAGCGTGCGGACGTGCGTTATGCGGTGCTGAACGTCCGCGACGACTTCGGCGCGAAGCTCGCCGATCGGCTCGCGTCTCACGTGACGCCGATCCGCGTCGCGACGGGCGACGTCGCCGGCGTCGATCTCGGCGCGCGCGTCCGCTCGCGAGGGCTCGAAGGTCTCGAGCTCGAGCTTCTGGGCCGCTTCGGCAACGCCGAGCTTCGCTCGCCGCTGATCGGCACGTTCAACGCGGAGAACCTGCTCGTCGCGCTCGGCTGCTTGATCGCGTGGGAGCTCCCGCTCGCGGACGCGTGCGCGGCCCTCGAAGGCTGCACCGCGCCGCCCGGCCGGCTCGAGGTCCTGAATCCGACGGGGCGCTCCGCGGCGCCCTATGTCGTCGTCGATTATGCGCACACGCCGGACGGCCTCGAGCGCGTGCTCGAAACGGTGCGCTCGCTCGCGAGCGGCGACGTCTGGTGCGTGTTCGGCTGCGGCGGCGAGCGCGATCGCGGCAAGCGCGCGCCGATGGGCGCGATCGCGGCCGCGCGCGCGGATCACGTGATCGTCACGGACGACAACCCCCGCGGCGAGGATCCCGACGCGATCGTCCGCGACATCCTGGACGGCGTCGGCGATGCGCGCGTCGTCGTCGAGCACGACCGTGCCGCGGCGATTCGTCGCGCGATCCGCGGCGCGCGGCCGGGCGACGTCGTGCTGATCGCGGGCAAGGGACACGAGACGACGCAGCGGGTCGGCGCGGACGAGCGCCCGTTCAGCGATCGGGCCGTCGCGCTCGCGGCGCTCGAGGAGCTCGGCTGATGGAGCGCACGCTCGCGCAAGTCGCCGAGGCCGTGCAGGGACGGCTGATCGGCGCAGACGCCCGCTTCGGCGCCGTCAGCACGGACACGCGCACGCTCGAGAAAGGCGCGCTGTTCGTCGCGATCGTCGGCGAGCGCCACGACGGCAACCGCTTCGTCGGCGACGCGGCGGCAAAGGGCGCGGCCGGTGCGATGGTGTCGGTCCGCTCGGACGTCGCGCTGCCGCAGATCGAGGTCGACGACACGCGCGTCGCGCTCGGCAGGATGGCGCACGCGTGGCGCGCAAGCTTCCGTATTCCCGTCATCGCGGTCACGGGCTCGAGCGGCAAGACGACGGTCAAGGAGCTGATCGCCGCGATCCTGTCGGTCGGCGCGGAGCGCAGCGGGCGCTCGGTCTGCGTGACGCAGGGCAATCTGAACAACGACATCGGCCTGCCGCTCACGCTGATGCGCCTTTCCGCGGAGCACGATGCCGCGGTCGTCGAGCTCGGCGCGAACCATCCCGGCGAGATCGATGCGCTCGCGCGGATCGCGCGGCCGACCGTCGGCGTCATCACGAACGCGGGCGCCGCGCATCTCGAAGGCTTCGGCTCGCTCGACGGCGTCGCGAACGCGAAGGGCGAGCTGCTCGATCATTTGCCGCCGCTCGGCACGGCCGTGCTGAACGCGGACGACCGCTACGTCGACGCGTGGCGCGCGCGAACGACGGCGGGCCGCGTGCTGACGTTCGGCTTTACGTCGAACGCGGATTTCACCGTGGACGGGGAGCCCGTCCTCGACGAGCGCGGTGCTCGCTTCAGGCTCGAGACGCCGCGCGAGACGATCGACGTCACGCTGCCGCTGCTTGGCCGGACGAACGTGCTGAACGCGCTTGCCGCGGCCGCCGCCGCGTATGCGGTCGGATGCGACGCGGACGACATCGCGGCGGGGCTCGCGCGCGCGTCTGCCGTGCGCGGCCGCATGCACGTCGTCGCAGGGCGCGGAGGCGCGGTCGTGATCGACGACGCGTACAACGCGAATCCGTCGTCGGCCCGCGCCGCGCTCGATCATCTCGCGACGCTGTCCGGGCGCCGCATCTTCGTCCTCGGCGACATGCTCGAGCTCGGACCTTCCGCGGCCGAGCTCCATGCGGAGGTCGGCGAGTACGCGAGGCAGCGCAGCGACGCGCTCGTCGCGATCGGGCCGCTCGCGCGGCACGCGGCCGCGGCCTACGGCAGCGGCGCCGAGACCTTCGACGACGTCGCGGCCGCCGTCGACGCGCTGCTGCCGCGTCTCGGCGAAGACGTGACCGTGCTCGTGAAAGGCTCGCGCGCGATGGGGCTCGAGCGCGTCGTTGCGGGGCTCGCAGCACCCGAGCGAGAGACCGGGGGTGCACGATGCTGATGCACCTCACCGATCACCTCACCCGCTACTACTCGGGTTTCAACCTTTTCAACTACCTGACGATGCGGGCGATCCTGAGCGCGCTGACGGCGCTCGTGCTGTCGCTCGCGCTCGGCCCGTCGCTGATTCAGCGCCTGTCGAAACAGCGCATCGGCCAGCAGATCCGCGAGGTCGGGCCCGTGTCGCACCTGCCGAAGGCCGGCACGCCGACGATGGGCGGCGCGCTGATTCTGATCGCGATCGCGGTCAGCACGCTGCTCTGGGCGGATCTCCGCAACCGCTTCGTCTGGATCGTGCTGATCGTGATGCTCGCGTTCGGGGCGGTCGGCTTCGTCGACGATTACAAGAAGCTCGTGCTCGGCAACTCGACGGGCCTCCGGCCGCGCGCGAAGTATTTCTGGCAGTCGGTGATCGCGCTCGCGGCGGCCGTGACGCTCTACGTGACCGCGGAGAACCCCGACGTCGAGCACGCGCTGCTGATCCCTTACTTCAAGGATCTGATGATTCCGCTCGGCGCCGTCGGGTACGTGCTCTTCACGTACTTCGTGATCGTCGGGAGCTCGAACGCGGTGAACCTGACGGACGGGCTCGACGGCCTCGCGATCATGCCGGCCGTGCTCGTCGGCGGCGCGCTCGGCGTGATCGGCTGGGCGGCGGGCAACGTCGTGTTCGCGTCGTATCTCGGCATCCCGTACGTCGCGGGCGCCGGCGAGATGCTGGTGTTCTGTGCGGCGCTGGCAGGCGCCGGCCTGGGCTTCTTGTGGTTCAACACGTACCCGGCGCAAGTCTTCATGGGCGACATCGGCGCTCTCGCACTCGGCGCTGCCCTCGGACTCGTCGCCGTCGTCGTGAGGCAAGAGCTGGTGCTGTTCATCATGGGCGGCGTCTTCGTGATCGAGACCGTCTCGGTGATCATCCAGGTCGCCTCCTACAAGTTGACAGGCCGGCGCATTTTTCGCATGGCGCCGCTGCATCACCACTTCGAGCTGAAGGGCTGGGCGGAGCCGAAGGTCATCGTCCGTTTCTGGATCATCACCGTGATCCTCGTTCTGATCGGACTCGCGAGCCTGAAGATCCGGTGATGGTGGCGCTGATGCTCAACGACCGTCCGAACCATCGGAGGCACACGAAGGCCCGGACCCTCGTCGTAGGGCTCGGCGAGACGGGCCTCGCCGCGGCGCGGTATCTGACGCGTCTCGGCGAGCGCGTGCTCGTGATCGACAGCCGCGACGCGCCGCCCGGCCTCGACGCGCTGCGCCGCGAGCTGCCCGACGTGCAGGTCGAGCTCGGCACGCTCGACCCGAAGTGGCTCGCCTCCGCGACGCGAATCGTCTGGTCGCCGGGGCTCGCGGCGGATCTGCCGCTCGCCGTCGAGGCGCGCCGGCGCGGCATCGAGATCGTCGGCGATATCGAGCTCTTCGCGCACGCGACGAATGCGCCGGTGCTCGCCGTCACGGGCTCGAACGGCAAGAGCACCGTCACCGCGCTGACGGCGCACCTGCTCGAAGGCGCAGGCTACTTGGCCCCGGCCGGCGGGAATCTCGGCCCGCCCGCGCTCGAGCTCCTCGCGCCGCGCGAGGACGGCGCGGTCGCGGATGCGTACGTGCTCGAGATCTCGAGCTTCCAGATGGAGACGACGGAGTCGCTGCGTCCGCTCGCCGCGGCGGTGCTGAACATCTCCTCCGATCATCTCGACCGGCACGGCGATATCGACCACTACGCGGCGCTCAAGGCCAAGCTCCTGTCCGCGGCCGAGCACGCCGTGTTCAACCGGGACGATCCGCTCGTCCGCTCGATCGGCGAGCACTGCGTGCGGCCGATCCCGTTCTCGGTCGAGCATCCGCTCGTGCTCGGCTGGTCGGTGCTCGAGCACGAAGGGCAACGCTGGCTCGCGCGCGACGGGCATCCGCTCGTGTCGACGGCGTCGCTTACGCTCCGCGGCCGTCACAACGAGGCGAATGCGCTCGCAGCGCTCGCGCTTGCGGTCGCCTTCATCGAGACGAGCGGCGGCGGCCGCGCGGAGATCGATGCCGCGCTCGCCGCGCTGCCGCGCTTTACGGGATTGCCGCATCGTTGCAGCCCGGTCGCGACGCGCCGCGGCGTCGAATACATCGACGACTCGAAGGGCACGAACGTCGGCGCGACGGCCGCCGCGATCGCGAACCTGTCGGGACCGCTCGTGCTGATCGCGGGCGGGCAGGGCAAGGGTCAGGATTTCGCGCCGCTCGCCGACGCGGCCCGCGGCAAGGTCAAGGCCGCGGTGCTGATCGGCGAAGCGGCGCCCGCGCTCGAGCGCGTGCTCGAGAAGGTCTGCGACGTGAGCCGCGCGGCCGACATGCGCGAAGCCGTGCACGCCGCGGCGGCGGCGGCTTCGCCCGGCGACACGGTGCTTCTGTCGCCGGCCTGCGCGAGCCAGGACATGTTTCGCGATTACAAGCATCGCGGCGAAGCGTTCGCCGCGGCCGTGCGGGAGCTGCCGGAATGAGCATGGCGGCAAGACTCCCGGTTGCAGTCGATCCGCCGCTCGTCGCGGCGGCCGTCGGACTTGCGGTCGTCGGCACGATCATGGTCGGCTCCGCGTCGATCTCGATCGCCGACAACGCGACCGGCGAGCCCTTCTATTACCTGACGCGTCATCTCGGCGCGCTCGCGGTCGGCGCCGCGGCGTTCGCGCTCGTCGCGCTGCTGCCCGTCGAGACGTGGTACCGCATGAGCGGGCTCTGCGTGCTCGCGGCGATTGCGCTCCTCGTGATGCCGCTCGTGCCGTCGATCGGCCATACCGTGAACGGCGCGTCGCGCTGGATCGCGATCGGGCCGGTCACGCTGCAGCCGTCGGAGCCGGCGCGGCTCGCGCTCCTGATCTACGTTGCGAGCTACTGCGTGCGGCATTACGCGGATCTGACGTCGCGGTTCATCGGGTTCTTCAAGCCCCTCGCCGTGATCGCCATCGCGGCCGGGCTGCTGCTGCAAGAGCCCGACTTCGGCGCGGTCGTCGTGCTGACCGGCACGACGCTCGGCATTCTCTTCGTCGGCGGCGCGCGGCTCCGCGACGTGCTGCTCTCGGTCGGCGTGGCCGGCGCGGCGTTCGCGGCGCTCGCGATCTCGTCGCCGTACCGGCTCGAGCGGCTGATGTCGTTCCGGAGACCGTTCGACGACGCGTTCGATTCGGGCTTCCAGCTCGTGCAGTCGCTGATCGCGATCGGCCGCGGCGACTGGTTCGGCGTCGGGCTCGGCGAGAGCGTGCAGAAGCTCTTCTATCTCCCGGAGGCGCATACGGACTTCGTGTTCGCCGTGCTCGCGGAGGAGCTCGGCCTCGTCGGGTCCACGCTCGTGATCCTGCTGTTCGCCGTGCTCGTCTATCGCGCGATCTCGATCGGCCGGCGATCGATCGCGGCGAGGTTGCCGTTCCACGGTCTCGTCGCGATCGGCATCGGTATGACGCTCGGCGTTCAGGCGTTCATCAACATCGGCGTGAACACGGGCCTCCTGCCGACGAAGGGGCTGACGCTGCCGCTTCTGTCGTACGGCCGCTCGAGCACGGTCGTCACGCTCGCCGCATTGGGCCTTCTGTTCCGGATCCATCACGAGCTCGTCGGCGCGGAGAAGCGGCGCGCGGGCAAGGGGGAGGCGGCATGAGCGGTCCGGTCATGATCATGGCGGGCGGCACGGGCGGTCATGTCTTCCCCGGCCTCACGGTCGCGGACGTGCTGCGCGAGCGCGGCCGGCGCGTCGTCTGGCTCGGCACGCGTCGCGGGCTCGAGGCGCGCGTCGTGCCGCAGCACGGCATCGACATCGAGTGGATCTCGGTCTCGGGGCTGCGCGGCAAGGGGCTCGCCGGCACGTTGACGGCGCCGTTTCGCGCCGCGTACGCGGTCGGTCAGGCGCTCGCGGTGCTGCGCCGACGGAAGCCTTCGGCCGTGCTCGGCATGGGCGGCTTCGTGTCGGGACCCGGCGGGCTCGCCGCATGGCTCACGCGCCGTCCGCTCGTGATCCACGAGCAGAACGCGATCGCGGGCACGACGAACCGCTGGCTCGCGCGCTTCGCGACGCGCGTCTTCGAGGCGTTCCCGGGAAGCTTCCCGCGTCGCGTTCCTGCGCTGCACGTCGGCAATCCGGTTCGGCGGGCGATCGCCGCGCTGCCGCCGGCGAGCGAGCGCATTGCCGAGCTCGTCGCCCGGAGAAATGTGTCAGACACCATTTCCCCTGCAGGCGATATGTCGTCCGGCACCGCCGCGGCCGGGAAGATGGTGTCTGACACATTCTTCCGCCCGAGCCGCCGCGCGCGCCTTCTCGTCGTCGGCGGCAGCCAGGGCGCGCGCGTGCTGAACGTGACGGTGCCCGCGGCGCTCGCGCGGCTTCCCGAGGACTTGCGCCCGGAGGTTCGACATCAGGCGGGTCGAACCGCGGACGAAGCGCGTGCCGCGTACCGCGAGGCCGGCGTCGATGCCGACATCCGCGAGTTCATCGACGACATGGCCGCCGACGCGTACGGCTGGGCCGACTTCGTCGTCGCCCGCGCGGGCGCGCTGACGATCGCGGAGCTCGCCGCGGCCGGGCTGCCGGCCGTGCTCGTGCCGTATCCGTACGCGATCGACGATCACCAGTCGCGTAACGCCGAGTGGTTCACCGGCGCCGGCGCCGGCATTGCGATCGCGGAGCGCGATCTCGATGCGGAACGGCTTGCGAAGGAGCTCGGCGCGCTGCTCGGTGCGCCCGACCGGCTCGCGGCGATGGCCGACGCCGCGCGCAAGCTCGCGCGCGTCGACGCGGCGGAGCGGATCGCGGACGCATGCATCGCGCTCGCGGAGGGCCGCCGATGACGAAGCAGCAGATGGGCCGCATCCGCACCGTGCACTTCGTCGGGATCGGCGGCGCCGGCATGGCCGGCATTGCCGAGGTGCTGTTGAGCCTCGGCTATTCGGTGCAAGGCTCGGACTTGCGGCGCAGCGCCGTCACGGAGCGTCTCGAGCGGCTTGGCGCGAAGGTCTGGCAGGGACATCGCGAGGAGCAGATCGAGAACGCGGACGTCGTCGTCGTGTCGAGCGCCGTGTCCGCCGACAACGCCGAGGTCGCCGCGGCGCATCGCCGCCGCATCCCGGTGGTGCCCCGTGCGGAGATGCTCGGCGAGCTGATGCGCTTCCGTTACGGCATCGCGGTCGCCGGCACGCACGGGAAGACGACGACGACGAGCTTGATCGCGAGCGTGCTCGCGGAGGGCGGGCTCGATCCGACGTTCGTGATCGGCGGCCGCCTCGCGAGCGCCGACGCGAATGCGCGGCTCGGCGAGGGCCGCTATCTCGTCGCCGAAGCGGACGAGAGCGACGCGTCGTTCCTGCACCTGCAGCCGATGATCGCGGTCGTCACCAACATCGACGCGGATCATCTGGGCGCGTACGGCGGCGACTTCGAGCAGCTGAAGCAGGGCTTCCGCGACTTCCTGCTGAACCTGCCGTTCTACGGCCTCGCCGTGATGTGCAACGACGATGCGGCGACGCGCTCGCTGATCCCCGATCTCGGCCGCCGCGTCGTGAGCTACGGGCTCGAGGAAGGCGCGGACACGCGCGCGATCGACGTCGAGCTTTTGGGCCGGAAGAGCCGCTTCAAGGTCGTGCCGCCCGGCGGCGGCACGCCGCTGCCGTTCGAGCTGAATCTCCCGGGATTGCACAACGTGCAGAACGCGCTCGCGGCGATCACGGTCGCCGCCGAGCTCGAGGTCGACATCGACGCGGTGCGGCGCGCGCTCGCGTCGTTCTCCGGCATCGATCGGCGGCTCCAGGTGCACGGCACCGTCGAGACGCGCGCCGGACGCGTGACGTTCGTCGACGACTACGGCCATCACCCGACCGAGATCGCCGCGACGCTTGCCGCGGCGCGCGTCGCGTGGCCCGGGCGCAGGCTCGTCGTCGTGTTCCAGCCGCATCGTTACACGCGGACGCACGCGCTGCTCGACGATTTCGCGCAGGTGCTGTCCGACGCGGACGTGCTGCTGCTGACGCACGTCTATGCGGCGGGCGAAGCGCCGATCGTCGGTGCGGACGGCAAGGCGCTCGCGCGTGCAGTGCGTGCGCGCGGCAAGGTCGAGCCGATCTTCGTCGACGAGCTCGACGAGATACCGGACGTGCTCGGGAACGTCCTCGACGCGGACGACGTCGTGCTGACGCTCGGCGCGGGCTCGATCGGCGGGCTCGCGCCGGTGCTGCCGGCGCGTCTCGCGGTGAGACGGGCACACGGGGCGGGACAGTGAGCGCGGTGATGAGCGGAATCTACGCAATCGCGGGCGTCAGGCGTAACGAGCCGATGCGGCGGCATACGTCGTGGCGCGTCGGCGGTCCCGCCGATCTTTACTTCGAGCCTGCGAGCGAAGACGACCTCGCGCGGTTCCTCGCGGCGCTGCCGCTCGAGACGCCGGTGCACTTCGTCGGGCTCGGCTCGAACCTGCTCGTCCGTGACGGCGGCATCCGCGGCGCGGTGATCTCGATGCGCAAGCTCGGCCGGCGCATCGAGCGGCTCGACGAGACACGCGTGCGCGCCGGCGCAGGCGTGCCGTGCGCGACGTTCGCGCGGCAGTGCGTGCGCTGGTCGCTCGGGCCCGCGGCGTTCTTCGCGGGCATTCCGGGCACGATCGGCGGCGCGCTCGCGATGAACGCGGGCGCGTTCGGCGGCGAGACGTGGGATCGCGTCGAGAGCGTCGAGACGATCGATCG
>CAZKNH010000067.1:0-21406 GCA_964553875.1 uncultured Gammaproteobacteria bacterium | reverse complement strand
GCGCCCTGATCGCCGAGGCCGAGGATCGACTCGTTGTCCGTGACGACGAGCAGCCGGATGTCACGGTGCCCCACGGCGTTGCGCAGCACGTGCGCCATCCGTCCCTTCATGTCGGGCGTGATCCACACGCCGCCGCCGCCCTGAAACACGCGGCTGAATCGCTGCACTGCCGTGCCGACCGTCGGCGTATAGACGATCGGCATCAGCTCCTCGAGGTGATCGATCAGGACACGGTAGAACAGATGGACGTTGCGATTCAGCAGCGCGCTCAGCATCACGTATTTCTGCAGATCATCCGGCTGAGCCTGCAGCTGCTCGTAGATGCGGGTCGCCTGCTGGTCGAGGTTCTTCGTGCGCACCGGCAGAAGCCCCTCGAGGCCGAACACGGCTCTCTCCTCCGCGGAGAACGCCGTGCCTTTGTTCAGCATCGGGTTGCGCAGCAGCTCCATGCCGCGAAGGGTGATCTTGATCTTGGGGGGGCGGCTACGAGGTGAGTAGTTTTCGGCAGTCAAGACGGCGTTCTCCCCGAGCGCTTCAACCGGCCCTTAGAGCCGGCAAGTGTATACAAAGTCGAACGCAAACGGTGCTTCTCTATAGCCTTCTTTTGCCGGCCCGGGCGCGCCCTGCACGACCTCCTTCGGGACCGTACGGCGAGGGATGCGCGCTCGGGACTGTTACACTCGAGCAATGGCATCGCAGAGAGGCGAAAACGGCTCTCCTCCGGGCGACGACGCGACGGCACGCATCGTCCGCGGCCTGCAGGATCCGGCGCGCTATCCGCACGCGGCGGGGCCGATCGAGCTGATCGAGACCCACATCTCGTACGTGCTGCTGACCGGTGCATACGCCTACAAGATCAAGAAGCCGCTGCGGCTGCCGTTCCTCGACTTCTCGACCCTCGAGAAGCGCAGGCAATTCTGCGAGGCCGAGCTCGAGCTCAACCGGCGCTTCTCCCCGGAGCTCTACGCCGACGTCGTGCCGATAGGCGGGACGCCGGACGCGCCCGAGATCGGCCGGACGCCGGCGATCGAGTACGCAGTCAAGCTCGTGCAGTTCGATCCCGATGCGACGGCCGACCGGCTCGTCGAGCGCGGCGTGCTGAACACCGTGCTGGTCGAGCGCTTTGCGGAGACCGTCGCGGAGTTCCATCTCGCCGCGCCGGCGGCCGAGGGTCGACATCCCGGCCGACTCTCGCTCGAGAACGTCGCCGAGCTCGAGACGGCGCTCGCGGCTGCGGGGATCGACCACCCCGTCGACGACATTGCGGCGTTCACAAAAAAGGCGGCCGCGGCGCTCGACGGCAAGTTCGCGGAACGGCAGAGGGCCGGTGCCGTTCGCGACTGCCACGGCGACCTGCACCTCGAGAACGTCGTCCTGCACGCCGGGCGCCTGCGCGCATTCGATGCGCTCGAGTTCGATCGTTCGCTACGCTCGATGGATGTGATCGACGAGGTCGCATTCCTGTTCATGGACTTCACGGCACACACGCGGCCGGACCTCGCGCACGTGCTGCTGAACCGTTATCTCGAGATCACGGGCGACTATGTCGGGACGGCATGCGTCGCGTTCTACACGCTTTACCGTGCGCTCGTCCGCGCGAAAGTCCGCGCGATCAAGGCGGCGCAGGCCGGCATTCCCGCCGCCGAGCGCGTCGCGCCGTACCTCGCGCTCGCGCGCTCGCTGATCCGGCCGCGTGCACCGCGGCTGATCCTGACGTACGGGCTGTCCGGCAGCGGCAAGACGACGGTCACCGGCGAGCTCGTCGCGCGTTTGCCGGCGATCCGGCTACGGTCCGACCTCGAGCGCAAACGTCTCGCGGGGGTTGCGCCGGACACGCACGAAGAGCTCCCCGTCGGCGCGGGCCGTTACAGCACGCGTGCGACCGACGAGACCTATGCCGCGCTCGCGGCCGGCGCGGAAGCGGCGCTCGCAGGCGGCCTCGACGTGATCGTCGACGCGACATTCCTGTCGCGGCAGCGCCGCAGGGAGCTCGAGCCGGTCGCCGCCCGGCACGGCGCGACCGTGACGATCCTCGCGTGCGACGCACCCGAAGCCGAGCTTCGCAGGCGCATTCGCGCTCGCGCGGCGGCGCGGAGCGACGCGTCCGAGGCGACCGAAGCCGTGCTCGACGCGCAGCTCGCGTCGGCCCAGCCGCCGACGGCCGAGGATGGGCTGCCGGTGGTCCGCGTCGACACGACGGAACGAATCGACTACGACGACCTCGTGAAAGCGCTGCGGCGCGCAACCTGAGCCGCGCGACCCGAGCCGTGTCGCGCGAAAGCAGAGCGCGTCCGCGGCCGATGCCCCGCGCTCTTCCGCCGTATACTCCCTGCCGACATGAACGCGCTTACGACGCTCGAAACGCGGCTCCGCCGGGAGCTTCGCGGGGACGTCCGATTCGATCGCCTCACGCGGGGGCGCTACGCGACCGACGCATCGATCTACCAGATCGAGCCGCTCGGCGTGGTCGTGCCTCGAGACGCGGACGACGCGCGCCGCGCGCTCGAGATCGCCGCGGACCTGGGCGTCCCGATCCTGCCGCGCGGTGCGGGCAGCTCGCAGTGCGGCCAGACGGTCGGCGAGGCGCTCGTGATCGACCACAGCCGCCACCTCGATCGGATCCTCGAGCTCGACGTCGAGCGCCGCACCGTGCGCGTCGAGCCGGGGATCGTGCTCGATCGGCTGAACGCGGCGCTGAAACCGCACGGGCTCTGGTTCCCCGTCGACGTGTCGACTTCCGCGCAGGCGACGCTGGGCGGCATGGCCGGCAACAACAGCTGCGGCGCCCGTTCGCTTCGCTACGGGAACATGGTGCACAACGTGCTCGCGGCCGAAGCGTGGCTGCCGACCGGCGAGGTGCTCCGCTTCGGCGAAGTCGGTGCCGATGAAGCGCTCGGCGCGTCCGACGGCGGAACCCACGGCTCCCGTCACGCCGACCTCGTCGCGACCGTCAGACGCCTCTACGCGCGCGAGAAGGACGAGATCGCAGCGCGCGTGCCGAAGGTGCAGCGGCGGGTCGCGGGCTACAACCTCGACATGGCTTCGGACACGGGCGCGTTCAACATGGCGCATCTCCTCGTCGGCTCCGAGGGGACGCTCGCGTGGCTTTCGAGCCTCGAGCTCAAGCTCGCGCCGATACCGGCGCACAAGGTGCTCGGCGTCGTGCATTTCCCGACGTTCTATCAGGCGATGGACCTGACGCGGCACATCGTCGCGCTCGGGCCCGACGCGGTCGAGCTCGTCGACCGGACGATGATCGAGCTGTCGCGCGAGATCGCGGCGTTTCGCGATACGACGAACGCCGTCGTGCGCGGCGACCCGGACGCGATCCTGCTCGTCGAGTTCGCGGGCGACGACCGTGCCGCGCAGCTTGCGAAGCTTGCGCGGCTCGGCGAGCTGATGGGCGACCTCGGTCTGCCCGGGAGCGTGGTCGACGTCGTCGAGCCGGCGGCCCAGCGCGCGGTATGGGAGGTCCGCAAGGCGGGTCTCAACATCATGATGTCGATGAAGGGCGACGGTAAGCCCGTCTCGTTCATCGAGGACTGCGCCGTGCCGCTCGAGCACCTCGCGGATTACACGGACCGTCTCACCCGCATCTTCGAGAAGCACGGCACGCGCGGGACGTTCTACGCGCACGCGTCCGTCGGCTGCCTGCACGTGCGCCCCGTGCTGAACATGAAGACGGCCGAAGGCGCCGCGACGATGCGCGCGATCGCCGAGGAAGCGTGCGCGATGGTCCGCGAGTACAAGGGGTCGTACTCGGGCGAGCATGGCGACGGCCTCGTGCGGTCGGAATGGATAGAGCGCGTGTACGGGCCGCGGCTTGCGCAGGCGTTCGCGGAGCTGAAGGCCGCGTTCGATCCGCGCGGCCTGATGAATCCCGGCAAGATCGTCGCGCCGCCCAGGATGGACGATCGGACGCTCTTCCGCTACAAGCCGGGCTACGTGACGCTGCGGCTCGACACGGGTCTCGACTGGTCCGCGCACGACGTCGACACGAACGACTCGGCGCGCGGCTTCGCGGCCGCGGTCGAGATGTGCAACAACAACGGGCATTGCCGGAAGTTCGACGCCGGCACGATGTGCCCGTCGTATCGCGTGACGCGCGACGAGCGCGACGTCACGCGCGGGCGCGCGAACACGTTACGCCTTGCGCTGTCCGGTCAGCTCGGACCCGACGCGCTCGCGTCCGACGAGCTCTATCGAACGCTCGAGCTCTGCGTCTCTTGCAAGGGCTGCCGACGCGAATGCCCGACGGGCGTCGACATGGCCCGCATGAAGATCGAATTCCTGCACCAATATCACAAGCGCCGCGCCCGCCCGCTCAAGGATCTGCTCGTCGCGCATCTGCCTCGCTACGCGCCGTGGGCTGCGCGGTTCGCGCCGCTCTCGAACGCGCGCGAAAGCGTGCCCGGTGCCGCGCGCCTCGCCGAGGCTGCCCTCGGCCTTGCCGCGCGACGCAGCTGGCCACGCTGGCGTCGCGACTATTTCCGCGGACAGGCGGAAGCGGATGCCTGCGCACGCGCGTGGGCGGCGCGGGCGAGCGCGCCGTCGGCGAGCGATCCGACGCGCAAGGAAGGCGTCGGCCCCGCGGCGGGCGCGACGACGCGCGACGTCGTGCTTCTCGCCGACACATTCAATCGCTGGTTCGAGCCCGAGAACCTGCGTGCCGCGGTCGACGTGCTGACGGCCGGGGGGTACCGGATCGTCGTTGCCGAGCCGCGCCCCGGCGACGGGCGGCGCCCGCTGTGCTGCGGCCGCACGTATCTCGCGTCCGGGATGATCGAGGAGGCTCGACGCGAGGCCCGCCGCCTGCTCGACGCCGTGGCGCCCCATCTCGAGCGCGGCGTGCCGGTCGTCGGCCTCGAGCCCGCATGCGTGCTCGGCCTGCGCGACGAGCTCCCGGCGCTGCTGCCCGGGCCGGCCGCGAAGGCGCTCGCCGACTCGGCGCTGCTCCTCGAGGAGCTGATCGTCCGCGACGCGCGCGAGCGCCGCGCTCCGCTGCCCTTCCATGCACGCCCCGCGACGCGCGTGCTCGTGCACGGTCACTGCCATCAGAAGGCCTTCGGTGCGGTGCCCGCCGTCGTCGGCGCGCTCGAGCTCATCGGCGGGCTCGACGTCGAAGTGCTGCAGTCGGGCTGCTGCGGGATGGCCGGAGCGTTCGGGTTCGACGCGCGGCACATCGACGTATCGTTCCGCATCGGCGAGGACCGGCTGCTGCCCGCCGTCAGAAACGCATCCGCCGACACGCTGATCGTCGCCGACGGCACGAGCTGCCGGCACCAGATTCGCGACGGCGCCAGCCGCAGCGCATGGCACGCCGCACGTGTGCTCGCCGCCGCGCTCGACGGCGGCCCGACCGCACCGGGAGCCGGTCTGCCGTCGACAGGGGAACGCGTCATGCGATCGAACGCGTAACGGATCGCGCACGGCCGCGCTCGAGCCGCGACGTGGTGCTGCACGGCGCGCTCCGACCGCGACCTTTGGTGCCATTCGAGGGCTATCTGCCCAGGCTGAACGATGGTGCCGTGTGCCGCCCGGTGCTGCGACGCCGGCGCTGTCTCACGCTACGGACTCCGCGGAAGGCCGGGGGCCGTCATCCGGCCCCCGGCTCCGTCCTGGCCGCTCTCCTCCCCGTCGTTATTCTGGTCGGCGCGCCCGCCGCGCGGCATGCGGCGGCGCGCAGCCATCACGCGGCTCAGAAGCGCCGGCGCAGCGTCACGCCGAACATGCGCGGCAAGCCCGGTTGGCCCGCCAGCGTGCCGCCGCCGCTCTCGTACTGATCGAACAGCGTGTGGAAGTAGTACTTGTCCGTCAGGTTCGTGATCTCGAGCGCCGCATCCCACGTGTCGTCGATCGATTCCCACATCAGCCGGGCGTTCGCCAGCGTGTAGCCGTCGATCTTGTTGAACTCCGTGTTGATCGGCCCGGTGTGGATCTTCGACTGATATGCTGCGTCGACGCGGAACGAGAACCTTCCGAGCTCGGTCTGCGCGAGCTCGTACTGAATCCCCGCGCTCCACTTCGTCTCGGGCGTGAACGGCGGCACGTGGTTCAGCTGAACCGGCGGCACCGTCTTCTTGTACTCGAAGTCGAGCCAGCTCGCGGACGCGTCGATCATCAGCCTGTCGAGCGGATACCACTGCATCTCGAGCTCGGCACCGAGCACCTCGGCCGTGCCTGCGTTGATCGGCAGCGCGCACGGACCCGGCGAAACCTCGGGGCACGGGTTCAGCGTCATGATGATGTCGGTGTAGTCGTTGAAGAACACCGCACCGTTCAGACGCATCGTGTTGTCGAGCAGCTGCGACTTGAAGCCGATCTCGTATGCCGTGAGCTCCTCGGAGTTGAACGGCAGAAGCTGCGGCAACACGAACGGCCGGGGATTGACGCCGCCGCCCTTGTAGCCCGTCGAGATCTGCACGTAGCCCATCACCTGGTCCGTGAAGCGGTAGTCGAGAGCAAGGCGCCAATCCCAGCGCTCATCCGACCACGTCGCCCCCTCGTTGTAGAGGCCGACGAGCGCGCAGTTCGACGGGTTCAACACGTTGTGCGGGAACGGGGCGCCGAAGGAGCTGAAGAGGCACGGCTCCGACGGCACGGTGCCGTCCGGGTTGCGCCGGAAATGCACGTACGTCTTCTCGTCGTCCGAGAAACGCACGCCGGCCGACAGGTTCATGCGGTCCGTCAGCTGGAACGCCGCATGCGCGAACGCCGCATGGTTGTGCGACGGCGTCGGGTCCGGCCCGTGGATGAAGTTGAACTGCACGTAGAACAGGTTCACGTTCGCTTCGAGCGTGCCGTCCTGCTCGAACCAGAACACCCCGGCCGTGTAGTCGACACGATCGTTCAGCGCCCTGCCGCTCAGGCGCAGCTCCGTGCTCCACTGGTCATGCTCGAGGTGCTGCAGCAGGAACTGGCTGTTGATCGGCGTGCGGTCCTCGTCCTGCGAGAAGCTCGAGTCGTACTCGCGGTACGCGTTGATCCACTTCAACGACAGGTTGTCGCTGATCTGCCAGTCCACCGTCGCGGAGACGCCCCAATGATCGAGCGTCGTCTGCGGCCGGATCGCGCTCGGCGAATAGCGCTGCTGCGTATTCGGATTGAACGAGTGCGGATCCATGTACGTGCTGTAATTCACGTAGCCGTCGTTGATGACGGGATCGCCGCGCCAGGGTCCGTACGGCACGAACGCGTTCGTGAGATAAACCGGCGAGCCGTCCTTGCCGACGATGTACGTGCCGTTCGAGCCGATGACCGGGTAGTTCGTGTTCGGGAATCCGGGCGGCACGGCCCCCGGATCGACCCACGGCCCGGTGGTCGGATCGCCTCCCGGGCTCGGACCCGTGAGCTCCTCGTTCACGCGGATCAGCACGCTCGCGATCGGCTCGGAATCCTCGTTCGTCAGGTCGCCGGCGAAGCTCACCTGGACCCTGTCCGACGGCAGCCACTGCAGCGACACGCGCCCCGCCGTGTACGACTGACCGCCTTCGGTCCCGACCTTGCAGTCCGACAGCCGGCTGACCGAGAACGTCGGAACGTTCGAGTCCGGATGCACGCAGCCGTAGTCGAGCCGATCCACGTGGCCGTCGCGGTGTCGGCTGACTCCGGCGACGCGCGCATAGAGCTTGTCTGGCACGACCGCGAAGTTGCCGCTGCCGCGCACGTCGAGACGGTTGAAGGTCCCGTACGTCGCTTGAATCGACGCTTCGCTCTCCTCGCTCGGCGCCTTCGAGTACAGCTTGATCGCGCCGCCGATCGAGTTCTTGCCGGCCAGCGTGCCCTGCGGGCCGCGCAGCACCTCGACGCGGTCGAGGTCTAGCAGGTCGACGAGCGAACCCGTCAGCGTCGGGTAATAGACGTCGTCGATGTAGAGGCCGACGCCCGGCTCGAGCGCGTAGTTGAAGTCGGTCTGCCCGATGCCCCGGATGAACGCGACGAGCGACGGGCCGATCGCGGCGCCGCCGGGCTTCAGCGTGACGTTCGGCGCCTGAGCGGCGACCTCGAAGATGTTCGTCTGGCTCCGTGCCTCGAGCATCTGGGCCGTCACGGCCGTGATCGCGATCGGCGTATCCTGGACGTTCGCCTCGCGGAACTCGGCCGTCACGATCACTTCCTCGAGCACGCCGGCACGCTGCTGCGACTCCTGCGCAAGCGCGGTCGAGCACGCCTGCGCGAGGACCGTCACCGCGAGCCAGCCCGCCGGCGACGAAAGAGAACCAGCCGGAACAGTGGTTCCGGGTCTTCCCGCTCGTTGCATCTTCATCACTACTCCCCAATCAAAGGTAAGAGGGTCCCGGCGATATTGTTTTTTTCGTTCGCCAGACTGTTGCAATTGTGCAGTCGCACGAAATGCAACGACTAGGCAACTATCTATACTGGTATTGCCACTACCTTGTCCAGTATTCATCGCGCAAGCGATCAGATCGGACGGCCGAGCCCTACGCGCCGCTGCTAGAATCTCGCCGCCGCGACACCCGCGAACACCCGGATGCTCTGCAGTCACGATCGAATCCTGACGACACACGTCGGCAGCCTCGTGCGGCCGGCCGAGCTCGTTCGGCCGCGCGAAGGCGCATGGCCTCGGGAGCGCGACGAGCTCCTCAGGCGCTCGGTCGAGGAAGTCGTGCTTCGTCAGGTCGAGACCGGGCTCGACATCGTGAACGACGGCGAGTTCGGCAAGTCGAGCTGGGCAGCCTACATACTCGAGCGCCTGACCGGCTTCGAGATCCGCACCGACGTGCTCACTCCGCTGCGCTGGCTCGGCAGCGACCGTGAGCGTTTCGCGGACTTCTTCGCCGAGACGATGCCGCGCGCGATCCACGGCATGCCGACGGAAGCCTGTATCGGGCCGATCGGCTATCGCGGCGGTGCCGAGATCGAGCGGGACATCGACAACCTGCGCCGCGCGGCAGCCCTATGCGGCGCGCGCGAAGTCTTCATGACCGCGGTCGCGCCGGCGAGCACCGCCTACAACGGCGTCGACGAGTATTACGGCAACGAGCGCGACTTCGTGTTCGCGATCGCAGATGCGCTCCGGCAGGAATACGAGGCGATCCACGCGGCCGGCTTCCTTCTGCAAGTCGACGACGCTCTGCTCGCGAACATGTACGACGATCTCGTGCGGCGGGATCCCCGCCGATACCGCGAGTGGGCGGAATTGCGCATCGAAGCGCTGAACCACGCCCTCGCCGGCATCCCGGAGGACCGCGTGAGATATCACGTCTGCTTCGGAAGCTGGCACGTGCCGCACGTCTCCGACGCCCCGCTCGAGGAGATCATCGACCTCGTGCTCGAGGTCAACGCCGGGGCCTATTCGATCGAGGCCGCGAACCCGCGCCACGAGCACGAATGGCGGGTCTGGCAGCGCCGGCGTCTGCCGGAGGGCAAGATCCTGATCCCGGGCGTCGTCACGCATCACACGACGACGGTGGAGCATCCGCGTCTCGTCGCGGATCGGATCGTGCGCTACGCGCGCCTCGTCGGCCGCGAGAACGTCATCGCGGGCACCGATTGCGGCTTCGCGCAGATCGACTCGATCCAGCGCGTCCATCCGTCGGTGATGTGGGCGAAGCTCGAGGCGCTCGTCGCCGGCGCGGCGCTCGCGACCGAGGAGCTCTGGGGGCGACGACGCGCGCTCTAGACGCGACGCGTCCCGATCGCGCGCGGTTACGCGGCCTTGAGCGCGTCGATCTTCGCGCGGCTCTCGTCGTCGTGCGGGCAGTAGATCACCACCCGTAGCCCCGGGCTTCCCTCCGGCACGTAGGACGTGTGCTCGAGCGTGACGCCGCCGAGCTGCGGGTGGCGCACGATCGCCTCGGAACGGCCGACGACCTCGGAGCTGTTCCAAAGTCGCCGGAACGTCTCGGACTCGCTCTCGAGCTCGCTGATGAGTTGCTCGAAGTCCGGGTCACCGGTGAACGGGCTGTAGTCGACGCGGAACTTCGCGATGACCCGATGCGCCATCGCGTCGAACAGCTCCGGGTCCTTCGGATAGACCTTCTCGTCGACGAGCAGGATGCGCAGCAGATTGCGCCGCTCCGGCGGAATCTTCGAGTAATCGCGGAATACCTTGCAGGCCAGCCGATTCCAGGCGAGCACGTCCCACCTGACCGTCATCGCGATCGCCGGGACGCCCAGCGCATCGAGCGTGCGCTGCAGCGCCGGGCTCACCTCTGCTTCACGCCAATTGAGCGGCGGCGCGGGCCGGTGCTGCACGAGCGCGAAGAGGTACTCGCGCTCGTCCGGCGACAGCTGCAGTGTCGACGAGATGCGCTCGAGCACGGCCGCCGAGACCTGAATGTCCCGGCCCTGCTCGAGCCACGTGTACCACGTCACGCTGACGCCGGCGAGCGCCGCGACGTCCTCGCGGCGCAGGCCCGGCGTACGACGCCGGTCCGCCTCGGGGAGCCCGACGTCCGCGGGTGAAACCCGCGCGCGGCAGCTCTTCAGAAATTCACTGAGCTGCCGTTTCCGAGAATCCACCAATGCTCTTTACCCCGGCTTGAAGCGCCCGAGACACGGCGCCTGGTTTGATACCCGACCCTCCATCGACAAGCCGATCGGCCGAATCGGCGGGCGCCAATGTAGGTGAACCCGCCCGGCTTCACAAGGCTGGTGCTGTTGGTAATTCTACCAGCATATGCGCAACCAGCCGCACACCGGCCGTGACCGCGCCGGGCAGCTTCGCCGGGGGAGCGATCGCGTCGCACGCACACGACTAGCGAATCGGCATCGCCGGGTTAGCCGCATCGGGCGCCGTGCGCTCTCGTCGCCGAAGCGCCACACTGGCCGGTACGGCCGGCCGACGTCGGCGCTAGAATCTACGGAATCTTATCGGCTGCTCGACGTTGGACCCCGTCAACGCCGCGAAGCCGTCGACGGCGGCAGGTCCGCAAACGGCTCTCCTCGCCGTACCGGAAACGTGCAACGCCATCGCCTCGTTGGTCGTGACCTTCACATCCACAAGGAGAACGCACGTGATCGCGAAGAGCAACTACGTCGTCGGCACCGGACTGATCACGAGCGCGGTGCTGTCCGCGTTCTCGCCGAGCCGCGCGCTCGCGCAAGGCTCGGCCCTCGAGGAAATCGTCGTGACGGCGCGGCGGCGTGCGGAATCGTTCCAGGAGGTCCCGGTCACGATCACCGTCTTCGACGAGGCGGCGATCGAAGCTGCCGGGATCCAGCGTCCGCAGGACTTCATATCGCTGACGCCGAACGTGACGCTCGTCGAGACGCAGAACCAGGGCACGTCGTTCATCACGATCCGCGGCATCTCGCAGGCACGTAACAGCGAGCCGTCGGTCGCGGTGCTGATCGACGGCGTGCTGATGTCGAACCCGGCGCAATTCACGCAGGAGCTGTTCGACGTCCAGCAGATCGAGGTGCTGAAGGGCGCGCAGGGTGCCGTATACGGCCGAAACGCGATCGGCGGCGCGATCGTGATCACGACACGCGAGCCGGGCGACGAGTTCGAGGGACGCGCGCGGCTCGGCTACGACGACGGCCCCGGCATGACGGCCCAGATCATGGGAAGCGGACCGCTCGGCGGCTCGGACAGGCTGAAGTATCACGCCGCGCTGTCCTACTACGATACGGACGGGTGGATCGACAACGTCTATCTCGGCGACGAGGCGGATCCGTTCAAGGATCAGTCCGCGCGGCTCCGCTTGATCTGGGATCCCACCGAACGCTTCCGCGCGGACGTGCGCCTCTACTACTCCGAGGTCGAGACTCAGGCGCTTTACTTCAACATCGTCGGCGACGCGAACGACACGAGCCTGCCGGTCCGTGTCAACAATCCGGGGATCAACGACCGGGACCTCGGCCAGCTGTCGCTGAAGCTCGATTACGAGACCGACGCCGGCACGCTGACGGCGATCACGTCGTTCGACACGATCGAGGAGATCCTGACCGGCGATCAGTTCGATTTCCTGCCGATCCCGGAATCGTTCTTTTTCAACCTTTTGGGCGACGACTGGGCGCAGAGTCAGTTCCTCGACGTCGAGACGTGGAGCCAGGAGGTGCGCTTCACGTCGGCCGACGACGGACGCTTGCGATGGATCGCCGGCGCTTACATGATCGGCACCGACCGCTTCATCTCGACCGGCAACATCGTCGACCGCGGGCTCGGCGCGTTTCCGGTCTATCGGACCCCGCGCGGCAGATTCCCGGGCGACACCGAAACCTTTCCCGACTCTTTCCAAACCACGTTCCTCGCGGACGAGCAGGACAACTTCGCGTGGTCGGTGTTCGGCGAAATCGCCTACGACATCTCCGATCGGCTCGAGCTGTCCGCCGCGCTTCGTTACGACGAGGACACCCGCGAGCAGACGACCCTGACGCCGCAGGCGTTCCTCGAAGGCGCCAGATTGAGCGGCGAGACCGGAAACGTGCGCGAAGAGACGTGGGACGAGCTTCAGCCGCGCGTGACCTTGCGCTATTCGCCGTCCCAGAACCTCACCCTCTTCGGCGGCTACAGCAAGGGCTTCAGGAGCGGCGGCTTCAATCAAACCGGAGTCGGCTCGGCGGGCGTCCCGGGCGTCGGCGACCTGTTCGACGCGGAGGTTGCCGAGACGCTCGAGTTCGGCCTGAAGAGCCAGCTCGCCGACGGCCGCGTGAGCCTGAACTTCAGCGTGTTCGATACCGACGCCGAGGGCAGCTATTTCTTCGTCTTCCTGCCCGACAGCTCGACGCAGAACCTGGGCAGCCTCGACGAGGTCGATTACCGCGGCTTCGAGCTCGACGTCACCGGCCGCGTCTCGGATCATCTCGAGCTCTTCTTCGGCTACGGCGCGACCGACAGCGAGATCAAGGCGGCGGCCGAGCCGTCCTACGTCGGGAACGAGGCGCCGCTCGTGTCAGAGGACACGATCAACGCGGGGCTCCAGTATCGCCGGCCTCTCGGCGGCTCGGGCCTCGACTTCTTCTTCCGCGCCGACTACCAGCGCATCGGCGACACGTGGTGGGAGCCGAGCAACCTCACGGTCCGCAATCCCGTCAACCTGCTCGACCTGCGCGCGGGAATCTACGGCGACGGGTGGTCCGTCGTCGCTTGGCAGCGCAACTTCAACGACGTCCGCTACAACGCCGAGTTCTCTCCGGGCGGGTTCGTCTTCAAGGCAAAGCCGCGGCGCTGGGGCATCGACTTCACGAAGGAGTTCTGAAGACCGCGCTTCGGAAAACCGAGGGCGAACCGCCCCCGTCCATAGACGGTACAATTACATACAGTCGATCGTCGCCGGCCGCGCGCCGCGCGGTTCCCGCCGACGCATCGGCGCGGCAGACCGCTCGCGCCGTGAGCCGTAAGCCGGAGTTGCCTGCGTGCCGATCGGCCGGTCGGCGCGCGCAGTGAGAGTCGTGTATGAGAGTTGAGCCTTTACATCCCCTCTTCGCAGCCGAAGTGATCGGCGCCGATTTGCGCCAGGAGGTCACCCCGCAGATCAAGGCGTTCTTCGAGGAGAACGTCACGCGGTACGGGGTCCTCGCGGTCCGCGACCAGCAGCTCGACGACGAGCAGCACATCCGCTTCAGCCGTGCGTTCGGCCCGCTCGAGCTCCCGCCGCTGCTCGGCGTCGGCGGGAAGCGGCGACGCCTGCGCCGGGAGCTCTATGACGCGTCGAACCTCGACGCGGACGGCAACCTGCTCGCTCCCGACTCGCCCCGGCGGAGGTACAACAAGGCGAACCTCGTCTTCCACTCGGACAGCTCGTTCAACGACATGCCGACGAAGTGGTCGCTGCTGCTCGCGCACGTGATTCCGCCCGAGGGCGGCGCAACGGAGTTCATCGACACGCGGGTCGTGTACGAAGATCTCCCGGCCGACATGAAGCGGCGGATCGAGGGGCTCGAGGCCGAGCACAACCTGTGGTACTCGCGCGGCAAAGCGGGCCTCGAGATCACGGACGAGATGCGGCGAATGATGCCGCCCGTGCGCCATCCGCTCGTCCGCACGGGCGAGGACGGTCGGAAAGCGCTCTATATCGGCTCGCATGCGTCGCACATCGTCGGCTGGCCCGAGGACGAAGGGCGCGCGCTGCTCGACGAGCTCTACGCGTTCGCAACGCAGCCGAAGTACGTCTACAGCCACGCGTGGCGCACCGGCGATCTCTTGATCTGGGACAACCGCTGCACGCTGCACCGCGCCGGCGAGTTCGACGACTTGAAATACAAGCGCGACCTCCGGCGCACGACGATCAACGAGTACGGGCCGGAGCGCGCGGCCTACGAGCCGATCGCGGCCGAAGCGACCGCCTGACCGCCCCCGTTCGAGTGCCTCTTCACGCAGCCCGTCGAGACGACGCGGCGGGCTGCGCCCTCGTTTGCGGCCGTGCCCGGGCTGGCTTAAAGTCGGAGCAGCCGAGAAAGCTCCGGGGGGAGATCGTGGCACGGCTCACCTTGCCGCCCTTGCTCGCGCCCGCCAGGGCGGTGCCGCCGCGCACCGTGAAGACGGCGGCGGTCGTTGCGCTCGCATCGATCCTCGCGGCGCCGTCCGCGTTCGGGCAGCGTGCAGCGCCTCCCCCGCAGTGCATCCCGGGCACCGACCTGCTGCTCGTGAACGGCCGCATCCACACGATGGACGACGAGGACCGCGTCGTGTCGAGCGTGCACATCCTCGGCGATACGTTCGCAGCCGTCGGCGACACGCCGCAGCCCGGCGCATGCACGGAGACGATCGACCTCCGCGGCCGGACGGTCGTCCCGGGGCTCATCGACAACCACAATCACATCGTGCTGCTCGGCCTGCGCCCCGGTCACGATACGCGTCTCGAGAACGCGCATTCGATCGACGAGGTGCTCGAGACGCTCGCGGCAAAGGCGCGGCAGGTGCCGCCCGGAGAATGGATCACGTCGATCGGCGGCTTCGACATCAATCAGTTCGTGCCGCCGCCCGATGCGCCGCGTTTCCCGACGCTCGAAGAGCTCGATCGCGTGACGCCGGAGCATCCCGTGTATATCCAGATGTCGTTCGCGGGACCGGCCGTGACGAACAGCCTCGGACGCGAGCTCTTCACGCGCCGCGGCATCGAGGTCGGCGACGACGGCTCGCTCGCCGGCGGCGCCACGCCGAATCCGTCGACGCGCGCGCTCGCAGCGCTCAGGAGCCTGCAGACGTTCGAGGACCAGAAGCGCGGCACGCTCGATGCGCTGCGCTACGCGGCGAGCCTCGGGCTCACGACGCACTTCGACCAGGGCGGTTTCCCGGCGACGGGCACCGACGCGGACGGCGCGGCGCATTTCGACCCGTACCGCGCGTACGATGCGCTGCTCGCGCTTCATCGCGAAGGCGCGCTGATCCAGCGGATCCGAATCAACTTCCTGCACATGGACGAGGATCCGGCGACGCCGAGCCTCCGCGCCCGGCTCGAGAACGCATTCCCGGAGTTCGGCGACGACATGCTGCGCGTCGTCGGCATCGGCGAGTTCACGGCCGGCGCGAGCCCGATCATCATGCAGCCGACCGAAGCGTGGGAGAACGGCACGCGGCTCGTCGCCGAGGCTCGCTGGCGCAACGAGAACCACTCGCTGACGCCGAACGATTTCGTGACGATCATCGACGGCTGGGCGCGGATCCACGAGTCGCTCGAGCCGCCCGGCCTCGTCGGGTTGCGTTGGGTGCTCGCGCACGCGCCGTTCATCACACGAGAGTACGCGGACAAGCTTCGCGCGCTCGGCGGCGGCGTCAGCGTCCTCGGCGGCTGGCGCTACATCAGCGGGACGGCGCAGCAGAACGGCCCGCCGTTCCGGATGCTCGTAGAAAGCGGCATACCGGTCGGCATGAGCTCGGACGGCATGCAGATCTCGCCGATGAATCCGTGGCTCGGCCTCTACTACGTCGTGACCGGCAAGAACGCGCGTGGCGAGACGATCAACGGCGATCAGACGCTCGATCGCCGCACGGCGTTACGGCTCTATACGGCGTCGAACGGCTGGTTCCTCAAGGAGGAAGACAGGCTCGGCAGCATCGAGCGCGGCAAGCTCGCGGATCTCGCGGTCCTCTCCGCCGACTATTTCGACGAGAACGAGACTCCTGACGAAGCGATCAGGTCGATCACTTCCGTGCTGACGATCGTCGGGGGCCGCATCGTGCACGGCCGGGTAGAAGACCTCTAGAGCCCGTTCGAGTCATGCCTCGACGGAGGCCCTTTCGATAGCGCTGCGGCGCACGCGATCGCGTGCCTCGCACACGGCAGGATGACGGACCATGCCGATGCGAAGACTGCTGATCCTGACACATCGCTGGCTCGGCATTCCGCTGAGCGTTCTGTTCGTCGTCTGGATCGTGTCGGGCATCGTGATGATGTACGCGGGCGGCATGCCGCAGCTCGACCCGGAGCGCCGCCTCGACCGGCTCGATCCGATCGATCTCTGCGAGGTCCGGCTGTCGGCCGCCGAAGCCGCGGCGCGGGCTCGAGTGTCCGTGAGCGCACCGGGGGCGACGACGCTGCTGACGGTGACGGGCCGGCCCGCATACCGCTTCGGGTCGGGGGCGTACGCGACGACGGTCTTCGCGGACAACGGCGACGTGCTCGCACCGCTCGGCCCCGAAGCCTCGCGCGAGGTCGCCGCCCGCTTCGTCGGTGTGCCGACCGAAGCGATGCGTTTCCTACGTACGGTCACGCAGGTGGACCAGTGGACGCTGACCTTGGCGCGCGAGCTTCCGCTTCACAAGCTCGCGGTCGACGACGGCGTCGGAACGGAGGTGTACGTGTCGCCGCAGCGCGGCGAGGCCGTCCTCGTGACGACGACGCGGACACGCGCCCTCGCATGGGCGGGCACGATTCCGCACTGGTTCTACATCACGCCGCTCAGGACGAACCAGCCGCTGTGGTACTGGACCGTCGTCGGCGCCTCCGCGCTCGCAAGTGTGCTCGCCGCGCTCGGCCTCGTGCTCGCCGTCGTGCAGCTCAGGCGCAGCAGACCGTTCCGCCTCTCGGCATCGATCCGCTACCGCGGCTTCATGCGCCTGCACTACGTCTTCGGCGCGCTGTTCGGTCTGTTCGCGTTGACGTGGGCGTTCAGCGGGCTGATGTCGATGGAGCCCTTCGCGTGGATGAACGAGCGAGGTCTCGCCGTGCGCCGCGATGCGTTGAGCGGCGGCCCGCTCGAGCTCGAGGCGTTCGGCCGCATCGATGCGGATCGATGGACCGCGCTGCTCGGCGGCCGTCCGCTGAAGGAGCTCGAGCTCGTCCGGATTCACGGAGAGCCCTACTACGTCGCGCGCACGTCGCCCGCAGCCGCCGCTAAGGACATGCTGCGCCGCGAGCGGCTGCATCAGCCGTACAACATCTCGGGCCGCCGCGCTTCCGGCGAGCTCGTCATCGCAGCGAACACGCTGTCCGTACGGGACACACCGTTCGCGACGGACGAGATCGTCCGCCGGCTGACGAGCGTGTTGCCGGAAGGCGTCCGCCCGGCCAACACCGTCCTCCTTTCCGACTACGACGACTACTACTACTCGCGTGCCGGACGGCTGCCGCTGCCGGTGCTCCGCATCGAGCTCGACGATCCGCTCGAGACGTGGCTCTACGTCGACCCCTCGAAGAGCCGCATCGTCTCGGAGGTGCATCGGCTGAGCCGACTCGAGCGGTGGCTCTTCAACGGCCTGCACAGCCTCGACTTCAAGTTCTGGCATAGCCGCCGACCGCTGTGGGACATCGGCATGATCGTGCTCAGCGTCGGCGCGCTCGCGTCGAGCGGCATCGGGCTCGCGCTCGGGCTGCGCCGCCTCGGCCGTACCGTGGCGCGCCGGACCGCATGATCGACTCATGAACGAGACATTCGTGCCGATGATGGCGGTATAATCTCCGTCCCGACAGCGGCGATACCGACGGGAGAGCCGCATGAGCCACGACACCCGTTCCCAGCTCCCTCGCCGCTTCGTCGCCGCGCTGCCGGCCGCGCTCGCGGTCGCGATGCTCGCCGACGATGCACCCGCCCAGCACGACACCCACGGCAGCGCAATGCCTGAGGCCGCGCAGGAGCTCTACCCGAACCTCGGCGACCATCACTTCCCGATCACGACCTCGAATCCCGACGCGCAAATCTATTTCGATCAGGGTATCGCGCTCCTCTACGCGTTCAATCACGACGAGGCCGCGCGGTACTTTCGCCGCGCCGCGGAGCTCGATCCCGACGCACCGATGCCGTGGTGGGGTCTCGCGCTCGCGATCGGGCCGAACTACAACGACACCGAGGTCGACGAAACACGTGCCGCGGCGACGTTCGAGGCCGTGCAGAACGCGCGCGAGCGCGCCGGGCGCGCGAGCCCGCGCGAGCGGGCCTATATCGACGCGATCGCGCGCCGTTATCCGTCCCCGGACCCGGAGTCCGACTGGCTCGCGTACCACGGCGACTACAGCGACGCGATGCGCGAGATGGCCGCACGCTTTCCGGACGATCTCGATGCCGCGACGCTGTTCGCCGAGAGCCTGATGATGCTTCGGCCGTGGCAGCTCTGGACGGCGGACGGAGAGCCGGCACCGGGCACGCTCGAGCTCGTCGCCGTGCTCGAATCCGTGCTGAAGCGCAATCCGGATCATGCGGGCGCGAACCACTTCTACGTCCATGCTGTCGAGGCGTCGCCGAACCTCGAGCGGGCGATCCCGAGCGCGGTCCGGCTCATGACGCTCGTGCCCGGCGCCGGGCACCTCGTGCACATGCCCGGGCACATCTTCCTGCAGACGGGCGACTACGAGCTCGCCGCGGAGACGAACGTCAACGCGATCGAGGCCGACAACGCGTTCATCGAGCGGACCGGCGCGACCGGCATGTACCCGTTGATGTACGCGACGCACAACGTTCACTTCGTCGCGTATGCGCGGGCCCAGCAAGGCCGCTACGAGGAAGCGAAGGCGGCCGCGGAGGAGATGGCCGCCAGGGTCGGCGACTCCGACGTCGAGATGCAGATGCTCGAGGGCTTCAGGCTCTACCCGCTGATGGTCGACCTGCGCTTTCACCGTTGGGGGGAGATCATCGAGGCGCGCGAGCCGACGGCTGAGCGCGCGCTCGAGCACGCGTTCTGGCGCTATGCGCGGGCGATGGCCTATGCGGGGCAAGGCGACGTCCGGCGTGCCGAGGCCGAGCAGGCCCGTTTCGAGCGCGAGCGCGCGGCGGTGCCCGAAGAGTCGCAGTACCTGCTGAACAACAAGAGCGCCGACCTCCTCGCGCTCGCGTCTGCGACGCTTGCGGCGCAGCTCGCGGAGGCGCGCGGCGAGCGCGACCGCGCGGTCGACGAGTGGCGTCGCGCGGTCGAGCTCGAGCGCGTCGTCCAGTACGACGAGCCGCCGGCGTGGTTCTATCCGGTGCGTCAATCGCTCGCGGCGGCGCTCCTCGAGGACGGACGTGCCGGCGAGGCCGAGGCGCTGTTTCGTGAGACGCTGACGCGCTTTCCGCGCGACGGTCGCCTGCTGTTCGGGCTCGAGCAGAGCCTGATCGCACAGGAGCGGATGGACGAAGCCGCGCTCGTGCACGCGCAGCTCGAAGCGGCCTGGGCTGACGCAACCGTCCCGCTGACGCTCGACGCGCTCTAGGGCGCGGACGCCGCGCCCTCGACGCGCTCCAGCGCACGGCCCCCGCGCCGATCGGTGCGGGGGTCCGCTTCCCGAGCGAGCCGCGTCGCGTCCGCCTCCCGGCCGCCGGGGTGCGCCCGTGGGGCGGCCGCCAGGCCGTCTATGCGAACGGCATCGGCTTCCCGCGGGCACCGGCTGCTAGCAGTTTAGGCACCACGCCCCGGGTGTGCGGCGCTGGTAAACTCCGGGCCCATCCAGCCGCCGACCCTCGGCTCTTTGCTTATGCGTTCGACACGTGGACCGTCTCGGGGCCATACCCCTTTCGGCGATCCGTGCTGGCGAGGTCCAGCCGGACCACGACAATGAAGCGGCGGCCGGGCATCGCCTCGGCTCCGTCCTAACTCTCACAGGAGCACATGATGAGTGGTAACAATCTGACGTCCCTGATCGAAGCGGCCGGCAGCCCCGTGAAGCTGCTGCGCAACTCGAAATCCGGCATCTATGTGTACCCGGTCGTCGCCCCCGAGTTCTCGAACTGGCGCGACGAGCAGCGGGCGTGGCGCGAATCCGCGGTCCTCTTCGATCAGACGCACCACATGGACGAGCTGATCGTAGAGGGTCCCGACGCCGAGAAGCTGCTGTCCTACGTCGGCATCAACAGCTTCGCGAACTTCGACCTGAACCGCGCGAAGCATTTCGTGCCCGTCACGCCCGCGGGCCACGTGATCGGCGACATGATCATCTTCCGCGAGCGCGAGGATAAGTTCGTGCTCGTCGGCCGTTCGCCGACGGCGAACTGGGTGCGATTCCAGGCGGCAGTCGGCTCGTACAAGGTACGGCTCACGTACGATCCCCGCTCCGACAGCCGCCCGGACGGCAAGGCGATCTACCGCACGCATTACCGCTTCCAGGTCCAAGGTCCGGAAGCGAACAAGATCCTCGAGAAGGTCAACGGCGGCCCCGTCCCCGACATCAAGTTCTTCCATGTCGACTGGATCAACGTCGGTTCCCGCCGCGTGCGGGCGCTGCGGCACGGCATGGCCGGCGTGCCCGGCCTCGAGCTCTGGGGTCCGTACGCCGACAAGCACTACATCCAGTCGACGATCGCACAGGCCGCGCGCGACATCGGCGTCGACCTGCGCTTCGTCGGCAGCCGCGCGTACTCGACGAACACGCTCGAGTCCGGCTGGATTCCGTCGCCGCTGCCCGGCATCTACAGCGGTGAAGGCATGCTGAAGGAGTATCGCGACTGGCTCGGCGCGGACAGCTACGAGGCGGTCGGTTCGCTTGGCGGCAGCTTCGTCAGCGACAACATCGAGGACTACTACGTCACTCCGTTCGAGCTCGGCTACAGCTTCTACATCGGCTGGAAGAAGGACGACTTCATCGGCAAGGACGCGCTCGTCCAGATGAAGGACAAGCCGCACCGGAAGAAGGTCACGTTCGAGTGGAACAGCGACGACGTGCTGAAGGTCATCTCGACGGCGTTCCAGGAGGGAACTCCGGCGAAGTGGATCGACTTCCCGCAGCCGAACTATGCGTCGTCGACCGCGGACCTGATCCTGCGCGACGGCAAGCGGGTCGGCATGTCGATGTTCAACGGCTACTCGTTCAACGAGCGTCGGCTGCTGTCGCTCGGCGTCGTCGATCCCGACATCGAGATCGGCGACGTGCTGACGCTCGTCTGGGGCGAGCCGGACGATACGGAGAAGACGTCGACCGAGAAGCACCGTCAGGCCGAGATCCGCGTCGTGGTGTCGCCGGTGCCGTACTCGCGCGTCGCGCGCGAGAGCTACGCGGCCGGCACGTGGCGCGAGAAGGGCTCGGTGTAAGAAATTGGGGTCAGAGCCCGTTTTCGCGATGGGGAAACGGGCTCTCCCGATGAGAAATTGGGG
>CAZKNH010000066.1:0-21556 GCA_964553875.1 uncultured Gammaproteobacteria bacterium | reverse complement strand
TTCGGCGAACCCGGATTGGTGCCGCGATTTTGGAGGCGATTACTCTCCGTCCAGACGCAGTCGATCAACGGACGTTGACGGATCGAGCTGACGACGCCTCTCGCAGAATCGTGTTACGTCTACCCGACCCACACTGCTCAAGTTCTGCTGCACGGATCGCGGCGGTGTTACCAGGCACCGGGCCCGCCCCCCATGGGCTGAGGTCTTATGAAAAGAATGTTGGTGAACGCAACTCAGCAAGAAGAGTTGCGCGTGGCCATGGTCGATGGCCAGAAGCTTTACGACCTTAACATCGAGGTACCTTCCAGAGAGCAACGCAAGGCGAACATTTATAAAGGACGCATTACCCGCATCGAGCCGAGCCTCGAGGCGGCCTTCGTCGACTACGGCGCCCAGCGACACGGCTTTCTCCCGCTGAAGGAAATCTCGCCCGAGTACTTCATCCGCCAGCCCGAGCCGGGCACCCGGGTGAACATCCGGGACGTGCTTCGCGAGAACCAGGAGATCGTCGTCCAGGTCGAGAAGGAGGAACGCGGCACGAAAGGCGCCGCGCTCACGACCTATGTCAGCCTCGCCGGGCGTTTCCTCGTGCTGATGCCGAACAACCCGGGCGCCGGCGGCGTTTCCCGCCGCATCACCGGCGAGGACCGGGAAATCGTGCGGAAGTCGCTCGAGGAGCTGAGCCCGCCCCCGGGCATGGGGTGCATCGTCCGCACGGCCGGCGTCGGCCGCAGCATCGAGGAGCTCAGGTGGGACCTCGACTACCTGCTGCGCGTCTGGGAATCGATCCTTGAGGTCGTCGTCACGCGGCCCGCGCCGTTCCTGATCTACCAGGAGGGCAACGCGATCGTGCGGGCGCTTCGCGATTACTACTCGAGCGAGATCGGCGAGATCCTGATCGACGACCCGAAGGTCTACCAGGAAGCGCTCGAGTTCATGGAGCGCGTGCTGCCGCAGAGCGTCCGGAAGCTCAAGCTCTACGACGACCCGACGGTCCCGCTCTTCACACGCTTCCAGATCGAGAGCCAGATCGAATCGGCCTTCGCGCACAAGGTGCAGCTCCCGTCCGGCGGCAGCATCGTGATCGACCACACCGAGGCGCTGACCGCGATCGACATCAACTCGGCGCGCTCGACGAAGGGCGAGGACATCGAGGAGACGGCGCTCAACACGAACCTCGAGGCCGCGGACGAGATCGCGCGGCAACTCCGAATCCGCGACCTCGGCGGCCTGATCGTCATCGACTTCATCGACATGGGCCCGCACCGCAACCAGCGGGAGGTCGAGAACCGCCTCCGCGAGGCGGTCAAACAGGACCGCGCGCGGATCCAGATCGGGCGCATCTCCCGCTTCGGTCTCCTGGAGCTCTCGCGCCAGCGCCTGCGCCCGTCGCTCGAGGAGTCGACGCAATCGGTCTGCCCCCGCTGCAACGGCACCGGCAATGTCAGAAGCGTCGAGTCGCTCGCGCTCGCGATCCTGAGGCTGGTCGGCGAGGAGGCACGCAAGGAGCGCACGGCGAAGGTCATCGCGCAGCTTCCGGTCGACGTCGCGAACTACCTGCTGAACGAGAAGCGCGAGTGGGTCCACACGATCCAGGAGCGCAACAACGTCCAGGTCGTGCTGATCGGCAATCCGAACCTGGAGACACCGAACTACTCGATCAAGCGCGTGCGGGACGACGAGGCCAACCTGCCCGAGAACAGCGCGACGAGCTACAAGATGGTCCAGCCGAAGGAGGACCCGTCGCTCGCGTACGAGGAGATCAAGCGCCCGGTCAAGACCGAGGAGGCTGCCGTGCAGAACGTGCTGCCGGCAACCCCGGCCCCGCAGCCGCAGCCGGCAAAGCGCAGCGAGCCGAGCATCTGGCAGCGGATGTTCGGTTGGCTGAACGGCGGCGGCTCTTCCTCGACCGAGGAATCGAAGTCGAGCACGCGCACGGCCCGCAAGTCCGGCTCGTCCGGCGGCCGCGAGGCACGCTCCGACGGTTCGGAGCGGCGCGGGCGCAGCGAGCGCGAGCGCTCGAGCGGGCAGCGGCGCGGCCGCGGCGGACGCGCCGAATCTCAGGGTAAAGCCTCCAAGGACAAGGACGCCGGCAACGGTCAGAGCGCGAAGTCCGCGCGGGATCAGGGCCGCGGGAACGGCAAGTCCCGCGAAGCGGCTGCAAGCCCGCCGAACGGCTCGAGCCGCGAGCCGGCCCCGCGCGAGGCCGCACAGACTGCGGGCGGTCGCCAGGGTAACGAAGGCCAGACGGACCAGGCCGCGGGTCAAAGCTCGTCGCGACGGCGCTCGCGCCGCCGGCGAGGCGGCAGCCAGGACGATCGCGCTCGGCAGACGAGCGCGGCGAATGGCGCGCAGGCCGACGCCGCTGCTGCCAGTGAGCGGCCGGACGCCTCCGCCGGCGGTCAACCGGACCGCGCTGCTGCAGAGAGCCGCGCGCGTCGAGCGGAAGCAGCTTCGACGGAGCCCGCCTCCGCGGCCGACGCGCCCCCCGAGCGCAACGGCGGTGCCGACGAGCGCGAGACGAACGATTTCCGGCAGAGCAGCGGGCGCGCCGACGATACGAAACCGGCCGAAGCCGCGGCCCCCGCGCACCCGGGTAACGGCCGGGCGCATCCGGAGCCGGCACCCGAGCCCGCATCAGTCCGGCCGGCGGGCGAACGCGCCGAGGCGTCGGCCGCGCCTTCCGAGCCGGTGCGTGGGAAAGAGCCGGAGCCGCCGGCCGCGGTCGATGCCGGTAAGGAGGCCTCTGCGTCGGGCTGATCGCGCCCGGCGCTCGAGGGCGTCGACCGCCGCCGCGTTCGTCCGGCGGCGGCGCGTGCCCCGCGCGTTACCTTACGGAGTCCTGCGCCTCACGGCGTGCGCCGTCGCTTCGCGGGTGCGCCGCGGCCTTACGGTGCTCCGTCGCGTCACGGCTCGCGCCGGAGCGACGGTGCGCTGCCGACGAGCGCGCGAACGTGCTCGAGCAGGCCGATCGACGCTTCCTCGACGAGATCGAGGACGTGCTCGAACCCGTTGATGCCGCCGTAATACGGATCCGGAACCTCCGTTCTCCCGAGCTGCGGTGCGAATTCGAGCAGCAGCCGGATGCGCCGATGGTGCTCGGGCGGCGCGAGCTCGCGCAGCAGCTCGACGTTCATCAGGTCCATCGCGAGCACGAGATCGAAGCGCTCGAAGTCGTCGACCTGCACTCGCCGGGCGCGCTGACCGCTCAGGTCGAAACCGCGCCGCGCCGCGGCGCGCTGCGCGCGCGGATCGGGCGGCTCGCCGACGTGATACGCATGCGTGCCTGCGGAGTCGATCCGAAGCTTCAGCTCCGGCGCGCGCTCCTGCCAGATCTTGCGGAAGACCGCCTCCGCGGTCGGAGATCGGCAAATGTTCCCCATGCAGACGAACAGCAAACCGAAGCCTTCCGCTTCGTCGGGTTCGTCTCTCGCGACCTCCGTGCCGCTACGCCTCAACCTGTCGAGAATCGCTTTCACCGTTCGCGTTCCGGCGCATTGCGCGCCGCCTTCAAGGCCGATCTCTCCGGAAGTCGGATTGTACAGCACGTCGGCGACGCGGTCGGTCAGCCCGAGGGAGCGGCCGAGGCACCGCCCGCCGCGACGGCGGCTCTGATCGCGTCGAGCTCGGCCTCTGTGTCGACGCCGCGCGCCGGCGGCACGACGGCGTCAGCGACGACGATCCGCATTCCGAGCCAGAGCGCACGAAGCTGCTCGAGCCGCTCGACGAGCTCGAGCGCGCACGGCGGCTCCGCGCTGAGCCGCTTCAGATCGCGCACCCGGTACGCATAGAGCCCGACGTGCCGGCGCGGCGGCTCGGGCCGATCGCCGTCACGGCTCCATGGGATCGGCGCGCGGCTGAAGTAGAGGGCGCGACCCTCACGGTCGCAGACGACCTTCGCCGCGCTCGGGTCCGACAGCTCCTCGAGGCGCTCGATCGGCGTCGCCAGCGTCGCGACGGCCGCATCCGGATGCCGCGCAAGAAGACCCGCGACCTGCGCGATCAGCTCCGGCGGCACGAGCGGCTCATCGCCCTGCACGTTGACGACGATCCGCGCGTCGTCCCAGCCCAGTCGCTCGGCCACCTCCGCCGCGCGATCCGTGCCGCTCTGGTGATGCGCACCCGTCATCTCGACGCGTGCACCGTGCGCACGCGCCGCGTCCGCGACCCGCTCGTCGTCCGTCGCGACGATGACCTCGGCGGCTCCGCTCGCAACGGCCCGCTCGTGCACCCACGCGATCATCGGCCGACCGCCGATATCGGCGAGCGGCTTGCCCGGCAGGCGACTCGACGCGTACCGGGCCGGGATCACTACGCTGAAATCGTCGGGCATACGTGGCTCGATCCAGAGAATTCTACGTACGGGGTCGATGATCGGCGCCCGCGCGAGCATGCGCCAGCATCACGGCTTCGATCGCGGACACGAGCCGTTCGCCTTCGGCCGCGCCGACGACCGCGTCGACCGCGACGCACCAGACGTCCGCCGGCGCCGCGCCGCGCAGCTTCACCGCATCCTTTTCGGTCACGAGCACCGGGACGGCCGGCTCCCGCGGCAGATCCTCGGCGCGCAGCCGCGCGTGGTCGGGCAACGGGTGCCGCAGCACGTCGATGCCGACGCGCTCGAGCATGCGGAAGAATCGCTCCGGATCGCCGATGCCGGCGACGGCGTGCACGGTGCGGCCGGCGAACGCTTCGAGCGACGTCTCGGCGCCGTCGGCGACCCGATAGACGCGCGTGACGGTAAGCGTCATCGGCACGCGCAGCACGCCGCCGGGAATCCCACGAAGCGCTCCCGCACGGTCGGAGAAGGCGTCCTCACGCGCCCCCCCGCCGCCGTCGTTCACGACGACCGCGTCGACGGTCGCAAGCCGCGCCACGGGCTCGCGCAGCGGCCCGGCGGGCAGACACAAGCCGTTGCCGAAGCCGCGCACCGAGTCGACGACCGCGATCTCGAACGCGCGCGCGAGCCGATAGTGCTGCAGGCCGTCGTCGGACAAGAGGACGTCGACGTCGGGCGCTTCCGCGAGCAATGCTTCGGCGGCCGCGACTCGATCGGCCGCGGCGACGACGGGGCGGGCGGTGCGCACCGCGAGGAGCACCGGCTCGTCGCCGGCGTCATCCGCCGAGGACACAGGCGTCACTCGATGCGGCGTACGTACGGCATTGCCGCGGTAGCCGCGGGTCACGATGCCGGGAGAATGGCCGCGTGCGGCGAGCTCGCGCGCGAGCCAGATCACGAACGGCGTCTTGCCCGTCCCGCCGACGGTCACGTTGCCGACGACGACGACCGGCACCGGCAAGCGCACGCTGCGCTTCACGCCTGCGCGATACGCCGCGGCGCGCGCCGCGACGAGCCCGCGAAAGAGCGCGGCGAGCGGCCACAGCGGCCATCGCCAGGCGCTATCGCCGTACCAGACGTGCAGGGCCGCGCGCGCCGCCCGTCTGTGCCATGCGTTCAACTCTTCCTCCGCGCGAAGCGGCCGCGGAGCCGTCAGTCCGCGAACTGCATCTGGTAGAGCGCGGCGTAATGCCCGCCCTTCTCGAGTAGCGTCGCATGCGTGCCGGTCTCGACGATCCGGCCCTCGGACATCACGACGATCAGGTCCGCGCGCTCGATCGTCGACAGCCGATGCGCGATCACGAGCGTCGTCCTGCCTTCCATCAACCGGTTGAGCGCGCTCTGCACACGCCGCTCGGACTCCGTATCGAGCGCGGACGTCGCTTCGTCGAGGATCAGCACCGGCGCGTTTTTCAGAAGCGCCCGCGCGATCGCGATTCGCTGGCGCTGGCCGCCCGACAGGAGCACGCCGCGCTCGCCGACCTCGGTATCGAGCCCGTCGGGCAGCGCGGCCGCGAACTCGGATACGTGCGCGGCCTCGGCCGCACGCTCGATCTCCTCGCGCGAGCAGCCTGCGAGCGCGCCGTACGCGATGTTGTTCGCGATCGTATCGTCGAACAGCACGACGTCCTGGCTCACGAAGGCGATCTGGCGGCGCAGATCCGCGAGCCGGTAGCGGCGGATATCGATGCCGTCGAGGAGAATCTCCCCTTCATCGATCTCGTAGAAGCGCGGGAGCAGATTCGCGACGGTCGATTTGCCGCTTCCGGAGCGGCCGACCAGCGCGACGGTCGAGCCCGCGGGTGCACGAAAGCTCACGTTGTGCAGGACGCGGGTGCTGCGGCCGCTGTAGCCGAACGACACGTTGCGGTACTCGATGTCGCCCCGCGCACGCTCGATCGGCTCCGTGCCGGTGTCCTGCTCGACCGGCCCGTCGATCGTCTCGAAAACGTCCTGCGCCGCCGCAATGCCGCGCTGCAGGGACACGTTGATGTTGACGACCCGCTTCAGCGGCGCGAGCAGCATGGCCATGTACGCGAGGAACTCGACGAAGGTCTGCGCGTTGAGATCGGGCCGCACCCAGTCGGTGAGCGAGACGAAGATCACGGCCGCACCGCCCAGCGCGACGACGTACTGAGTCACCGTATCCCCGGCCGCCCGCGTCGCGGTGAGCCGGATGTTCAGGCGGAAGTTGCGCTGGTTGATCGAGTCGAACTGGCCGCGCTCGTAGTCCTGCCCCTGGAAGACCTTGATGATCCGGTGTCCCTGCAGCATCTGCTCGGCGACCCGCGTGACGTCGCCCATCGAGCTCTGGATGCGCGCGCTGTGGCGCCTGAACGCCTTGCTCATGTAGCCGACGAGCGCGCCGATCGTCGGACCCACGACGGCGACGAGCACGGTCAGCGGCGGGCTGAGCCAGATCATCATGCCGACGAGCAATACGATCGTCAGCGTGTCGCGGATGAGCACGACGATCGCATTCGACATCGCCTCGGCGACCTGCTCGGTGTTGTAGGTCAGCTTCGAGATCAGGTCGCCCGACGACGCCTGGTCGATGTCGCTCGACGGCATCACGAGATAGTGACCGAAGAGCTCCGCGCGCAGATCGCGAACGACCGACCGCCCGACCCATCCGAGCCCGTAGACCATCAGGAAATCCATGACGCCGCGGACCGCGAAGACGACCGCGATCGCGAGCGGCAGCATCCACGGGTTCGCAACGAGATACCCGCCCTCTTCGATCTGCTGGACGAGCGCTTCGGTGTCGAACGCGGCGACGACGTCGCCGAGCAAGAGCGGCAGCAAAACGGTTCCGCCGCCGTAGAAAACGGCGGCGACGGTCGCTCCCGCGATGATGAAGCGGTGAGGATGGAGGTAGCGGAGCAGGCGGCGGTAAACCGCAGCCGCTTCACCCTTCGCGACGCGCATCGATCTCGATCCGCCCGCAGCCGGCCGACGACGATGCGCCGGGCGCGAGCGGCGACGGGCGATCAGGCATCGGGCGGTGTGACGGTCGCAATGTTGACGTTGACGAAGCCGAGCTGGCCCGCGACGTCCATCGCCGTGACGACGGCCTGATGCGTCGCGTTCGCGTCCGCGCGGATATACACCGGCACGTTGCGCTCCTCGCCGAGCACACGCTCGATCGCAGCGCGCAACGTTCGACGCTCGTTGTTCACGAGCGGACGGCCGTTGACGAGGTAGGCGCCCGCTTCGGTCACCGTGATCTCGAGCGCGTTGGCCGGCGCTTCCGACTGCGCGTTCGCGCTCGCCTCCGGGAGGCGCAGATTGATCTCGGCCTCGCGCACGAAGCTCGTCGACACCATGAAGAAGATCAAGAGCAGGAGCACGACGTCGATCAGCGACGTCAGATTGATTTCCGGCTGGTCTTTCGAACGGGTCTTGAGCTGCACGTTTCCTGCTCGGTTCTTACGTCTCCGGGCCCTGCATGCGTCGGCTCGCCGCGCTCCCGGGCCCGCAAGCCGTGCAGTCTACAGCGCCGAGCGGCCGGCGCGAAGCGCCCATCGGGCCCACTGCGACGCGTATCACTCGACGGACCGCGCTTGATTCGGCAGCTAAGCTTTCCGGGCCGCCCATTGTGCGCTCGACACAGGCTCGACCGGGCGCGAAAAGCCGCGCACGGCGCCTCGCCCCGCGAGCTCACGCGTGCGATCAGGCCCTGCGTCGCAGCGGCCTAGCGCTTTGCTCGGGGTACTCGTACACGTACGCCTCCTGGGTCGGAAGCGTCTCGAGGAACCTCCAGGCCTCCTTCTCCATTTTCACGACGAGCCCGTCGACGCGGCTCCTCAGGTAGCGATGACCGATCAGGGCCGGAATCGCGACCGAGAGGCCCGCGGCCGTCGTGATCAACGCCTCGGAGATGCCGCCCGCGAGCGACGCGGGGCTGCCTACGCCGTTCTCCATGATCGCGGCGAACACCTTGATCATGCCGATGACCGTGCCGAGGAGCCCGAGCAGAGGGCTGATGGACGCGATCGTATGCAGAGGGTTCAGGTACCGCTCGAGCTCGTGCACGACATGCCGGCCGCTGTCCTCGATGCGCTCCCGGACGATGTCGCGCGGCAGGCCGCGGCTCGCGAGACCGGCGGCGAGAATCTGTCCGAGCGGCGAGCTCTGATGCAGCTGCTGCAAGTGCTCGGGCTCGAGCTCGTTGTGCTCCATCCATTCACGCACGTACGAGACGATGTGCTTCGGAAGGACGCGCTTCTCCTGCAGCGTCCACAGCCGTTCGAGAATGATCGCCGCCGCGATGATGGAGCACGCGATGATCGGCACCATCAGCCAGCCGCCGGCTTGCACGATCTCGAGCATGGAATCCGTCGCTCCGATGAACCGGGGCCGCACTATAGCGCGGCCCCCTACGGCGCACCAGGAACGATCGGCCATTTCTGAGAACCGTTGCTCGCTTTTCCGTCCGGACGGAGGCTTCCGCCACGGCATCGGCCCCCGTCAGTCCGCGTGCCAGTATCGGCGACGGCGCTCGCGTTCGCCGACGATCCCGATGCCGTCGTCGCGGATCTCGACGTGCAGTGCGCCTGCCGTCGCGGTCGAGCGCACCTCGGCGCCGGCCGTCTCCCAGCGCGCGACGACGTCGGGACGCGGAAAGCCCCATCGATTCGCGTGCGCCGCGGACACGAGCGCGAAGCGTGCGCGGGCGGCGTCGACGAGCGCCGGAGTCGACGACGTCGCGCTGCCGTGATGCGCGACGACGACGACGTCGGCCGCCGTGCGCGCGTTCGCGGCGAGCGCGCGCTCGCCGCGCCGCTCGACGTCGCCGAGCACGAGCAGCGATCCGCCCGCAGCCGTGACTTTCAGCACGCAGGAGCTGTCGTTGCCGAGCGGCCGGAAGCCCGGCTCGGGATGCAGCACGTCGAAGTCGACGTCGTCCCAGCGCCAGCTCATGCCCGCGACGCACGTCGTCGCCGGAAGGCCGGAAACGTCCGGACCCGCGATCACGTCGGCGCCCGGATACGCATCGAGCACCGCGCGCGCGCCGCCCGCATGATCGTTATCGGCATGGCTCACGATCAGGACGTCGAGGCCGCCGCCCCGCGCCGCGAGCGCAGGCAGCACCACGTCGGCGCCAGTATCGAAGCCGGACGGGAAGCTCGGACCGGTATCGTAGAGCAGGCGTTTCGTCGCGGTCTCGACCACGACCGCGAGCCCGTGACCGACGTCGAGCACGATGGCGTACGCGCTGCCGGGCGGCGGGCGCTCCGTGACCGGGACGACGACCGGCAGCAGCACGCACCACGCGAGGAGCCGACCCGGCAACGGATGGGCCGGCAGACCGAGCACGATGCCGACGAGCGCGAGCACCGTGACGACTCCGCTCGGGCGTGGCAACGTGATCGCCGCCCCCGGCACGGCGGCCGCCGCATCGATCAACGTCCACGCGAAGCTCGCGAGCGTCGCCGCGAGCGTCGCGACCCACTCGGCGCCGGGCAGCGCGAGCGCGATGGTGGCCAGCACGGCGAGCGTCGCCGGCACGAGCACGAAGCTGAAATACGGAATCGCGACCAGATTCGCGATCGGCGAGACGATGGACATCTCGCCGAACCACGCCGCGACGATCGGCACGAGCCCGAAGCTCATCGTGAGCTGCAGCGCCGCGAGCGACTTCGCCTGCCGACCGATGCGTGCGACCGCTCGTGGCTCCGCGATGCGTGCGAAGCGTCGCGTAGCGAGCGCGACGAGCAGCGCGACCGCGCCGAACGACAGCCAGAACGACGCCGACAGCACGGCGAACGGGTCGAGCGCCAGCACGATCAGCACGGCCACGGCAAGCCCCTGCCCCCACGCGCCGGAGCGCCGGCTCACGGCGACCGCGAGCCCGACGAGGATCATCACGGCGGAACGCTGCGTCGGCACCGCGAAGCCCGCGAGCGCCGCGTACACGACCGCGGCGACGGCCGCACTCGCCGCGGCGACCTCGAGATCGACGTGCACGACCCGCTGCGGCAGCAAGAGCCACGCGCGCCGCACGATCACGAACGCGAACATCGCGACGAGCCCGACGTGGAGCCCCGAGATCGCGACGAGATGACTCGTGCCGGTACGGCGCAGGTTTTCCCAATGCGCGTCCGTGAATCCGAAACGCTCGCCGATCGCGAGCGCGATCACGAGCGCTCGAGCGTCGGCGTCGGGTATCGCCTCGGCGAGACGCTCCGCCGCGGTGCGCCGCACGCCGAGCCACCAGCGCGCAAGGCTCGGCGGCCCGGCCTCGATCCGCTCGCCGGCGCGCACGTAGCCCGTCGCGCCGAAATCGTTCACGAGGAGCCACTGCTCGTAGTCGAACCCGCCCGGATTCGCGAGCCCGCGCGGCGCGCGCAGCCGCACGGTCAGCGCGAAACGCTCCCCGGCGCGAAGCGATGCCGGCGCGTCGTACCAGCCGAGACGCAGCCGCTTCGGAACGCGAGGATCCTCCGCCTCCTCGACGACGAACGAGAACGTCATGCGCTCGGGCGTCCCGGTCGGAAATCCGGCGACCCAGCCGACGACCGCGAAGTCGCTGCCCGTCGCCTCGTCCGGAAGCCGGCCGGCGAGCCGCCGCTCGGCGTTCACGACCGTGTAGACGCACGCGGCGATGACGAGCGCGAGCCACCGCGTATCGGCGCGCGAAAGCGCGAGCAGCACGGCGATCGCGGCCGCGACGAGCCACGCCGGGCCCGGGAGGTCCGGAAGGCGGTGCACGGCGAAGACCGCCGCGCAGACGACCGCCGCGATTACCGGGAGGCTCGGACCGCGCGGCATCCGTCCCGGCCGCATGCCCCGCGCGACCGGCACGCTACGCCGGAATCAGCAGACCGTCCTTGAGCTCGAGCACGGTGTCCATCCGCGCCGCGAGATCCGGGTCGTGGGTGACGACGACGAGACTCGTGCCGAGCGACGCGTTCAGCTCGAGCATCAGATCGAACACGCGCTGCCCGGTCGGCCTGTCGAGATTGCCGGTCGGCTCGTCCGCGAGCACCGCGGCCGGACGCGTGACGAGCGCGCGCGCCACGGCCGTGCGCTGCCGCTCGCCGCCCGAGAGTTGCCCTGGACGGTGCGAGAGCCGCTCGCCGAGACCGACCCGCTCGAGCAGCTCGCGCGCGGCGCGCTCGGCCTCCGCAACCTTGACGCGCCGCACGAGGAGCGGCATCGCGACGTTCTCGAGCGCCGTGAACTCGGGCAGCAGATGGTGGAACTGGTAGACGAAGCCGAGCGCACGGTTGCGCAGCCGGCCCCGCTCGACATTGTTGAGGCGCGTCATGTTCTCGCCGGCGACGATGACCTCGCCCGCCGTCGGCTCGTCGAGACCGCCGAGAAGCTGCAGAAGCGTCGTCTTGCCGGATCCCGACGCGCCGACGATCGCGATACGCGCGCCGGCGTCGACCGTGAGATCGATACCGCGCAGCACCTCGAGCGTGCGCCCGGCCTCGTGAAACGTCTTCACGAGACCGCGCGCGACGAGGACCGGAGACGCCGCGGCTTCCGCGCGTGCTTCACTCATATCGCAAGGCCTCCGCAGGCGGTTGACGGGCGGCGGCGAGCGCCGGATAGATCGTCGCTACGATCGCGAGGAGCAGCGCGAGCCCGCAGATGCGGCCGATCTCCGCGATGCGCAGCCGGCTCGGCAGCTCGCCGAGCCAGTAGACTTCGGCGGACAAGAGGTCGATGTCGAACGCGGCCTCGAGCAGATCGACCACGTTCTGCAGCTGCGTCGTCACCGCAAGGCCGAGCAGCAGCCCGAACAGCGTGCCGACGAGCCCGATAAGGGTTCCCTGGCTCGCGAACACCTTCATGATGCTCGACGGCGGCGCACCGAAGCTGCGCAGGATCGCGACGTCGCCTCGCTTGTCGCGCACGACCATGACCAGCGTCGACACGATGTTGAATGCCGCAACGGCGACGACCATCGACAGGATGACGAACATGATCGACTTGCTGAGGCGGATCGATGCGAAGAAGGCCACGTGCTCCTGCGTCCAGTTTCTGACGTACGTGTTCTCGCTCGCCGAGCGGGCGAGCTCGAGCGCGATCGCCGGAGCCGCATAGACGTCCGCGACTGCGAGGCGCAGACCGGAAGGTTGCCCGCCCGTGCGAAAGAGCCGCGCGGCGTCGTCGATGTGCACGAGCGCGAGACCCTGATCGTATTCGTACATCCCGGCGTCGAAGATGCCCGCGACCGTGAAGCTCCGCCGACGCGGCTGGATGCCGACCGGCGTCACCATCGGGCTCTTCGCGAGCGCGAGCACGAGCCGGTCGCCGACGTCGACGCCGAGCGTCTCCGCGGCGCCCACGCCGATCAGGATTCGGTAGCCGCCCGGCTCGAGGGTCGCGAAGCTGCCGGACCGCATCAGCTCGTCGAGATCCGACACGGTCGGCTCGAGCGCCGGATCGATGCCGCGGATCAGAAGCCCCGCCGTCGCGATCGTGGCCGTGCCGTCGGTTTCATCGACCGGCTCCGCCGCCGTTTCCGACGCATGCTCGCCGACCGCGGGCTCCCACGCGATCGCCATGCCCTGGTCCTCGACGAACGGCGCCGCGCCGACGACGTCGCCGCGTGCGAGCGCACGCTCCCGAAGCTCGACCCAGTCGTCGAGCGTGCCATCCGCCCCGTAAATCGACGCATGCGAAGCCACGCCGAGAATCCTGCGTTGCAGCTCGTATTCGAAACCGTCCATGACCGACGTCACGACGATCAGTACCGCAACGGCAAGCCCGATGCCGATCATCGAAACGAGCGAAATGAACGAGATAAAGCTCTCGCCGCGGCGGGCGCGCAGATAGCGTGCGGCAATCGACAGCTCGTACGGCTGCTTCATCTCGGTAACCGAAAGCGCATCGAACCGGCGGCCGTCATTCGTAGCGCAGCGCTTCCGCCGGGTGGATCGCCGCGGCGCGGCGTGCGGGATAAATCGTCGCGAGCACGGTCAGCGCGAACGCGACGAGCGGGATCGTGACGGCATCGGCGAAGTGGACCTCGGACGGCACCTCGGTCACGTAGTACACGTCGCCCGGGAAGATGCGAAACCCGAACGTTTCCTCGAGCCACGGCACGATCACGTCGACGTTGAACGCGAGCGCGAGCCCGAGCGCGGTGCCGGCCAGCGTGCCGGCGAGCCCGATCGCGGTGCCCTGCACGAAGAAGATTCGCGCGACGCGGCCCGGCTCGAGCCCTGCCGTGCGCAGGATCGCGACGTCCCGCTTCTTCTCGGTGACGACCATCATCAGCGACGCGACGATGTTGAACGCCGCGACGCCGACGATGAACATCAGGATGATCGTCATCATCGTCTTCTCGATGCGAATCGCCGTGAAATAGCTCGCGTGCTCCTCGGTCCAGTCGGAGTAAGAGAGCTTGCCGCCTTCGAGCAGATCCGCGATCGACGAGCGGAACGCCCGAACGGCGAGCGCGTCGTCGAGCCGCACGGCGATCCCCTCCGGGCGTCCGCGAAGGCCGTCGAGAATGCTCGCGTCCTCGACGTGCGTCAGCGCGAGCCCCATGTTGTGATCCGGCACGCCGGCGTCGAACACACCGGCGACGGTGAAGCCGAAGAGCGCGGCGGTGGGCTGGCCGTTCGCGACGCGCGGCACGAGGACGTTCAGCGTGTCGCCGTTGCGCACGCCGAGCATTGCGGCAAGCGTACGGCCGAGGATCAGCTGACGCGCGCCCGGCTCGAGCGCGTCGAGCCGGCCGTCGTCCATCATCAGGAGCCCTTCGGAAATCACATGCTCCTCGTCCGGCACGATGCCGCGGACGACGGCCGGCACGAGATTCGTTCTGGAGCCGAGCATCGACTGCAGCGTGACGTACGGCGAAACGCTTTCGACCCCTGCGCGCTCGCCGACCCGCGCCGCGAGCGTGCGCCAGTCGTCGAGACCTTCGTTCGCGGTGATCGTCGCGTGCGCCGTGAGGCTCAGGAGCCGCGTGCGAAGCTCTGACTCGAGGCCGTTCATCACGGAGAGGATCACGATCAGCGCGGCGACGCCGAGCGCGACGCCGATCAGCGACGCGCCGCTCATGAACGACACGATGCCGCGCCGGCGGCGCGAGCGCACGTAGCGCAGGCCGATGAAGGCTTCGACGGGCTGAAACATCGGCGCATTAAAGCACGCCGGGCGAAACGAGGTCAGCCGGACGAGGCCGTGCTCGTTCTGTGACCTATGCCTCAAAAACGAACGGCGCGCCGGTAGGAGGCCGGAAGCGCGGTGTTATAGTCTCGCCGGTCCACGAGAGGTCTGACGCGATGTGGCTGACTAGATCACTGGCTATACTGCTCGCGGCCGCGGCACCGTCGGCCATCGGCGACGTGCTGCTGATCGATGGGGTCGAGGCGGCGGCTCGGACGGCCTCCGCGCGTCCGGCGCGCGGGATGACGATGGCGCGCGTCGAATCCAGGTTCGGGGCGCCGATCTCGAAAGGGGCGCCCGTCGGCGATCCGCCGATCACGCGGTGGGAGTACGCGGATTTCGTCGTGTACTTCGAGTACGAGCACGTCATTCACTCGGTCGTTCGGCGTTAGCCGACCTCAGACTGGCGTGTAGCCGCCGGCGTCTCGTCGTTGGACGTCGGACCCGGTAGTTCGTCCCGGAGGCGCTCGAATGCGCGCCTCCGATTTCGCGGCCGCACGCGTTCCAAATCCCCTGTCCCCTCCTGACTGCCGCTTTCGGCTGTCCGCAAGGGCTTCTCGATAGCTTGTCTCCGGCCGCTGGCCGAGCCCGCGCGGAACGACGCGGCGCACGGCAGGTCGAAGCCTGCCTGCCGACCTTCTGTGGAATAATTCGCCTTTTTCCCGAACGTCCGATGAAGCCGGAAACGCCGCTCCTCGGCCTCCCGATGCCGACGCCTTCGCGCCGCCGCGTGCGCTGGGGACATCTACCCGGCGCCGCGGTCGCGCTCGCCGCCGCGGAAGCCGCCGCACGCCATCCGGGGCCTGTCGTGATCGTCACGCCGACGGCCGCGCTCGCCGACCGGCTCGAGCGCGAGCTCGCGTTCTTCGCGGGCGAGCATGTCGCGCAGCGCTTTCCGGACTACGAGACGCTGCCGTACGAGCCGATCTCGCCGCCGCAGGACCTGCTCGCGGAGCGTCTGACCGCGCTCTACCGGCTCGCGCGGCACGAGCGCCGCGTGTTCGTCGTCGACGCCGACGCGCTGCTCAGCCGTCTGCCGCCGCCCGCGTTCATCCTCGGGCGCTCGCTCGAGCTCGCGGTCGGCCAGGTCGTCGACCGCGACACGCTCGTGCGGCAGCTTGCCGAGCACGGCTACATGCGCGTCGAGCAGGTCGCCGAGGCCGGCGAGTTCGCCGTGCGCGGCGCGCTGCTCGACGTCTTCCCGGCCGGCGCGGCCGAACCCGTACGGATCGATTTCTTCGACGACGAGATCGAGACGCTGCGCACGTTCGATCCGCAGACGCAGCGCACGCGCGCGGAGACCGACCGCGTCCGCGTGCTGCCCGCGCGCGAGTTCCCGTTCGACCCGGAAGCGATCAAAGGCTTCAGGCAGCGCTTTCGTGCAACGTTCAGATCCGACCCGACGAAGTGCACGCTGTACCGCGACATCTCCGAAGCGCAGCTCCCGGCGGGCATCGAGTACTACCTGCCGCTCTTCTTCGACGAGACGGTTTCGCTGCTCGACTACCTCGCGGCCGAAGGCGACGACGCGGGCCTCGTCGTGCTCGTCGACGACGCGGCGGCCGGTCTCGAGGCCGGCTGGCGGCTGATCGAGGAGCGTTACGAGCAGCTCTGCGGCGACATCGAGCGGCCCGTGCTCGCGCCGGATCACGCGTTCTTCCGCCCGGAGGACGTGTTCGCGGCGCTCGCGAGGCATCCGACGCTGCAGCTCGTGCAGTCGCGGCTCGACGAAGGCGAGGGCGAGAATTCACCCGCGGAGCATCCGCTCGCGGCCGGCGTCGCGGAGGACGCCGACCGGATCGCGCGCTGGCTCGACGCATCGCCCGACGACCGCACGCTGATCGTGACGTCATCGCCCGGGCACCGCGAGATGCTGCTCGAGCTCTTGCGCGGCCGCGGCTATGCGCCGAAGTCGCTGCCCGGCTGGAGCGCGTTCGTCGAAGGCGATGACCGCCTCGGCATCGCCGTAGGCGAGCTCGAGGCGGGAGTCCGGCTTCCCGGGTCGAAGCTGCGCGTGCTCACGGCCGAGCAGCTCGGCATGGAGCGACCACGGCAGCGCCAGCGCAGACGCCGCCCGGTCCGGGACCCCGAAGCCGTCATTCGCGAGCTGACGGACCTGCGCGTCGGCGCGCCGGTCGTGCACGAGGATTACGGCATCGGACGCTACCGCGGCCTCACGACGCTCGAGGTCGACGGCGTGCTCACCGAGTTCCTCGTGCTCGAGTACGCGGGCGGCGACAAGCTCTATGTGCCCGTGCACAGCCTGCACCTCGTGACGCGCTACACGGGCGCCGATCCGGACAACGCGCCGCTCCATCGCCTCGGCACGGACCAGTGGGCAAAGGCGAAACGCAAAGCCGCGCAGCAGGCGCGCGACGTCGCGGCCGAGCTCCTTCATCTCTACGCGAAGCGGGCCGCGCGCGAAGGCACGGAGTACGACGTCGCGGAGGACGCCTACCGGCGTTTCGCGCTCGAGTTTCCGTTCGAGGAAACGGACGATCAGCTCGCCGCGATCGAGCAGGTGCTCGCGGACCTGAGGAGCAAGCGGCCGATGGACCGGATCGTCTGCGGCGACGTCGGCTTCGGCAAGACCGAGGTCGCGCTCCGCGCGAGCTTCGTCGCCGTGCACGCGGGGCATCAGGTCGCGGTGCTCGTGCCGACGACGCTGCTCGCGCAGCAGCACTATCGCACGTTCGCCGACCGCTTCGCGGACTGGCCGGTGCGCGTCGAGCTTCTGTCGCGATTCAGGAGCGCGAAGGAGAGCAAGGAGGCGCTCGACGGCCTCGCGAACGGCAGCGTCGACATCGTGATCGGCACGCACAGGCTCCTGTCGAAGGACGTCCGCTTCAAGCGGCTCGGGCTCGTGATCATCGACGAGGAGCACCGCTTCGGCGTGAAGCACAAGGAGCAGCTGAAGAAGCTGCGTGCCGAGGTCGACGTGCTGACGATGACCGCGACGCCGATCCCGCGCACGCTGAACATGACGCTGGGGGGCCTCCGGGATCTCTCGATCATCGCGACACCGCCCGCGGACCGGCTCGCCGTGAAGACGTTCGTCGGCGAATGGCACGACCGGCAGATCCGCGATGCGGTGCTCAGGGAGCTCCGCCGCGGCGGCCAGGTCTACTTCGTGCACAACCGCGTCGAGAACATCGAGCAGATCGCCGAAGAGCTCAGGAATCTGCTGCCGGAGGCGTCGATCCGCGTCGCGCACGGACAGATGTCCGAGCGCGCGCTCGAAGAGGTCATGCTCGACTTCTACCATCGGCGCTTCAACGTGCTGGTCTGCACGACGATCATCGAAAGCGGCATCGACATCCCGACCGCGAACACGATCATCATCAACCGCGCGGACATGCTCGGCCTCGCGCAGCTCCATCAGCTGCGCGGCCGCGTCGGCCGCTCGCACCATCAGGCCTATGCGTATCTCATCGCGCCGCCGCTGCGCTCGCTGACGCCGGACGCGCAAAAGAGGCTCGAGGCGATCGAATCGCTCGAGGGCTTGGGCGCAGGCTTCGCGCTCGCGACGCACGATCTCGAGATTCGCGGCGCAGGCGAGCTCCTCGGCGAGGGCCAGAGCGGGCAGATCCAGGCGATCGGCTTCACGCTGTACAACGAGCTGCTCGCGCGCGCCGTCAAGGAGCTGAAGGAAGGACGGGAGCCCGATCTCGAGGACCCGTTCACGCACGGCCCGGAGATCGAGCTCGGGCTTCCGGCGCTGATCCCCGAGGACTACATGCCGGACGTGCACACGCGCCTCGTGCATTACAAGCGGATCGCGAACGCGACGTCGCGCGAGGAGCTCGATCAGCTCCAGGTCGAGCTGATCGACCGCTTCGGTCTGCTGCCGCCGCCGACGAAGACGTTGTTCGCGATCACGTGGCTCAAGCTGCTTGCGCAGCAGCTCGGCGCGGCGAAGCTGCAGGCAGGGCCGACCGGCGGATCACTGCGTTTCGGCGAGCGTGCGAACGTCGATCCGGCCGTGCTGATCGCGCTCGTCGAGGACGAGCCGGAACGCTATCGGCTCGACGGTCCGTACACGCTCAAGTTCTCGTGGCGCGCGGAGTCGGAGGCCGACCGCATCCGCGAGGCCGAGCGGCTGCTCAGGAAGCTCGGCGCAGGCGAGATCGAGACGGCAGCCGCGGCCTGAGCGCGCGCTTGTCGCGGGCGCGCTTACACCCGCGTCCGCCGCACCTTGGCACGCTTCGCGCACGACGGCCGCCGTCCCGACAAGCGCAGGAGACACCCGATGCCGCGAACACTCGCCACCCGGGCCGTCGAGCACGAGCCGCGACGAACGCGTCCATACGCCCGTAATCCCGCTCCCGCCGCCGGTCTCTTGCTCGGACTCGGCCTCGGCGGTTTCGTCGACGGAATTCTGTTTCACCAGATCGCGCAATGGCACAACATGGGCTCGGCCGTCCTCCCGCCGCTCACGATGGAAGCGATGGCCAGGAACATGCGCTGGGACGGCTACTTTCACGCCGGCACGTTCGTGCTCACGCTGATCGGCGTCGTGCTGCTTTGGCGCGAAGGACGAAATGGAACCGCGCCTGCTACGGGCCGGATGCTCGCGGGGCAACTGCTACTGGGCTGGGGGATCTTCAATCTCGTCGAGGGCGTGATCGATCACCACCTGCTCGCGCTCCATCACGTGCGGGACATGCCGATGCACGTGCCGCTCTACGACTGGCTTTTCCTCGTCGTCGGCGGACTGGGCCTCATCGCCCTAGGCTGGGTCCTCGCCGGTCGGCGCGCACGCTGACGACCTGCGCACGGGCGCTCGCCGAGCGTTGCGACGCGCAGGGGATGGGAGCGCGTATCCTGGCACTTCGAACCGCACATCGCACGGACGATCGACCACACGTCGACCGGCTTTCCAAAGCAACGGAGAACGAGATGCCTGAACGCGTAGCGTCTTGCTCCTGCGGACAGCTGAAGGTCACGGTCTCGGCCGAGCCCATTCGCGTGTCCGTCTGCCATTGCCTCGCATGCCAACGCAGAACGGGAAGCGTTTTCGGCGCTCAAGCGCGTTTCCCGAGAGCCGCCGCGTCCGTGAGCGGCACGTCGAGCGTGTTCGTCCGCGTCGGCGACGAGGGCGGCCGCGCCGCATTCAACTTCTGCCCCACCTGCGGCGCGACCGTCTACTACACGAACGAAGGTCAGGACGACAGCATCGCCATACCCGTCGGTGCGTTCGCGGATCCGACCTTTCCGGCGCCGGCCTTCTCCGTTTACGAGGAGCGGATGCACTCCTGGGTCAAGATGCCGGAGGGCATCGCGCACATGCCTTGAGCCCGCCGGCACGCGCAAACGCTGCACGCGAGCGAAGCGATGATGGCTAGCCGTGACGAGCAGTCGAACCGACGGCGAACGAGTCAAGGCGTCGATCAAGAATTCGCCGAGGACACCGACGTCTCGTCGACCGCTCGAATGAATGCCTCGACCGCCGAGTTGCGAAGCACGATGAGCTCGCGTGGATTCACCTTGCCGGTAACGCCCGTATAGCGGAGGAAAGGCAGCAACACGGAAACGTCGTGGTAGTTGAGGTGCGCCGTGTTCGCGAGCGTGCGGCGCACCGCATGCTCCGGGAGCAGCAGATCGTTGATCCCTTCGTTGGCGGCGCTGTACATCATCAAGTAAGGCTGACGTATCGGCGGCTCTGTGCCGTAGAACCCGCCGTCGAGGTTGGTCACCGACTTCACGCGGCCGTCCCGACGCGCCGTCTCCGTCGCGATCGCCCCGCCCACAGAGAAGCCGGCGGCGTGGATCGCATCGCAGTCGACGTCGGCTTCGTCGACGCCCGGCACGCGTTGCAGCGCTTCTTGCAGTCGATCGAGCACGAACGAGGTATCGCGAGCTCGTTCCCCGACGATGAGATTGGTGTTGACCGATTGCCGGTAATACTCGACGGCGAGCCGCGCTCGCTCCTCGGGCGGGGACATCCGCAGTTGACGGGCTGCTTCCGCGTCGGCCTTCCGCTTCGATGCGGAATCGCGCCGATTCAGCGCATGGAGCTCGGCCATCTGCTCGACATGACGGAGCGCGAGCACGACGTGACCGCAACTCGCGAGATGCTCCATCAGCGTCGTGTTCTCGGACGCGAACGAGATCAGACCATGGTTGTAGACGACGACGGACGAAAGCCGGGCGGATCGGTCCAGAGGAGCGCTCGGGCAGGTCGACGTGCGCGTCCTCGCCGCTTTGAGGACGTAACGGAACGCGCGCGGGACGTTCGCGTCCGCTCGGAGCTCCTCCCATAGCAACTCGGGCCGTCGCTCGGAAGGGGCGCCGGGATACCAGATCTTCGCGTACAGCTCGCGCCCGATTCGAGCGCTGCCGATATGCGCAGGCCGACTGGTATCGACTATCCGCCAGTCAACGGATCCGACGCGATACGGGCCTTGCGGCGCGGGAAGGCTCAACGGCGTGATCTCCTTTGGTGGGCTCGCCGCACGTCAGGTACAGCCACGCCATCGTGGCGAGCTCCGATGCGAACTGCTCGCGGTCCTTCAGCAGCGGCCACGGGCTGTCGTCGTGGAGCAGCGGTCCGAGCAACATCATGTTGTAGAAGTAGGCGAGAAAGGCCGCGGCTCGATCGACGTCCTTGTTTCGAATCTCCTCCGCACGATTGCGGAGCAGCGCGCGGAATCCCTCGACGGAAAGCTTTTCGAGCCGAGCCCAGTCGGGCCCGACGAGATCGGGACGGTGCCTCGAGTAGAGATACGCGGGACGCATGATGTGCGCGAGCTCGGCCACCTGACGCAGCCCGTCCCGCGCGATCATGCGGAGCACCTCGAGCAGCGATGCTCGCTCGATCGCGTCGTCGCGGCGATGACGTCGCGCCCACTCCTCGACGCGCTGATAGTAGAGCTCGAGCAGAACGGAGGCCGTCGCATCCCGATTGCTGAATCGCTGGTAGATCGTCGCGGGAGAGACCCCCGCCTCCGCGGCCAGTTCGGCAACGCTGATCGACGCAAAAGGCTTGTTGCGGAGCAGCGCGTCCATTGCCCGGAGGATCCGGTCGCGCTTCTCCCGGGACCGGCCCTGATTCACCGGCTTCGCCCGCATGCGCCGCCC
>CAZKNH010000065.1:0-21958 GCA_964553875.1 uncultured Gammaproteobacteria bacterium | reverse complement strand
CGAGCGGATCGGCGAGACACTCGACCATGCCCTTGTCGAGCTCGGTGCTCTCGCCGATCGTCTCGAGCTCGACCTCTTTGCCGAGCCGGCGCGCGAGGTCGCGCACGACGCGCGGGAAGCGGCCGAAGACCTTGCCGACCGGCTGCATCCGAAGCCGCATCACCGACGATTGCAGGTCCGACGTCACGAGGTCGAGACTCGACAGCGTGCGGTTCAGGTCCTCGTCGCGGACACGGTTACGCAGCGCCGCCAGGCGGTTCCTGACGAGCACGAGCTCGCCGACGAGGTTCATCACGTCGTCGATCCGTCCGGCCTCGATACGGAGCGTTGCCTCGGCAGGCTTCTGATAAGCCCGCCCGCCGACGCTCGTCGAGCCCGGTGCGCTCTGCGCCTCATGCAACGCTGCCGCGACGACCGTTTCCGATCCGTCCGTTTCATCGGCGCGAGTGTCCGCCGGCGATGCGAAAGGCACCGACGACGACGTCTCCGGGCCGTCCGATCCCTCCGCCAGCACCGCCTCCGGCGCGAGCGCACGGACCGTGTCCATGTCTCCGGCACGTATCGCATCGATCAGCGCATCGAGCTCGTCCTCGACGGGCTCGGGCTTCGCCGCGCGCGTCGCGCGCTCGGGCTCGCCGTCGCGGCGACGCTCGCGCTGACGGCGTCGCCGTCGCTTGCCGCGGCCGGTGCCCTCGCCGGTATCGGCGTCGGAACCCGACGTATCGGCGTCCTGCGCCATTGCGCTCTGCGCCGTGCTCGTCGCGCGCTCGAGCGCGGTCAGCAGCGCGTCGGGGGCCGGCACGGGCTCGTTGCCGCCAAGAAGCTCCGCCAGCATGCGCTTGACCTCGTCGACCGAACGCAGCACGAGGTCGATATCGTCGGCGCCGAGCGGCCGCACGTCGGACCGAGCCAGATTCAACAGATCCTCGGCCCGATGACAGACGTCGACGAGCGCTTTCAAGCCGAGGAATCCGGCTCCGCCCTTGATCGTATGGAACGCGCGAAACACGCCGTTCAGCACGTCTCGATCGCTCGGCGACGCTTCGAGCCCGAGCAGGTCCGCGTCCAGCGACTCGATGAGCTCGCCTGCCTCGGTCAGAAAGTCCTTGAGCAGCTCGTCGTCCATAACTCCTCTCGTGCCTCCGGGCGCGTTGGCCCGCTCGGCTCCGCAGCGTCCATCGCGGCTACACACCGAGCTCCGCAAGGAGCTCGTCGACGTCCTCTTGCCCGGCGACGACGTCCGGGCCGGACCGGGACAGCGGCGGGCCTTCGCCGACGTTCGAAGGGCAGCCATCCGCGCCGCCCCCGCTCCTGCCTGTCTGTCTCCTCGCGATCACGGCTTCGAGATCGGCGACGAGACCCGCCACGCGCCGAATGATCTGTCCGGTGATGTCCTGGAAGCTCTGCGCCATCATCACGTCGGAGAGCCGGTGACGGAGCTCGACCGCGCTCGCCGCGACGCCGTCGAGGAGCGCGGCGAGCGCCTTGCCTCGCGCGCTCCGCGGCACGCCGTGCTCGGCGCGGTAGCGCTCGACGGCCGTCAGGATCCCGTCCGCGAGCGGCATCGACGCCTCGACCGCGGACAGCGTCGAATGCGCCGCTTCCTCGGTCAACGCAATGACCTGGTTCAGTCGAACGTGCGTGTCGGGCAACTCCCGATGCGCGATACGCGCGAGCTCTTCCGCCGCGGCGACGTTGCACAGCGTCTCGCGCAGCTCCTGGGCGATCCGCGCGAGCTCCGCGTGCAAGCGCAGGCACTGGCGACGCGCGATCGCGTTCGCCGCGTCGTTCTCCGCCTGCTCGTCGCCGGCTTCGATCGCGCGGACCAGTCGGCGCGCCCACGAGAGCCTTTCGTCGCGGTCCATTGCGTTTCCTTTCGCGTCCCGCCGTTCACACGCTCGCGAAAATCTTCTCGATCTTCTGCTGCAGCGTGGCCGCGGTGAACGGCTTCACGATGTAGCCGTTGATCCCGGCCTGCGCGGCCTGAATGATCTGATCACGCTTCGCCTCCGCCGTGACCATCAGCACGGGAATGTGCTTCAGCTTCTCGTCGCTGCGCACGGCGTTCAGCAGCTCGATGCCCGGCATCCCGGGCATGTTCCAGTCGGTGATCAGGAAATCGACGCCGCCCGCCTTCAGTATCGGCAGAGCGGTCGAGCCGTCGTCGGCCTCGACCGTGTTCGTGAAACCGATCTCGCGAAGCAAATTGCGGATGATCCGCCGCATCGTCGAGAAGTCGTCCACGACCAGCACCTTCATGGACTTGTCGATGTTCATTTTCCCCGCCTCTCGTCACGCCAATCGCCAAGCCGAGCGCGAAGCCGCGCCAGGGCCTGACCGTGGATCTGGCATACCCGCGATTCGGTGACCCCGAGCACCTCGCCGATCTCCTTCAGGTTGAGCTCCTCGTCGTAGTAAAGCGAAAGCACCAGCTTCTCCCGCTCGGGCAACTCGTCGATCGCGTCCACGACCGCGGCCATGAAGCTTTCGTCGACGCAAGCCGCGGCCGGATCGACCGACTCGCCCGGCAACAGGTCCTCGTAATCCGTGTCCGTCTCGAACATCGCGTCGAGGCTGAGCACGCGGGCCTCGGTAACCTTGCGCAGCATCGCGTGATAGGTCTCGACGTCGACGCCAAGCTCGGTCGCCACGTCCTTCGCAGAAGCCTCGCGCCCGGTACGGCTCTCCACGGCACGCACGGCTTCGCTGACCTCGCGCGCGGTCCGATGGGCCGAGCGAGAGCCCCACTCCTGGCGCCGTACCTCGTCGAGGATCGCGCCTCGTATGCGAATGCCCGCGTAGGTCTCAAAGCTCGCACCGTGCCTCTTGTCGTACTGTCGTCCGGCCTCGAGAAGCCCGATCACACCCGCCTGGATCAGGTCCTCGACCTGCACGGACGCCGGCAGCCGCCCCAGCATGTGGTAGGCGATGCGCCGGACCAGATCCATGTAGCGCTCGATCAGGAGCTGGCCGTCGAGCGCCGCTTCCCTCGCGTACATGGCTCACGCGTCCGTCGGCGCGCCGAGCGCCCCGCCGCCCGCGACGCGGCGCTCGAGGAAGAACGCCGGCCGGCCCGAGACGTCCCCGGACGTGTCCCCGTTATCGGCGCGACGGGCCAATTCCTTGAATGCCAGGCCGGCCGGGCTGCCCGGATAACACTCGACGACCGCTTGCTGGCGGCGCACGGCGCGCTTCACGGCCTCGTCCGCGGGCACCATCCCGAAATAGGCGAGACGCACATCGAGAAATCGGTCACACGCCCGGAGGAGCGTTCGGAACAGCGTCTCCCCGTGCGCGGGGTTACGCACGTTGTTGCACAGCACCGAGAACTCGCGCACGCCGCGCTCCCGCGACAGGACCTTGATCAGCGCGTAGGCGTCGGTCAGCGAGCTCGGCTCATCGCACACGACGACGAGCACCTCGTCCGCCGCTTGACAGAATGTCGACACGCCGCGGCCGATACCGCTCGCCGTGTCGATGACCATCACGTCGATGTCGTAGGGCAGCGTCGCGAACGCGCTGACGAGCCCGCCGTACTGGCGCGCATCGAGGTCGGCGAGCGCGGCGACGCCCGAAGCGGCGGGCACGATCTTCAACCCCGCCGGCCCGTCGAGCAGCACGTCCTCGAGCTCGAGCGTGCCGTCGAGGACCTGCGCGAGATTCGCGGCCGGCGAGAGCCCGAGCAGCACGTCGACGTTCGCCAGGCCGAGATCCGCATCGAGCAGGAGCGTCGAGCGGCCCCGCTGCGCGAGCGAGACCGAAAGGTTGATGGCGACGTTCGTCTTACCGACGCCGCCCTTGCCGCTCGTGACGGCGATGACCTTGACCGGCTTCTGCGTCGCGAGCGCGCGAAGACCTGCGGCCTGGTCCCGCTCAGAGGCCTGCATGCATCACCTCCGCCGCCGGGACCCTCACGCCGAGCGCCGCGACGTCCGGCGAATCGTCGGGCCTCGCGAACCGCTCCTCGTCGAGCGCCCAGCGGAGCAGATGAATGATCCGCGCGAGCCGCAGGTCCTCGGGGACGCGCTGCCCGTGACTCAACCACGTCGCGGTCAGCTTTCGACGGATCAGCACGGACAGCGCGGGACCCAGGCCGTCTGCCTCGTCGAGCTTCGTCAGCACGACGCCCCCGACCGCGTCGCCGCCGAACGCGGTCACGGCTTCGTCCATGACGCTCTGCTGCATCGTCGCGGCGAGCACGACGAGCCTGCGAACGCGCCGGTCGACATCGAGGCTCGCCAACGCGTCGGTGAGCCTTCGATCGCGTGACGAGAGCCCTGCGGTATCGATCAGCACGAGCCTTCGGTCGGACAGCGCGGACAGCAGGCGCTTGAGCTCCGCGGCGCCGCCTGCCTGGCGCACGGGAACGCCGAGGATCGCGCCGTATGCATCGAGCTGACGCTGCGCGCCGATACGGAACGTGTCGGTCGATATCAGCGCGAGCGACTCCCGGCCGTAACGCAGGCAGTGGCGCGCCGCGAGCTTCGCGATCGTCGTCGTCTTGCCGACGCCGGTCGGACCGACGAGCGCGAAGACGCCGCCGCTGTCGAGCGGATCCTCTTTCGGCACGTCGAGCCGCCGCGCGAGCCCGTACATGACCTCGCGCCACGCGCGCGCATGAGCCGGATCGTCGACCTCCGCAACGAGCGTCTCGGCGAGGTCGGGATCGAGGCCGAGTCGTGCGACGCGGCTTGCGAGGAGCGCTCGCTCCGGCTCGAGCATCCGCCGGTCGGCCCATCTGATCTGCGCGAGCTGGCGGCACAACATGCTGCGCATCGCGGTGAGCTCGTTGCGAAGCGCAACGATCGACGGATCCTCGCCGCAGGGTGTTGTCCGATCGTCGCCGGCGCGCACGACGGCGACGTCGTCGGCGCGGCACGCGTGCTTCACACCCTCGCGGGCGCTCGCCGCGACGGTCTCGTCCGCGGCCGCACCGTGCGTTTCACGCGTCGGGCTCTTGCGGCTCGTGCGGTGAGGAGCTTCGGGGTGCGCCGGGGGTAGGCCCGCGATCCGGCCGCCGCTCCGCGTCGAGCTCCCGCTCGCAGTCGTCGACGTCGCCGACGGCCGATCGACGATTGCAGCACGTGACGTCCGCCCCCGCCAATGGGCCGTGTCCGCGGGCGCCGCGGGCGTATCGCTCGCCGCCGCGGTGGCCACTGTGCTCGCGGCCGCGTCGACCGTCCTGCTCGCTGCATCGGCCGTCGTGCCTGCCGTCGCGTCGGCCGTCCTGCCCGTCGCATCGACCGTCCTGGCCGCCGTCGCATCGACCGCCGCGTCCTGCCGCGGACGCGAGCCCGGCTGAATCATCTGTGCGATCAGCTCCTCGTCGTAGTCGACCGCGGAGATGATCTCCATGCCGCCGTCCACCGCGCGGCTCGACAGAATGACCGCATCCGCGCCGTGCTCGGCGCGCACGAGCTGAATCGCGCGCCTCATGTCCGGCGCAAAGAAGCGTCTGATCTTCATGCTCTATCCCTCTCGCATGAGCGTTGTGCCGTTCGGTTCCGGCGCCTCTCGGGTCGTCCGTGGCGCCGGAAGCCCGCCGGGCGCCGCGTCGTCGCGGCCGATCGTCGCGACGATGCGCACCGCGCGGTTATCCGGAATCTCGGTGTAGGCAAGGACGTGCAGCGCATCGATGCTCGGCCTGAGCCAGCGCGCGAGCCAAGGCCTGAGCTCCGGCGCGACGACGAGGATCGCCGGATCGCCGTTCGCCTCGAGCCTTGCGACCGCCTCGCGCACCGACTGCCCGAGCCGCTCGGCAAGCCCCGGCTCGAGCGTCTGGCCGTGCGCCGCGAGCGACTTCACGAGCAGCTGCTCGAGCGCCGGATCGAGCGCGAGCAGCGGAATCTCCGCGCGCGTGCCGGCGATGCTCTGCACGATCGCGCGCCCGAGCGCGACCCGCGTCGCGGCGGTGAGCGCATCCGGGTCCTGCGTCCGCGCGGCGTGGTGCACGAGCGTCTCGGCGATCGTGCGCATGTCGCGCACGGCGACCTCTTCCTGAAGCAGGTTCTGCAGCACCTTGAGCACGACGTTGAGCTCGAGGCTCTTCGGCACGAGGCTCTCGACGAGCTTCGGGTGCGACCGGCCGAGCAGGTCGAGGAGCTGCTGCACCTCGTCGTGGCCGAGCAGCTCGTGCGCATGGGTCTTCAGCACGCGGGACAGATGCGTCGCGATCACGGTCGACGCGTCGACGACCGTGTAGCCGAGCGCCTGCGCCTCGTCGCGCTTCGACGGGTCGATCCAGACGGCCTCCATGCCGAACGCCGGCTCGCGGGTCGGCTGTCCCTGCACCGTGCCGTAGACGCGCCCCGGATTGATCGCGAGCTCGAGGTCGGGCTGCACCTCCCCCTCACCGACGGGCACGCCGTGCAGGCTGAACCGATACACCGTCGGCGCGAGCTCGAGATTGTCGCGGATGTGCACCGGATGGATCAGGAAACCGAGCTCCTGCGAGAGCTTCCGTCGCACGCCCTTGATCCGCCCGAGCAGCGTCGCGCCCTGCTTCTGGTCGACGAGCGGGATCAGCTTGTAGCCGAGCTCGAGGCCGATCAGGTCGACCGGCGGGACGTCGTCCCAGGAAAGCTCGCGCTCGGCGCCCGACGACGCGCTCGACGCCTGCTCCGCAGCCGGCGCATCGAGCCCGGCATCCGCTGTCCGTGAATGCCGTTTCAGCACGTACGCGAGCCCGCCGAATGATCCGGCAAGCACGATGAACACGAGCGCCGGCATGCCGGGCACGAGGCCGAGCGCGCCGACGATGGCGGCGACCGTCGCGAGCGCGCGCGGGCTGCCGAGCACCTGGCGGCGCACCTGCTCGCCCATGTCCTCGCGCGACGACACGCGCGTGACGATGACCGCGGTCGCGGTCGACAGGATCAACGCCGGAATTTGCGCCACGAGGCCGTCGCCGATGGTCAGGAGCGCATAGTTGCCGGCGGCATCGGCGAGCGTCATGCCGTGCGTCATCGTGCCGATCACGATGCCGCCGACGAGGTTGATCAGCAGGATCAGGATGCCTGCGACGGCATCGCCGCGGACGAACTTGCTCGCGCCGTCCATCGAGCCGTAGAAGTCCGCTTCGCGGGCGACTTCCTCGCGCCGGCGCTTCGCCTCGTCCGGCGTGATGATCCCCGCGTTCAGGTCGGCGTCGATCGCCATCTGCTTGCCGGGGATCGAGTCGAGCGTGAAGCGGGCGCTGACCTCCGAGACACGTCCCGCGCCCTTCGTGACGACGACGAAGTTGATGATCACGAGGATCGTGAACACGACGAGGCCGACCGCATAGTTGCCGCCGATGACGAACTCGCCGAACGATTCGATGACGCGCCCCGCGGCGTCGGTGCCCTGGTGACCGTTCAGGAGCACCACGCGCGTCGACGCAACGTTCAGCGCGAGCCGGAGCAGCGTCGTCACGAGCAGCACCGTCGGGAACACGCTGAAGTCGAGCGGCCGGCTCGTGTAGACGACCATCAGCATCACGATCAGCGAGAGCGCGATGTTGAAAGTGAAGAGCAGATCGAGCGTCCACGCCGGCAGCGGGATCACGACCATCGCGAGCAACGCGAGGAGCAGCGCCGGCGTGCCGAGACCGACGAGCTGCAAGCGGCCGATCGATTGCGTCGCGACGCTCATCGCGAGGCTCCTCGAGGCTCGGTTCTAACGCCTTCGGGGATCGGCAGGTCGGCCGGGAACTGCGGTGCGGCCCGACCGTGCGCGCGCGCCGCCTTGAGCTCGAACACGTATGCGAGCACGCGAGCGACCGCGAGATAGAGCGCGACCGGAATCTCCGCGCCGAGCTCGGTGTTGAAGTAGATCGCGCGCGTCAGGAGCGGTGCCTCGCAGACCGGCACGCGATGGGAATCCGCGATCTCGCGAATGCGCGCGGCGACGAGATCGCGGCCCTTCGCGATGACCCGCGGCGCACGCTCCGGCCGATCGGTGTAGCGGAGCGCCACCGCATAGTGAGTCGGGTTCGTCAGCACGACGTCCGCGAGCGGCACCTCCTGCATCATCCGGCGCTGCGCCGCCTGCTGCTGCAGGCGGCGGATCTTGGCGCGCACCTCGGGGTTGCCCTCGGTCTCCTTGAGCTCGTCCTTGACCTCCTGCCGCGTCATCTTGAGCCGGCGCAGGTAATTCCAGATCTGGAACGGCACGTCGACGGCCGCAATGACAACGAGCCCCGCGGCGAGCACGACGAACGCGAGCTTCACGTGACCCGCGGCCGCAGCGAGCCCGTCGAGCGGCGACATCAGACCGAGGCGCAACAGCTCGTCCGCGAGCGCGGCCAGGAGCACGACCGAAAGCCCGGCGAGCACGGCGAACTTGAGGAGCGTCTTGCCGAGCTCGACGAGCGCCTGGATCGAGAAGATGCGCTTCAAGCCCTGAATCGGGTTCAGCCGATCGAGCTTCGGCGTGAGCGCCTCGAAGCTTACGACGAGCCCGCCGAGCAGCGCGGGCCCCGCGAACGCCGCAACGAGGAGCAGGACGAAGAGCGGCGCGAACGTCACGAACGCATCAAGCGCCGGCGTACCGAGCGCGGCGAGGGCGTCGTCGATACCGAACCGCTGATACGTCGGCACGGCAAGACCCGCGATCAGCATCGACTCGAGCCGCGAGAACATCCACGGCCCGAGCACGGCCATCGTGCCCGCGCCCGCGAGCATCACGGTCATCGTGTTGAGCTCCCGCGAGCGCGGCACCTGCCCCTTGCGCCGCGCTTGCTCCCGGCGCCTGGGGGTTGCGGATTCGGTGCGCTCTTGCGCGTTGTCGTGCTCGCTCATCACGCCGCTCCGAGCACGTTACGCATCGCCACGAAGACGCTCTCGAGCACCGCCTCGAGCTGCGACGCGAGTCCCGGCAACGTCAGCGCGAGCACGACGAGGCCGAGCGTCAACGTGAGCGGGAAGCCGACGGCGAAGACGTTCAGCTGCGGCGCACTCCGCGCGATCATGCCCATAGACACGCTCGCGACGAGCAGCGACGCCGCCGCGGGCAGCGCGACGAGCACCGCCGCTTCGAACATCTCGCTGCCCCAGGCCGCGACCTCCCAGAAACCGGCCGCGCCGAACGGCTCCGTCTCAGGCGGCATCAGCACGAAGCTCTCGACGAGCAGCGTGACGAGCGCGAGATGGCCGTCGAACGCGAGGAAGACGAGCGTCGAGAAGATCACGAAATACTGGCCGACGAGCGGAACGCTCGCGCCCCGCTCGGGATCGACGACGCTCGCGAAGGCAAGCCCCATCGACAACGCAACGATCTCGCCGCCCATCGCCATCGCGCCGAAGACCATCTGCAGCAAGAAGCCCAGCACGGCGCCGATCAACGCCTCGCGCACGGCGACGAGCGCGCCAGCGAGCGACAGCGGATCGACCGGCACGGGCGGCGGTAGCACGGGCGCGACGACGAGCGCGAGCACGAGCGCGAGCGCGACGCGAACGCGAACCGGCACCGTCCGCGCGCCGAAGAGCGGCGCGGCGAGGAGCAGCGCGCCGATACGCACGAACGGCCACATGACCGCCGTGATCCACCGCATGAGCTCTGCGTGCTCGATCGTGAGGAGCGCCATCGTCAGCCGAGCATCAGCGGGATATCGAGAAACAGCTCGCGGATCCAGTCGACGGCGAGCGTCAGCATCCACGAGCCCGCGAGCGCGAGAACCGCGGCGACGCCGAGCAGCTTCGGGATGAACGACAGCGTCATCTCCTGGATCTGCGTCGCCGCCTGCACCATGCCGATCAGCACGCCGATTGCGAGCGCCGAGAGCAGCACCGGCGCCGCAAGCAGCACCGCGATCCACATCGCCTGCGTGCCGATCTCGAGCACCATTTCCGGAGTCATGCGCGCCTCCCGTCAGACATAGAAGCTGCCGGCCAACGTCGTCATCACGAGCGACCAGCCGTCGACGAGGACGAACAGCATGATCTTGAACGGCAACGAGATGATCAGCGGCGACAGCATGACCATGCCCATCGACATCAGCACGCTCGCGACGACGAGATCGATCACGAGGAACGGGATCAGCAGCATGAAGCCGATCTGGAACGCGGTCTTGAGCTCGCTCGTGACGAACGCCGGCAGGAGCAGCGAGAACGGCACGGCTTCGCCGCTGCCGTCGAGCGGCTCGCGGCCGGCGAGCGACGCGAAGAGCGCGAGATCGGCTTCGCGCGTATGCGCGAGCATGAACTCGCGGAGCGGTTCCGCAGCGGCCCCGAGCGCCGCGGGCGCATCGATCCTCGATTCGAGATAAGGCTCCACCGCGTCCGCATAGATCCGCTCGCCGACCGGCGCCATCACGAAGCAGCTCAAAAAGAGCGCGATCCCGACGAGGAGCTGATTCGACGGCGTCTGCTGCGTGCCCAAGCCCTGGCGCAGGATCGCGAGAACGATCAGGATCCGCGTGAACGACGTCATCGTGATCAGGAGCGCCGGCAAGAGGCTCAGCGCCGTCATGAACACGAGCACCTGCAGGCTCACGGACCAGGTTTCGGCCCCGTCCCCCGCGGCCTGCACCGTCAGAATTTCGACGCCCTGGGACTGGGCGAGCGCGCTCGAGACCGGAACGAGGAGACCGGTCGCAGCCGCGGCGATGCTGAGGCGCCCTCCCCTCATCGTGCCCTCCCGGCGAGCATGCGCTCGAGCCAAGACGACGGCGCGTCGGTTCCGGTCCGGCGCATCCCGACGTCGAGCGGCTCGTCGAGCACATGGAGCGTGTTGACCCGTCCCGGCGCGACACCGACGACGATCTGCCGATCACCGGCCTGCATCAGCACGATCCGCTCCCGCGCACCGACCGGGAGCGATGCGAGCACCTTGAACCGGTCGTGACCGCTCGTGACGACGTTCATCCGCGAGAGCACGCGCGAGAAGATCAGCACGGCGGCGATAACGCCGAGGAGGCCGGCGACGAGCTTCGCGAGCGACGCGGCGGCGGACGTGGCCTCGGCGCCGAGCGCGGCGGCCGACCACGCGGTGAGCGCGACGCCCGCGATCCCCGCCGCTACGGCCCGGCCGATGCCCTTTCCGACGCGTGTGCGCATCGTCGACGAGCTCACTTCAGCTTCTGCACGCGCTCTGCCGGGCTCACGACGTCCGTGAACCGGATACCGTAGCGCTCGTTGATGACGACGACCTCGCCGTGCGCGATCAACGTGCCGTTCACGAGCACGTCCAACGGCTCGCCGGCGAGCCGCTCGAGCTCGACGACGGAGCCCTGATTCAGCTGCAGGAGGTTCCGAATCGGCAGCTTCGTCCTGCCGATCTCCATCGAGATCGTGACCGGTATATCGAGGATCACGTCCAGGTTGCGGCTATGACCTGGGCTCGACGCGTCCGCGCCCGCGGACTCGAACGTCGGCAGCTCCATCGCCGCTGCCTGCGCTTGCGCGCTCTCTTTGAGTTTCTGCTCGCTCATCGGATCAATTCCCCATGCGCGCGGCACCTCTGTCCGCGGCCGAACTCGTGGAAACCTGCGGCGCAGGCCGCGCCGTCGCGGCGGAGCCGTTCGCCCGCTGCGCGGGTTGGCGGGCCTCCGCGGCATTCGCCTTCGCCGGCGTGCCGCCTTTCCCCGCCGCCTTCTCGCCGTCCGCCGATTGCGCGGCCGTCGCGTCGTTGCCCGACGCGGCCGCGAGCTCCGCGACCGCGTCGAGCTCGGGCCATGCCTCGCGTTTCACCGGCTCGAGGATCTGCACGGCGTTGATCCCGTTCGAGACGCCGACGCGGCAGCGGAAGAGCGGTACGCCCTCGGCGCACAGCGTGACGAACGGAGGCAGCTCGATCGGGATGACGTCGCCTGCTTCGATGCGGAGAAGGTCGGAGAGCCTCATCGTCGTCTCGACGAGCGTCGCGTGCACCTCGACCTTCGCGAAGCCCATCTCCTCGCGAATCGACGCGGTCCAACGCTCGTCGCGTCCGGTCCGATCGCTCTGCAGGCCCGCGTCGAGCAGCTCTCGGATCGGCTCGATCATCGAGTACGGCAGCGTCACGTGGATCTCACCGCCCGAGCCGTCGAGGTCGAGCTTGAACGCCGAGACGACGACGATTTCCGTCGGGCTCACGATGTTCGCGAACTGCGGATTGATGTCCGAGCTCAGGTACTCGAACTCGACCTGCATCACCGGCGACCAGGCTTCCTTGAGGTCGGCGAATATCCGCTCGAGCGTCAACTGAATGACGCGGTTCTCCATCAGCGTGAAATCGCGTCCCTCGACCCGCGGGTGGAACCGGCCGCCCCCGCCGAAGTAGTTGTCGACGATCGAGAACACGAGCCGCGCGTCGATCACGAACAATGCGGTGCCGCGAAGCGGCCGCATGTGAACCATGTTGAGGCTCGTCGGCACGTGCAGCGTGTGCACGTATTCCGAGAACTTGCAGAGCTTCACGCCCTGGAACGACACCTCGACGGCCCGACGGATCAGCCCGAACAGGCTCGCGCGCAGATGGCGGGAGAAACGGTTGCCGATCATCTCGAGCGTCGGCATGCGGCCGCGCACGATGCGCTCGTGCGCGGTCAGATCGACGACTCGCGCCACGCCGTCGCGAAGCCGGTACTCGTCCTCGACATCGACCTCGCCGCTCGCGACGCCGTGCAGCAGCTCGTCGATCTCTTCCTGGGAGAGAATGTCGTTATCGGCCATGTCCCGCGCTCACTGCATGACGAAGCTCGTGAAATAGAGCATCTCGACGACGGGGCGTCCGTAGTGCTCGGTCATCGCTTCGCGCACGACCTCGAGCGCGGCAACAGCGAGCTGTTCCTTGCCCTCGCGCGTGATCAGCTCGTCGTACGTCTTGTCGCTCAGGAGCAGGATCAGGTTGTTGCGCAGCATCGGCGTGTGCAGCTCGAGCGCCGGCAACGCCTTCTGGTCGTAGGTCATGAGCTCGATGCCGAGCTGCAGGTAGCGAGCGCGTCCGCCGCCCTCGAAGTTCACGATCAGCTCGGGACCGAGCTTGTAGTAGAGCGGCTCGGGCCTTTCGGCTTCGGCGGCATATCGCGGTCCGAGCCAGCCGAGCTCCCACGCCACGCCGCCTGCAAGCACTGCCGCGAGCACCAGCGCGACGATCGTCGAAACCGAACCCCGGCGAGGCGCGCTCGAGCCTTGTGCGTCACTCATGTCTCTGTCCGTTCCAATCGTCTTGGCCGGACCCGAAGCAAGTGTCGTGCCACTCGGTAATGCTTCGCTTATCGCATTGATCCGACTAAGGAAATGTTCCCGATGCGGAGGCTTCCCCACCGCGCGGCCCGGAGAGCGACGGGAATTTGACGCCGGTGTCCCGACGGCGTCGCGAGCGGAGAGGATCGGAGCTCGCGGCCGCCGCGACGCGGCCGCGCGGTGCTCAAGCGAAGGTGTCGACGAGACCGCGCGTCACGGCGACGACGCGCTCGGGCTCGTCGCGCTCGACGGGTGCTCCGGTGCTCGACTCACGGGCGTTTGGATCCGCGGCGCGCGTATCGTCCGCGCGGCCATCCGACGTCCCGGCCCATTGCGGATCGCCTGCGCCGATATCGACATGCCCGAGCCCGAATCCCGCGGCGCCGAGCAGCTCGCGCAGACGGGGCACGGCATCGGCGAGCGCGTCGCGGACCGCGGCGTGCGCGGAATGGAACGTGACCTGCGCGCTGTCGCCGTCGAGACGTACACGGATCTCGATCGGCCCGAGGTGCTCCGGATGCACCCTCAAGCGCGCGTCGTGCACACCGTGCTCGACCATCGTCACGACCCGTTGGCCGAGCTCGGAAGCGAACTGCATGCGCGGTTCCGCGCCGGTCCCGCCCGATGCGGCGGGGAGCTCGCGCGCAGGCATCCCGGCGGATGCAGTGTTCAGAAAGGAGAGATCGAGCGGGGCCGCCGAGCGGGGCGCAGACTCGCTCGGATGCGCCGGCAACGCTGCCGCCGGCTCGGTCGCGTCGGAAGTCACGCCGCTCGGCGCGGCAGCCATCGACAGAGCGGCGCGTGCGAGCATGCCGCGGTCTGTCGGCAGATCGCGTGCGTCCACCGCGCCGTTCGCGACGAACGGAGACGGCGTCGTGCCGCCTAAGGGAACGCGCGCGATCGTCGGCGCTCCCTGGGTAGCGTGATCGCCTGACACGCCTTCGCTGGTCTCGCCGTGGCTCGCCGCAGGCTGAACCTGCATCAGCCACGCAACGAGCGCGGCGAAGCACGCGTCCGCCGAGCCGGGCAGCGGATCACCGTCCGCCGCCGCGACCGACGAAAAACCGTCCTGCAGGGCTCGAGTCGATGTGCCTGTGCCCGGCTCGCCTGTCGCGGCGCTCGCGGCACCCGCGAAGGCTCTGATCTCTATCGCCATCGCCCGTCTTTCCGCGGCCGGCGTTCAGCTGACCGCGTTCGCGAATCGCTCGCGCGCGTAGCTCGCCCGGTCATCCGCCTGCTTCTGCTCGATCCGAGCGCGTCGCTCTTCATCGGCGGCCTCGCGCTCTTCCACGATCCGCTCGAGCGCATCGCGTTGCAGGCGTGCCGAGATCCAGTGTGCCCTGGCCGCCTCCGTCAGCCGGCGCTGACTCTCGACAACGGCCGTCTGGGCGTCGACACCGGATTGGAGCTGCTGCAGGAAATTACGCGTCTCGCGCAGCTGCTGCGGGCGGCCGCTCGCGAAAGCGCCGCGCCGATACTCTTCGAGCATCGCGCGCATCGCGTCGAGCCGCGCCTCCTCCTCCGAAAGGCGCCGCTCCGCGGCCTTGAGCGCCGCCGCAGCTTCCCGCTCCGCAGCGCCCTTCAGGCGCGCGACGACGTCGAGACTTCGTTCCTGTGATCGCATTCGCCGTTATCCTCCTTCCGGCGTCCGGGGAGCATCGGTCTCGAGGCATGTCTCGAGCTGCGCCAGGCTCGCATCGAAATCGACGGCCTCGTTCGGCGCCTGCGCAAGAAAGCGTTCCATCCGCGGGAACAGCTCGATCGCCTCGTCCAATGCCGGATCCGTGCCCTTCTTGTAAGCCCCGACGTTGATCAGATCCCGGTTCTGCTCGTACCGAGCGTAGATCTGACGGAAACGCTGGGCCAGTGCATGGTGCTCGCTTTTGACGACGGCGCTCATCACGCGGCTGATCGATGCCTCGACGTCGATCGCGGGATACCGTCCCCGTTCGGCGACACGACGCGACAGCACGATGTGCCCGTCGAGCACCGCGCGCGCCGCGTCGGCGACCGGGTCCTGCACGTCGTCGCCCTCGGTGAGCACGGTATAGATGCCGGTGATCGAGCCGCCGCCGGGTCCCGCGTTGCCGGCGCGCTCGAGCAGCTGCGGCAGGCACGCGAACACGGACGGCGGGTAGCCGCGCGTCACCGGCGGCTCGCCGATCGCGAGGCCAATCTCGCGCTGCGCCTGCGCATAGCGCGTCAGCGAATCCATCAGGAGCAGCACGTGCTTGCCCTGGTCGCGGAAATGCTCCGCGATCGCCGTAGCTGCGCGCGCGCCCTGAAGCCGCATGAGCGGCGGATCGTCCGCCGGCGCGACGACGACGACCGAGCGCGCGAGCCCCTCGGGGCCGAGAATTTCCTGGATGAAATCGTTGACCTCGCGGCCGCGCTCGCCGATCAGGCCGACGACGATGACGTCGGCGCGCGTGTACCGGGCGACCATGCCGAGCAGCACGCTCTTGCCGACGCCGCTGCCGGCGAAGAGCCCGATGCGCTGACCGCGGCCCACCGTGAGGAGCGCATTGATGCCGCGCACGCCGACGTCGAGCGGCCGCCGCACCGGGTCACGACCGAGCGGGTTCAAGAGCCGCCCCATCAGCGGCATCCGCTGCCGGCAGCGCAGCGCGGGCAGGTCGTCGAGCGGCTGCCCGAGCGGATTGATCACGCGTCCGAGCAGCTCCTCGCCGACGGGAATGAACTGCGCGTGATCGATCGGCAGCACGCGCGCGTTCGGCGTGAGCCCCGCGATCGGTCCGACGGGCATCAGATACGTGCGATTGCCGGCGAAGCCGACGGCCTCGGCGTCGACGGGCTCGTGCCCGCGCCCGACGATCCGGCATCGGCCGCCGACGGGCACCTCGCACCCGACCGCTTCGAGCGTCATACCGACCATGCGCACGAGCCGGCCCTCTGCGACGAGCCGCACCGGCTCTTCGGTCAGGTGCTGCCAGCGCTCGAGCCGCTCGCGAATGCGCGCGCGGCGCTGCTCGAGCGGCGAAAGCATCGCGCGGAGCGTCATCGCGGCTCCTCGAGGCCCATCGGCTCGCGCCGTTCGCCGCCGAGGATCCGTGCGGCGATCGCGCCCATTCGGGCTTCGACGCTCGCGTCGACGACCGACGAGTCGGTCTCGAGCCGCGCGCCGCCGCGCGTCATCGTCACGTCCTCGACGAGCTTGATCGGCCGCTCGAGCGCGTCGGGCGCGAGCGCGTCGCGAACGAGCGCGATGTCGTCCGGATTCAAATGCACGCGGACGCTCGATTCAGCGCCCGGAAGCGCGTGCAGCGCCTCGCGGACGACGCGCACGACCTCGCCAGGCTGGCTCTTCAGCTCGCGCCGGACGAACTGCCGCACGACGGCGAGCACGAGCGACGCGAGCTCGCCGAGCAGCGCCTCATCGAGCACGCGGAGCTGCGGCGTCAGCGCATCGGCGACCGCGTTGAGCCGCGCGGCCGCGTTCCGCATCTCTTCGCGCCCGGCCTCGAGACCGGCGCGCCGCCCTTCGTCGAAGCCGGCCTTGTAGCCTTCCGCGCGTGCCTGCTCCTCGATCTCGGCGAGCCTCTCGACGGTCAGGAGCGGCTCCGGCCGCGGCGCTTCCTCGGGCTTCTCTTCGGCCGCGCCGACCGGCGGGGCCTGCCAACGTCTGATCTCGCCCGCCGACGCGACGAGCGTTCCCCGCGCCTCCCGGGCGCTCATACGTACTCCTCGCCCCGCCCGATGATCGCGATCTCACCGTCGTCGGCGAGCTTGCGCACGATCGACAGGATCTCCTTCTGCGCGCTCTCCATCTCGCTGACCTTGACGGGCCCCCTGAGCTCGAGATCTTCCTCGAGCGCCTCGCGCGCGCCTTTCGACATGTTGCGGAAGAAGTGCTGCTTGATCTCCGCGGTCGCGCCCTTGAGCGCGACGACGAGCATCTCGCGCGGCAGCTCGCGCAGCAGCCTCTGCATGCTGCGATCGTCGATCTCGAGCAGGTTCTCGAACGTGAACATGAGCTCCTGGATCTGCACGCTCAGGTTCGCGTCGTATTCGCGGATGTCGTCGAGGATCGCGGTCTCCGACGAGCTGTCCATGTAATTCAGGATATCGGCGGCACGCTTCAATCCGCCGACCACGGATGCCTTCGACGAGTCGCCGGCGAATTGACGCTCGAGGATCTCGTCGAGCTCCTGCAGCGCGTTCGGGTGAATCGTGTCGAGCGTCGCGATCCGCATCACGACGTCGCTGCGCAGGCGCGGCGGAAAGTAGTTCAAGACCTCGGCCGCGTGGTCGCTGTCGAGATACGAGACGACGATCGCGATGATCTGCGGATGCTCGTTACGGATCATGTCCGCGACCGAGCGGCCGTCCATCCATTTCAGCGACTCGAGGCCCTTCGATCGCCCGCCGACGAGGATGCGATCGATCAGCGAGCGCGCTCGTTCCTCGCCGAGCGCCTGGACGAGCACCTTGCGCACGTAATCCTCGCTGCCGAGACCGATCGGCGTCTGATTCTCGACCGTCGCACTGAACTGCTCCATCACGGCCTCGAGCTGCGCGCGGCTCACGCCCGGCAGGTTCGTCATCGCCGTGCCGATCGTCTGCACCTCCTTCGGCCGCAAATGCTTCAGCACCTCGGACGCGGCTTCCTCGCCGAGCGTCATCAGGAGGATCGCGGCACGATGGGTGCCGCTCAGTGAACCGAGCTCACTTTCCATCGCTTTGCATCCATTGACGGACAACCTGCGCGACGAGACGCGGATCCTGCCGAGTCAGGAGCCGAGCCTGCTCGACGCGCCCTTCCAAGGTCGGCTCGTCGGTCTTGTCATCCCCATCGTCCTCGTCACCGGCGACCGCGAGCGGCGGCCCGAGCGCCGCCGCGGGCGCGGGCGAAAGCTGCGGCAAGAGGAGCGGCTTCACCGCAGGACGGAGAACGAGCAGGATCACGAGCAACAGGCCCACGCCCGCCAGTGCCTGTCGTGCAAGCTCCTGAACCCAGGGCTCCTGCCACAGCGGACGCTCCGCGGCGAACGAGTCGGCCGGCGACTCGATCGCGCGGAACGATGCATTCACGACGTTCACGCGGTCGCCGCGCGCCTCGTCGAAGCCGACGGCCTCGCGAACGAGGGCGGTCAGGTGCGCCATCTCCTCCGCGGAGCGGGGCACGGCCACGGTCTCGCCGTGCTCGTTCGTCGCTTGCCGATCGTCGACGACGACCGCGACGGAAAGCCGCTTGATCGCGCCCGGCGTCGCACGGATATGGCTGATCCGGCGATCGACCTCGAAATTGCGCGTGCTGCTCTTGCTCGTGCCGCCTGTGACCGCACCCTGCGCCGCGGCGAGCCCGTCGGTCCCGGCGATGACCGCACCGTCGGGCGGCTGATTCGTCAGCGCGCCGGGAATGCCCCCAGGACCGGCCCCCGTGTGCTGCTCCTCGCTCACCTGCTCGCTTCGAAGCACCGCGCGCTCTGGATCGTACGCCTCGTGCGTGCTCTCGACCTCGGTGAAGTCGATCTCGGCCGTAACCTGCGCCCGAACGCGGTCCTCGCCGACGAGCGGGCTCAGGATGTCGTGCACGCGCCGGCGGAGCGCTTCCTCGATCTCGCGCGTGTACTCGAGACGCTGCATCGACGCGAGCGCACCGTCCTCGCCGGGACCGCTCAAGAGCCGCCCCCGCTGGTCGACGACCGTGACCCGCTCCGGCACGAGGTCGGGCACGCTCGATGCGACGAGATGCACGATGCCGGCGACGCGCTTCTCGTCGAGCGTGCGTCCCGGATGCAGGTTCAAGAGCACCGACGCGCCGGGCTTACCGCGCTCGCGAACGAATACCGATTCGCGCGGCAGCGCGAGATGGACCCGCGCGGACTCGACGCTGTCGAGCGTCATGATCGAGCGCGCGAGCTCGCCTTCGAGCGCGCGCTGGTAGCGCGCCGCCTCGGCGAGCCGGCTCGTGCCGCCGAGCCCGGTGGGCCGATCGAGCAGCTCGAAGCCTACGGTCGTCTCGCGCGGCAAACCCTCGGTCGCGAGATGGAGCCGCGCTTCGTGCATCTTCGTCGCCGGAACCATCAGCGCGCCGGTCGTCGAATCGAGCTTGTGGTCGATGCCGTGCCGACCGAGCACGTTCATCGCTTCGACGACGTCACGCTCGCCGAGCCCGGGCAAGAGCACCTGATAGCTCGGCGAAAGTCCCCAAAGCGCGAGACTCACGGCGAGCGCGATCGCCATCGCGATGCCGCCGAGCACGGCGATTTGCCGCTGCACCGGCAGCGCAGTGAACGCCGCAAGGGGCTTTACCGTGGTTTGAGGCAGTGCCTCCGCCATGCCGTTCCGTTCCATCAGCTCCGTCCGGCGAACGCGGCCGCCGAGTTCGGGCCGCGCCGCCGATCAATGACCCTTCAAACCTGCATGCTCATGATTTCTTGGTACGCCGCGATCACTCGGTTGCGCACCTGCGTGACCGCCTCGAACTGCAGACTCGCTTTCTGCATCGAGACCATCACGTCGACGAGGCTCACGTCTGGCGCGCCCTGCTCGAAGCGGCGCGCGAGATCCGCTGCGGTACGCTGCGCCGAAGCCACCTCCGCCAGCGAGCTCTCGAGGAGCTTCGCGAACCCTTTCGCCTGCGTAGCCTGTGTCCCGGCGGTGCCCGCGGCCGCGCGCTCGGACAGCGCACGCATCGCGTCGAGCACCTGTCTGATCTGCACGTCGCTCATCGTCTTACCTCAGCGGCACCGCCACCCCGAGCTCACGCAGGCGTGCGAGCTTGTAACGCAGCGTGCGCGGACTGATGCCGAGCCGTTCCGCGGCCGCCTTGCGTCTGCCCCTTTCCGCGCGCAGCGCATCGAGGATCAGCTCGCCTTCCGATGCGCGCCGCGCACGATCGAGCGCGTTGGGCGCCCGATCGAGCTCGAGGACGACACGCCGCGGCGTCTCGTCCTCGAGCCGAATGTCGTCGATGTCGATTCGATCGCCGTGCCGGAGCACGAGCGCGCGCTGCATCACGTTATCGAGCTCGCGCACGTTCCCCGGCCAGTCGTAAGCCGTAAGCCGCGCGAGCGCGGCAGGCGTCGGTCTGGGTCGAGGCGAGTCGCCGTTGTGATGGCGTCGGATGAAGAACTCCGCGAGCGGCACGATATCGCCGGGCCGCTCCCGGAGCGGCGGAATGTGTAAGGGAAAGACGTTCAGCCGATAGTACAGGTCCTCGCGAAGCACGCCTTCGGCGACCGCGTCGCGAAGATTGCGGTTCGACGTCGCGATGACGCGCACGTCGACCCGTCGGCCGCGTGCCGCGCCGAGCCGCTCGACCTCGCGCTCCTGCAGCACGCGCAGAAGCTTCGCCTGAAGCCCCAAGGGCATCTCGGTGACCTCGTCGAGCAGCAGCGTGCCGGTATCGGCCTGCTCGAACTTGCCGGGGCGCGCATCCGACGCGCCGGTGAACGCCCCCTTCTCGTGGCCGAAGAGCGTCGCCTCGAGCAGCGCCTCGGGAATCGCCGCGCAGTTCAACGCGACGAACGGGCCCGCGCGGCGTGCCGACTGCGCGTGGATGAAGCGTGCGAAGACTTCCTTACCGACACCCGACTCGCCGGTCAGCATCACCGAGACGTCCGACTCGGCGACACGCCGCGCCAGCGCGACGATCCTTTTGCTCGCGTCGTCCTCGGCGACGAGCGAAGGATAAGCTTCAGTTTCCTGCATTCCGCGGTCCAATCACCTTCGATCGGACCGCTTTCAGCAATTCTTGTGCCAGAAGTTTTTTGGGAAGCGAGTCAGTGACTTATCGAGACCTTGCCGGATGCGGAACCGCGCGCGTCAAAATTCCGTCGCCTCTTCCCACCGGCCGATCTGGAACTTGCGCATCTTCTCGACGAGCGTCGTGCGTCTCAGACCCAACCGCTTCGCCGCCTGCGCGACGACGCCTTCGCTGCTCTCGAGCGCCTGGCGGATCAGCCGCATCTCGATGTCCTCGAGCAGATTCTTGAGCGGCACGCTCGCGCCGTCGGTCGCGAGCGCGGACACGCCGATCTCGCTCATCAGCGACTCGACGACGTCGCTCTCGGGCCGCATCTCGTCCGGTTCCGGCGCGAGCCGGCGAAGCGGCTCGGGGAAATCGTCGGGCGTGACCTCGCGGTTGCCGGCAAGGATCGCGCAGCGCTCGATCAGGTTCGCGAGCTCGCGGACATTGCCCGGCCAATCGTAGCGAACGAGCGCGCGGAGCGCCCGCGTATCGAATCGGCACCCCGGCATGCCGCGGCGCTGAAGCTGAGCGTTGATCTCCGCGATCAGAAGCGGCAGGTCCTCGCGGCGTTCGCGAAGCGGCGGAAGCTCGATCGGCACGACGTTCAGGCGGTAGTAAAGATCCTCGCGGAACTTGCCCTCGCGGACCATCGCCTCGAGATCGCGATGCGTCGCCGAGATGATGCGCACGTCCGCCTCGATCACGCGGCTCCCGCCGAGCGGCTCGAACCGCCTCTCCTGCAGCACGCGCAGCAGCTTCACCTGCATATCGAGCGGCATGTCGCCGATCTCGTCGAGGAAGAGCGTCCCGCCCTTTGCGAGCTCGAACCGGCCCTTGCGCGCGGTCAGCGCTCCGGTGAACGCGCCCTTCTCGTGACCGAAGAGCTCGCTCTCGAGAAGCTCGGCAGGGATCGCACCGCAGTTCACGGCGACGAACGGGCCATGTCGCCGGGCCGAGTGGTAGTGGATGTTGCGCGCGACGACTTCCTTTCCGGTGCCGGTCTCGCCGCGCAGCTGCACGGTCGCCTCCCACGGCGCGACTCGCAGGATCATCTCCCGCACGGCCTGCATCGCCGCGCTACGGCCGACCAGCGAGC
>CAZKNH010000064.1:3002-22100 GCA_964553875.1 uncultured Gammaproteobacteria bacterium | reverse complement strand
TTCGCGGTACCACCCGGCTTCACCGCTGCCTTGCGACAGCGGCCTCGTGAGCTCGGCCTCGCCGAGCTCGGCTCCGTGACGCGAGCCAGACGGCCGTGCTTACTGACCGCGCCGGCGGCAACGCGCTCCAGGGATCACGCGTTCGGCGGGGCGTTCGGCACGGCAGCTCCGGGGTGATATTCACCGGGTCGCAGGTCAGGGCTCACACCGTCCCCTGCTCGCTCGGCCCGCGGTGGTCCGGTTACTCGTCCCCATCACAGCCGTTGGGCCGGGGAGTGTACGCGATTCAGGATGCGAGCGCAGCCCGGGCCTCGCCCACGTCGAGCGCGATCTGTGCCTTCAGCGCGTCGAGCCCGTCGAAGTGACGCTCCTCGCGGAGCCTCTTGATGAAATGGACCGTGATGTGCTCGCCGTAGACGTCACGGTCGAAATCGAAGATCAGGACCTCGAGCAGCGTGGGCCCGCCGCCGACGGTCGGCCGCGTGCCGACGCTCGCGACGCCGTCGAGGAGCTGCGGCCCGAGCCCGCCGACGCGCACCGCGAAGATGCCGTCGACCGGCGAGCGCCGACGCTTCATGCTCACGTTCGCGGTCGGAAAGCCGAGCGCCTTGCCGAGGCCGCGGCCGCGAATCACGCGGCCGGACAGACTGAAGTCCCGCCCGAGCATCGCCCTCGCCTTCGCGAGATCGCCGGCCGCGAGCGCGGCCCGGATCGCGGTGCTGCTGATCCGCTCGCCGTTCAACGACACCGGAGGCACCACGGTCACGGTGAAGCCGTGCTCGTCCCCCGCGCGACGCAGATCGTCGAGGCCGCCGCCGCGCCCGTAACCGAAACGGAAGTCGTGGCCGACGACGACGTGCCGGGCCGCGAGCCGCGCGACGAGCAGATCTTCGATGAACGCCCGCGGCGAGAGCTGCCTGAGCTTCCGGAAGCTCGCGCAGAAGAACTCGTGGATGCCGGCCTGTCTGAATAGCTCGAAACGCTCGCGGAAACAGGTGAGCCGCGCGGGCGGATCTTCCGGCGACAACACTTCGCCCGGCATCGGCTCGAACGAGCAGACGAGGGCCGGAACGTCGTGCGATCGGGCGGCGTCGAGCACCGTCTCGAGAATCCGCTGATGGCCGAGATGAAGCCCGTCGAATGCGCCGATCGTCACGGCACGCCCACCGGGCACCGGCGTCATCGCGTCGATGTCGCGGCAAAGGCGCACGCTTCACGCTCCCGCGCGCGGTGCGGACGGCGCGCGCTCGGCGCCGTGCTCCGCCCGGAGCGCGCGCGGCCCGAGGCCCGTCGTGATGCACGCGAACGCATAGACGAGCACGGCGCCGACGACGAGCGCGCCGAGCCATGCGACTTGCGCCTTCGTGCTCATCGCGAGCCAGTCGCCGAGCGCGGCCTGCATCGCGACCACGAACACGACCATCGCCGCGCACGCGAGCGCGACGCGGGCGACGAGCGGCGCCCAGCGCGTCCGCGTCCGATAGACTCCGGCGGAGACGAGCCCCGACAGCAGCATCCCGGCGTTGCAGAGCCCCGAGACGCTCGTCGCGAGCGCGAGCCCGGCGTGCGGAGGGGCCCATCCGGTGTGGATCAGCAGGTTCACGAGCACGACGTTCAGCACGAGGTTGATCAGCACGGTGCGCACTCCGATGCGCACCGGAGTCCGCGTATCCTGCCGTGCGAAGTACGCGGGCGCCAGCACCTTGACGCCGACGAAGCCGATCAGCCCGGGCGCGAACGCGGCGAGGCTCGCGGCGGACATGCCGACGTCCGAGGCGTCGAACTCGCCTCCGTGGAAGATCGTCGCGAGCAGCGGCGCGGAGAGCAGGAACAGCCCGACTGCGGCCGGCACCGTGATCACGAGCACCCACCGCAGCGCCCAGTCGAGCGTTGCCGAGAAAGCCTCGGGCGACTTTCGCGCGTGCTGCTCGGCGAGACTCGGCAGGATCACTGTGCCGAGCGCGACACCGACGATGCCGAGCGGGAACTCCATCAGCCGGTCCGAGTAGTAGAGCCAGCTGATGCTCCCTGCCGCCAAGAACGACGCGATCAGCATGTCGAGCATCAGATTGATCTGCACGATCGACGAGCCGAACAGCGCGGGCGTCATCAGGCGCAGCACGCGGGCGACGTCGCCGTCGCCGAGTGCGAGCCGTGGCCGCGGCAGCAAGCCGAGCCTGAGCAGGAACGGCACCTGAAACGCGAGCTGCACGACGCCCGCGGCGAACACGCCCGCGGCGAGGCCGATCGCCGGCCGCTCGAGTCGCGGCGCGACGAGCGCCGCGAACACGATCAGCACGGCGTTGAGCAGCACGGGTGTGAAGGCCGGCACGGCGAAGCGCCGATGCACGTTAAGGATCGCGCCGGCAAACGCCGTCAGCGACACGAAGAAGAGATACGGCAGCGTGAGCCGCAGCATATCGGTCGCGAGCACGCGGCGAGCATCGTCGCCGATGAAGCCCGGCGCGAAGACGAGGATCAGGAGCGGCGCCGCGAGCACGCCGAGCACCGTGAAGACGAAGAGCACGACGGTGAGCGTGCCCGCGATCTTGTCGATCAGCGCGCGCGTCTCGTCGGCCGTGCGTGTCCCCCGAAATTCCGACAATACCGGCACGAACGCCTGCGAGAACGCGCCCTCGGCGAAGAACCGCCGCAGCAGGTTCGGGATCTTGAACGCGACGAAGAAGGCGTCCATCACGAGCCCCGCACCGAACCAGTGCGAGAAGCCGATGTCCCGGGCAAGACCCGTGATCCGCGAGACGAGCGTCATCGCGCCGACGACGCCGGTCGACACGAGCAACGCCTCGCGACGCGGCTTGCCGGCCGCTTCGAGATGGGTCTCTTCGGGGCGGTCCTGGTCCACGCTCGGGCCAGCTTGACTTGGTTCCGGGGGCTTCGAATAATACCCGGCCTTTCCCGGCCCTCGGCCGAAAAGCGAACGGAATCTAACGTTGGCCAACATCAAGTCCGCCCAAAAACGCGCCCGTCAGAACATCGTGCGCCGCGCTCGTAATCAGGCTCTGAGGTCTCGTGGCCGCACGGCGATCAAGAAGGTGTTGAAGGCCATTCAGGCCGGCGACCGCGAGGCGGCGACGGCGCTGTTCCGTGCAGCCGTGCCCGAGATCGATCGCCTGGTCACCAAGGGCCTGATCGCGAAGAATCGCGCCGCGAAGTACAAGAGCCGCTTGAACGCGAAGCTACGCGCGATGTCCTGATCCGTCAGGGCGCGTTCCCGCGGGCGCCGGCGCAGGCCCGACTTCGGAGCCCTCCGCGCGCTCGCGGCTCAAAGTCTCGAGAAACCGCATACAGTCCCGGGCGAGCACGTCGACGCCCTCCTTCGCCAGCGCGCTGATCCCGTAGACCGGGCCCTCCCAGCCGTACGCCCGGACGATCGCGTCCACGCGGCCCTGTCGCTCGCCCTCGGGCAGCAGATCCAGTTTGTTCAGCACGAGCCAGCGCGGCAGGCTCGCGAGCTCTGCCGAGTAACGGCCGAGCTCGGCGGCGATCGCGCGCATCTCCGCCACGACCTCGTCGATCGGCCGATCCGGGCCTGCATCGACCACGTGCAGCAGGAGGCGCGTGCGCTCGAGGTGCTTCAGGAAGCGTATGCCGAGCCCGGCGCCCTCCGCGGCGCCCTCGATCAGCCCCGGGATGTCCGCGAGCACGAAGCTCTGCTCGAAGCCGACGCGCACGACGCCGAGGTGCGGATAGAGCGTCGTGAACGGATAGTCCGCGACTTTCGGCCGGGCCGCGGACATCGCCCGCGTCAGCGTCGACTTGCCGGCATTCGGCGCGCCGAGCAGGCCGACGTCCGCAAGCACCTTGAGCGCGAGCAGCAGACGGCGTTCCTCGCCGGGCTCGCCGGGCGTCGCGCGGCGGGGCGCGCGGTTCACGCTGCTCTTGAAGGTCGTATTGCCGCGTCCGCCCCGCCCGCCGCGCGCGACGAGGAGCACGTCGCCGGCGTTCAGCAGGTCCCCGAGCTTCTCGCCCGTGTCGAGATCGTGGACCTCTGTGCCTACTGGGACCGGAATGTAGAGATCGGCGCCGGAGCGGCCCGTCATGTTACGGCTTCCGCCCGGCTCGCCGTTCTCGGCCTTGAACCGGCGCTGCACGCGGAAGTCCGCGAGCGTGTTCAATCCTTCGCGTGCGACGAGGTAGACGCTGCCGCCCGAGCCGCCGTCGCCGCCGTCGGGCCCGCCGCGCGGAATGTACTTCTCGCGCCGGAAACTGACCGTGCCGTTGCCGCCTCTGCCGGCCTCGACACGGATGTCGGCTTCGTCGACGAACTTCACGACGGGATGAGAAACGCGGCCGCCGAGACGAAAAAAGCCCCGACGCGCGGGGCTTTCGTCGTCACGGTCACGGCGAAGCTCAGCTCGCCACGACGCTGACGTGCAAACGCTTCCTCGGGCCCTTCGTCTCGAATACGACCCGCCCGTTCGCGAGCGCGTACAGCGTGTGGTCGCGGCCGACTCCGACGTTCGTGCCGGCGCGGTAACGCGTGCCCCGCTGCCGCACGAGGATGTTGCCGGCGAGGACCTGCTCCCCGCCGAAACGCTTCACGCCGAGCCGTTTCGATTCGGAATCGCGCCCGTTCTTCGAGCTGCCGCCGGCTTTCTTGTGTGCCATCGAAAACTCTCCTGACTGACTGTGCGAGCCCCGGCGCCCGAAACGCGCCGGCCCGCGGACGGTGACTGCTAGGCGGCGTCTCCACCGGAGATCGACGTGATCTCGACCTCCGTGTACGGCTGCCGATGCCCGGCCGTGCGCCGATAGTGCGCCCGACGCTTGAACTTGACGATCTCGATCTTCTTCGTGCGCCCCTGGCCCAGCACCTTGCCCTGCACCTTACCGCCGGGCACGAGCGGCTTGCCGATCCGGATGTCGGTGCCGTCGCCGACGAGCAGCACCTGGTCGAAGTCGATCACGTCGCCGACCTGGGCGTCCAGACGCTCGACGCGCAGCCTGTCGCCGGGGCTCACGCGGTACTGTTTACCGCCTGTACGAAAAACCGCATACACTGGGAGTCGCTCCTCGGCATTGGAAGCGGTGCCGAACCGCAGGAAGCGACGCATTTTAGTGAGTGCTCCAAGGGTGGTCAACGCGATACGCAACGAGGCGGAAGGCCGTCTCGGCGCCTCCCGGCGGAAGACCGTCCCCATCGCACGCTCGCCAAACCGGCCCGCTTGAGGCATCATTTCGCAAATGCATGTTGCCTCGAGCCAACAGTCGGCGCCGTCGCTCGACGCACTGAGATCCTTGGTCGGGGACGATTGGGGCGACGTGAACCGCGTCATCTATCGTCGCCTCGGCAGCGACGTCGCGCTCGTCAATCAGGTCGCCCACCACATCATCCATCACGGCGGGAAGCGGCTGCGCCCGCTTGCCGTGCTGCTCGCCGCGCGCGCCTGCGGCTACAAGGGCGTCGCGCACATCTCCGCCGCGGCGATCATCGAGTTCATCCACACGGCGACGCTGCTGCACGACGACGTCGTCGACGGGTCGGGTTTGCGCCGCGGACAGCGCACGGCCAACGCGATGTTCGGCAACCAGGCGAGCGTGCTCGTGGGCGATTTTCTGTACTCGCGCGCGTTCCAGATGATGGTCGAGATTGACGACATGAAGATCTTGAGCGTGATGGCGAACGCGACGAACACGATCGCCGAGGGCGAAGTGCTGCAGCTGATGAACTGCAACAATCCGGACATCACCGAAGAGGATTACATGGAGGTGATCTACCGGAAGACGGCGAAGCTGTTCGAGGCGGGCACGCGTATCGCCGCGATCCTGGCCGAGCAGGACGAGCGCGTCGAGCAGGCGCTGATCACGTTCGGCCGGCATTTGGGCCTCGCGTTCCAGCTCGTCGACGACGCGCTCGATTACGCGGCGGAGCCCGAGGAGCTCGGCAAGAACATCGGCGACGACCTCGCGGAAGGCAAGCCGACGCTGCCCTTGATCTACGCGATGGCGCACGGCAGCGCGGCCGAGCGGCACATGATACGTGAGGCGATCGAGACGGGCGGCACGCAGAACCTGACGTCGATCCAGCTCGCGATCGAGTCGTCGGGCGGGCTCCGCTACACGGCCGAGCGCGCGCGTCTCGAGGCCGAAGCCGCGATCGCCGCGCTGACGGTGCTTCCGCCGTCGAAGTTCCGCGAGGGCCTCACGGGCCTCGCTCAGTTCGCGATCTATCGCCGCTTCTGACCCGCCTGCCCGCCGGCCGGTGGCGCTGCCGTGCGGAACTCAGGAGTGCCGCTGCGCGGCGTCAAAAGCTGCGAGCTGCTCGGGCGTCGCGGGCTTCTGGTACTTCGCCTTCCACTCGTCGTACGGCATGCCGTACACGCGCTCGCGGGCCGCGTCGAGATCGATGTCGATGCCCCGCTCCTTCGCCGCCTCGACGTACCACTTGCTGAGGCAATTGCGGCAGAAGCCGGCAAGGATCATGAGGTCGATGTTCTGCACGTCCTTGCGCTCGTCGAAATGCCGCAGCAAGCGGCGGAATACCGCCGCATCGAGCTCGGTCTGAGTCTTCTCGTCCATACCTCGTCCCTCGTCGATCCGTCACACACTGCGGACGTACGCGTCGACGTCCGCGAGAATCTCGGGCCAAAGCGAATACGGCCCCGCCTCGCCGGTGCGCTTCGCGAACTCGTCGCGGAGCCTCCTCGCCTGCTCCGGCGAGAACGCGTCGCGCCAGTCGCCGACGATACCCTTGCGCACGAACTCGGGCATCCCGTCCGGCCGCGCGCTCGACCACCGCCGCTGATCGCGGCTCATCCGCGCGAAGCTCGATTCCTCGCGGATCACAGCGACCTTCGCGGGATCACGCGCCGTGCTCGCGGCCGGCTCGCCGATGAACTCCGCGACCTCGGCGATCACGCGCTCGATCTCGCGCTTCATTCGCTCGTACGTCACGAACAGCACGTTCGGCGCATTCCTTTGCGCGTACCACGACGACAGATGATCGAAGTAGTCGCCGAAATCCACCTCGCCGCGGATGAAGCATTCGAAGAAATCGTCGAACGTGCCCTCCGCGAAGTCGTAGTGATGCACGAAACCACGAGTGTGATGGTAGAACGACACCGCACAGTCGAACGGATTGCGAGCAACGTAGACGTAGCGCGCGTCCGAATGAAACGGCGTCATCCCGAACGGTAAGTGCGTCTTGATCATCCGCCGCTCCGGCAACGCCGCCACCGTTTCCGCGCCGACCTCCTCGAGGTGCGGGAAGAATTCCTCGAGCTTCCGTCCGGCGGGCAACGGACGCGCCTCGTTCATCAGCAAGTACACGACGTACTGCATCCACGTCGTGCCGCATTTCGGGTAGCTCGCGACGAACACATCCGACCCGGCCGGCCGATAGGCCAGGCCCGACGCGAAGCCGTGGACCGGGAAGCCCATCGGCATCCGGAATCCATCGTGGACGACGTATTTGGGACGGCGATGAACGGTTATCGACATCGGCAGCAGTGTCGAGGTTAAATGGCTGTGGCGGCGCTCGTAGGATAACCCGAATGCAGCCCGCGGCACGAAAATTGCCGCCTGCCTCGACGGGCTGCGGAGCGGAGACGAGATGAGCAAGGACTGGATCGTCGTCGCCGACAAGAACCGTTGCCGCATCTTCCAGCAGACGAACAGAAACGGTGCCCTCGAAGAAATTGCCGTTCTCGTAGCCCCGACGACGAGGCTCAAGAACCAGGACATCAGGACGGACCGCCATGGCGCCGCATTCGACAGCGGCGGACAGGGTCGCCACGCGATGGGAAGCTCGGTAGAGCCGGTCGAGCAGGAGGCGATTCGCTTCGCGAAGGAAGTCGCCGCGAAGCTCGACAGCGGACGCCTGCAGAACAGCTTCACGCGGCTCTACGTCATCGCGGAGCCGCGCTTTCTCGGCTATCTCCGGCAAAACTACTCCCGGCCGCTCAAAGACACGATCGCGGCCGAGATCGACAAGGACTGGACGACGCAGCCGCCGGAGGAGATTCGTAGTCGGCTGCGCGAGGCCGTGTTCGGCTAGAGCGCCTCACCGGCAAAACGTCGCGGCTGCCTGCACGTCTCCTCACGTGCGGGCAGCGGCGCCGTGCTACACGTAAGCCATCCACCGCCCCGCCGCCATCACGCCGAGCCACAGCGCGAGCGACAGCGTCGCGACGACCTTGACCGCCGTTGGCGTCTCCCCGGCGGTGAGCCAGCGCTCCCCGGTCCGCGCGACAGCGACCGTGAACACGAGGGCGTTCAGCCCCGCGAGCGCCATCAGCGTCATCTTCAGCCAGAACGCCTTGTTCGTGCCGAACGACGTCGCGTTGTAGATGAACATCAACGAACCGGTCACGACGTTGATCGCGAATCCGCACCAGACCCACGGCAAGAGCCCGAGCATCGGCGGCAGCGGCAGGTTGCGCGCAAAGCCGAGCAGACGCAGATCGATCAGCATGATCGAGCCGACGAGCATCGCGAGCCCGATGTAGTGAATCGTCTCGAACGTCGCGTACATCCACACGGACGTCGAGATCGCGGCCGCGATCGGCGTGCTCTCGAGCCAGGCGAGAAAATCCATGACGCGTCCCTACGGCGTGTACGCGATCAGCCGTCCCGCGACCGCGGCGCCGCCCCAGAAGACGAGCGAAGCGGCGGCGAGCCCCTTCGCGGCCGGAGCCGCATCACCCGCCGCGGCCGCCTCGCGAAAGATCCTGTGCGACAACAGCGCGGCATTGATGCCGGCGAGCGCGATCAGGACGAGCTTGATCCTGAAGGTGTAGCTGCTCCAGAAGTACACGGCGTCGGACGTGAAGAGCGCGAGTCCCGACGCGGCGTTGATCGTGAATCCGAGCCAGGCGAGCGGCAGCAGGTCCTGCATCCCGAGGAGCGGCAGCTCGGGCTTGTAGCCGAGCACGCGCAGGTTCGTGAGCCCGAGGGAGCCGAGCAGCATCGCCATACCGAGCGCGTGCAGCGTCTCGAGCAGCGGATACGCCCAGATCGTTTCCGCCACCGCGGTCGCGAACGCGGTGGCTTGCAACCAGGCCAGGAAGTCCATTCAGCGTCCCCCGAACGCAGGACCTTCGGGGGCCCTTGCGATCGTGCTCGCCGGCTCCGCGTGCCGGCTCCCCCCAAGTGCACCCCACGTGCGAGCGCGGCGCGCGGGCCGATTCTAGCGGTGCACGAAACTCGAGCAAACCTCGGGTTCCGCGGCCGGAAAGGCCGTGCGCCACGGCCGCGACGCAACCCGGCTACCAGGCGATGCCGTAATCCTCGCCGAAATCGCTCGCGCCGCCCCACATGGTGCCGTTCTCCTGATCGAAGTAGATCGCGGTGATCGGCCCCGAGGTGTGCGTCGCGGTCTCGATGAAGTAGCCCATTCGCTCGAGCTCGGCCCGCACCTCCCACGGCACGTCGTCGCGCAGAAGGAGCCTTCCCGGCTCGGAGCGATGCGACCCGAACGAGCTGTGCATCTGATAGCTGTTGAAATTCGCCGCCTCGACGGCCTTCTGCACGTGCATGCCGAACTCGACGACGTTCAGGAAGAACTGCAGCAGGTTCTGATCCTGCGTGTCCCCGCCCTGCACCGCGAACGCGAGATAGGGCTTGCCGTTGCGCAGCGCGATGCTCGGGCTCAGCGTCGCCCGCGGCCGCTTGCCCGGCTCTAGAACGTTGAACGGATTGAAGCGCTCGTCCATGTCGAAGCTCTGCATGCGCTGCGACAGGCCGACGCCCGTCCGTCCGGCGATGAACGCGGGGATCCAACCGCCGCTCGGCGTGATCGACACGACCCAGCCCTGCGCGTCGGCGGTCTGCAGCGACGTCGTTCCGGCACGAAAAGCCTGCTCGTCGGTCAGCGAGCGCGGCTCGTCGACGTGGGCGCCGCGCGGCCGCCGGGGATCGATCCGCGGCCGCCAATTCTTCAAGAGATCCGCGTACGGATTCGTCTCGCCCTGATACGGATAGGGATCGCCCGGCTTCACGTTCGGATCGTTGCGCTCCCAATTGATCTGTCGGAAGCGCTCGCGCGCATATTCCTTCGACAGCAGACCCGCAATCGGCTCCTCGGGCGGGAAGTACGGGTCGCCGTAATAGAAGTCGCGATCGGCGAACGCCAGGTTCATCGCCTGATAAAGCGTGTGGATGTAGCGCGCGCTGTTGTAGCCCATCGAGCGCACGTCGACGTTCTCGAGGATATTGAGCGTCTGCAACAGCACCGGGCCCTGCACCCAGTGCGTCAGCTTGTAGACCTCGATGCCCTTGTACGTCGTCGAGACGGGCTCCTCGACGTAGACCCGCCACTTTGCGAGGTCCTCCGTCGTGATCAGCCCGCCGGCCGCCTGCACGGCCTCGGCGATCTCCCGCGCGATGTCGCCGCGGTAAAAGCGGTCGTAGGCCGCCATGATCGCCTCTTCGCGATTCTTGCCGGCCTTCCGCGCGTCCCGCTCCGCCTCGACGAGCCGCATCAGCGTGCCGAGGAGCTCAGGCTGCGAGAACACCTCGCCCGGCCGCGGCGCGGCCCACGCACGCGGGCGGCTCGGGTCGTAATGAGGCAGCAGGACGCGGCGCGAGTCCTCCCAGCGGAGGAGCAGCTCCTTCGCCGACTCGATCGACTCCGCGGCCTGGCGCTCGATCGGGTAGCCGCGCGCCATCTCGATCGCGGGCGCAAGCACCTCCTCGAGGCTCAGCGTGCCGAACTCGGCGAGCATGACCATGATCCCGCCCGGCGTTCCGGGTGTAACGGCGGCAAGCGGCCCGAAATCCGGCGGCTGAGAAAGTCCGCGCGAACGGAAGAACTCGGGCGTCGCGCCCGTCGGCGCCGCGCCGAGCGCGTTGATTCCCTTCACCTCGCCGGTGCGCGGGTCGTGGATCAGCGCCTGCGTCTCGCCGCCCCAGCTCAGCGTGTCCCACATCGTCGCCGACGCGGCGAGCGTGGCCGCGGCCGCATCCACGGCGTTGCCGCCCTTCATGAACGTCATCGCGCCCGCGGTGGCGGCGAGCGGCTTGCCCGCGACGACGACCCAGTGCTTGCCGTGCAGCGCCGGCTTCACCGTGTCGATGTTCTCCTGGGCCGGCGTCGCCGACGCGAGAACGCTCAATACGACGCCGAGCGCGAAGCCGGCGAGCCCGGGGCGGCCCTTCGCCGGGCCGGTTGCAGCCTGGTGTTCCATGGGGCCCAGTGTAACCGTGTCCGCGCCTGGCGCGCATCGTGCCCGTCACAACCCGGCCCTCGTCACTCCCCGCAGCCGACGCGCCGCTCCGGCCGTTTCGGGAGCCGCTGCCGACGCCGGGTTACAATCGAGCCTTCGCCCGAAGCCGAACCCGAAGTCTCTTGTCCGCACGAAAGCCGTCGTCCCAACCTGCGCGCCCGCCGCTCGCGCACCTGCTGCGCCCGCAGACGCTCGACGAATTTCTCGGCCAGGAACACCTGCTCGGCCCCGGCAAGCCGCTCCGCGAAGCGATCGAAAGCGGCCAGGTCGGCAGCATGGTGCTATGGGGTCCGCCGGGCAGCGGCAAGACGACGCTCGCGCGCCTCATCGCGAACTACACGGACAAGGCGTTCGAGATCTTCAGCGCCGTGACCGAAGGCGTGCCGCGCGTGCGCGAGATCATTCGTGAAGCGCAGCAGCGGCTCGCGACCGAGGGCCGCGGCACGATCCTTTTCTGCGACGAGATCCACCGCTTCAACAAAGCGCAGCAGGACGCGTTTCTGCCGTATGTCGAGGAAGGCGTGATCACGCTGATCGGCGCGACGACCGAGAATCCGTCGTTCGAGCTGAACTCCGCGCTCCTGTCGCGGCTTCGCGTCTTCGTGCTCGAGCCGCTCGAGCCGCGGCATATCGCGGACATCGTCTCGCGGGGCATCGCACGGCTCAACACGGACGCGGACGCGGACCTCGTGCTGACGCCCGACGCGCTCGAGCTCGTCGCACAGCATGCGGACGGCGATGCGCGCCGCGCGTTGAACCTGACCGAAGCCGTCTGGCACCACGCGCGGAACAGCCTGCCGCGCGGCGCACGCGAGATCGGCGCCGAGCTCGTGACGCGCGTCCTCGAGCGGCGGATTCCGCGCTACGACAAGAGCGGGGAACAGCATTTCAACCTGATCTCGGCGCTGCACAAGGCCGTGCGCGGCAGCGACGTGAACGGCGCGCTCTACTGGCTTGCAAGGATGGTCGACGCCGGCGAGGACCCGCTCTACATCGCACGCCGCGTCGTGCGCATGGCGAGCGAGGACATCGGGCTCGCCGACCCTCGAGCGCTCTCGATCGCGCTCGCGGCCAAGGAGGCTTATCACTTCCTCGGGTCGCCGGAGGGCGAGCTCGCGATCGCCGAGGCCGTGATCTATCTTGCGACGGCGCCGAAGTCGAACCGCGCATACGTCGCGTGGCAGGGTGCGCTCGCTGCGGCGCGCGAGCATCCGGCGGAGCCGGTGCCGCTGCACATCCGCAACGCGCCGACGCGGCTCATGCGCGAGCTCGGCTACGGCCGCGGCTACCGGTACGACCACGACGAGGGCGGCTTCGCCGCGGGCCAGGAGTATCTGCCGGAGAGGCTCCGCGGTGCAGCGTGGTACGCGCCGAGCCGGCACGGATTCGAGAAAACGCTAGGGGAACGCATCGCGTGGTGGGAAAGCATGAAGCGATCGGCCGGCCGCACGAAGGAAGGTGACGAATGACGACGACGACCGTGCAACGCGCGTTCTTCGCGGCGCTGCTGATCCTCGTGACCATAGCCTTCCTTTGGCTGATACGCGGGTTCCTGCAGCCGGTCTTCTGGGCCGTCGCGCTCGGCATCATCGTCTATCCGCTCCATTCGCAGCTCGAGCGCCGCCTCGCGCCCCGCCGCTCGCTCGCCGCCGCGCTCAGCATGCTGATCGTCGTGATGGTCGTGATCCTGCCGCTCGCCGGCCTGATCACCGCGGTGACCGCCGAAGCGACGTCGCTCGTGCAGCGGATGAGCGCACAGGGCATCGGCCTCGACCGTGTGTACGCCGAGGTTGCGGAGCGCTTGCCGACCGCGCTCATCGACCGGCTCCCGATCAACATCGAGAACATCGAGGCACGCCTCGCCGAAGCCGCCGTCACCGTAAGCCGCTTCATCGCGGCCCGCGCGCTGTCGATCGGCCAGGACACGCTGCGCATCGCGGTGTTCTTCTTTCTGATGCTCTATCTCCTCTTCTTCTTCCTGCGCGACGGGCCGAAGATGCTCGACGGGCTCGTGCGCGCGCTGCCGCTCGGCGACGATCGCGAGCGGCACCTGCTCGAGCGGTTCGCGGAGGTGTCTCGCGCAACGATCAAGGGCACGCTCGTCGTCGGCATCGCGCAGGGCGCGATCGGCGGCATCGCGTTCTGGATGCTCGGGATCAGCGGCGCGGTGCTCTGGGGCGTCGTCATGGCGCTGCTCAGCATTCTGCCCGCCGTCGGGCCCGCGCTCGTCTGGGTGCCCGCCGCGATCTTCCTGTTCGTGACCGGCCGCATCGTCGCCGGGATCGTGCTGATCCTGATCGGCGTGCTCGTGATCGGGCTCGTCGACAACCTGCTGCGTCCTGTCCTCGTCGGCCGCGACACGCGAATGCCCGACTACCTGATCCTGCTGTCGACGCTCGGCGGACTCACCGCGTTCGGGCTCGCCGGGATCGTGATCGGACCGATCATCGCGGCGTTCTTTCTGAGCTGCTGGGAAATGGCACCCGAGGAGTTCGAAGGCCTTCCGCCCGAACGGCGCGACGCGAGCGAGGATGACGACGACGGGCCGCTCGACACGGACGACACCGCACGCCTCGCAAGCCTCGCGTCCGATTCGCACGAGGCGGCCCACGCGGAGCGGTTGCCGCAGGTCGAGACCTGATCGCGAGGCCGCACGATGCGCGTGCTCGTCCTCGGCGCTGGCGGATTCATTGGCTCGGCCGTGACGGCGCGGCTCCTCGCGCGAGGCGACGAGGTCGTCGGCGTCGCACGCCGGGTCGGTGTCGCGCATCCCGCCCTGCGCTGGGTCCGACTCGACATCGCGCGCGCACGATCCGCGGCCGACTGGCGGCCGCACCTCGACGGCATCGACGCCGTCGTCAACTGCGCCGGCGTGCTCGAGGGCGCGGCCGACGCGACGCGGGGCGTGCACGTCGACGGCATCGCTGCGCTTGCCGAGGCTTGCGAGCAGGCCGGGATCCGTCGGTTCGTGCATCTCTCCGCGGTCGGCGCGGACCGGGAAGCGTTGTCGCCGTTCTCCGAGACGAAGAAGGCCGGCGAGGCCGCGCTGTCGGCGCGCGACCTCGACTGGGTGATCCTCCGGCCGTCCGTGGTCGTCGGCCGCGCCGCGTACGGCGGCAGCGCGCTGCTGCGCGGGCTCGCGGCGCTGCCGGTTCTGCCGGAAATCCCGGACGCCGGACCGCTGCAGGTCGTGCAGCTCGACGATCTCGTCGCGACGATTCTGTTCTTCGTCGAGCCCGGTGCGCCGGCCCGCGTCGCGCTCGACGTCGCGGGTCCCGAACGGCTTTCGTTCGACGACGTGGTGCTCACGTACCGCCGCTGGCTGCGTCTCGAGCCGCCGCGGCGTCTTCGCGTGCCGCGCTGGCTCTTCGCGCTCGGCTACAAGCTCGGCGACGTCATCGGAGCGCTTGGCTGGCGGACGCCGATCCGCACGACGGCACGGCGCGAGCTCGTCCGCGGCGCCGTGGGCGATCCGAGCCGCTGGATCGAGATGACCGGCATCGAGCCGCGGTCGCTCGACGACGCGTTAGCGGCCGAGCCCGCGTCCGTGCAGGAACGATGGTTTGCACGGCTTTATTTCGTGAAACCGATCGTGTTCGCGATCTTTGCCGCGTTCTGGATTCTTACCGGCCTCGTCTCGCTCGGTCCCGGATGGGACGTCGGCCTCGAGTACATGGTGCGCGGCGGCGCGGGCGCCGTCGCGGTTCCCGGCGTGATCGCCGGCGCGCTCGCCGACATCGTGATCGGCATCGGCATCGCGATCCGACGCACGGCAAAGCCCGCGCTCTACGCGGCGCTCGCGATCTCCGTGTTCTACCTCATCACGGGCACGATACTGCTGCCCGAGCTCTGGGCGGATCCGATCGGGCCGATGATGAAGATCTGGCCGATCATCGCGCTCAACCTCGCCGCGCTCGCGATCGTCGAGGATCGCTGAGCGCGATGGCCGCGTACTATCACCTTCTGTTGTGGCTTCACGTGATCGGAGCGACGGTGCTGCTCGGCACCGGCGCCGGCATCGCGTTCTTCATGCTCGTCGCACACCTGCGCAAGGATCCCGCCGTGATAGCCGGCGTCGCATCGATCGTCGTGCTCGCCGACTTCGTGTTCACCGCGACGGCCGTCGTTGCGCAGCCGATCACGGGCTTTCTGCTCGCGAGGCTGCTCGGCTATCCGATCCTCGATGGGTGGATCGCGCTGTCGCTGATCCTCTACGTGTTCACCGGAGCGTTCTGGCTGCCGGTCGTGTGGATGCAGATGCGGATGCGGGATCTCGCGCTCGACGCCGTGCGCCGCGGCGAGCCGCTCCCTCGGGCCTACCACCGGCTCTTCTGGTGGTGGTTCGCGTTCGGCTTTCCGGCGTTCGCGGCCGTGCTCGCGATCTTCTGGCTGATGATCGCGCGGCCCGTCTTCTCGTTCGCCGAGCTCTGGTGAGTCGCGCTCTCGCGTGGCCGGCGGCCCGGCCGATGCGCGCGCGCTCGCGCCTGCGGTCAATCGGCGACACGCGGTCGCAAGGCGCCGTCGCAGTCAAGGCCGCCCGGTTGCCTGCCTCGATTACGGCCGCTAGCATCACCCAAATCCGATCCAAAGGACTTGGCTCCGTTGCGTCGAGCACAGCGAGCTTGCCGAATTCCTCGCTTGATCGCCGCGTGCGTGCCGCTCGCGGTGTGCTGGCCGCTGCTCGCTGAGGAACCGCTCCCCGCCGACGAGCCCGATGCGGTCTCCCCGGCGGCGAGCATCCCTGATGCGGCCGACCCGGCGCGCAATGTCGCAGCGCCGGACGTCGACGACCTGCTCGCCGACATCGCGCCTCTGCCCGCGTCGCCTGACTCCGACGAGGTCACGACATCCGGCATCGGCAACGAGGACGTGCTCGCGATGGTGCGCGCGGAGTTTAGCGAATCGACGATCATCGCGGCGATCGACGCGAACGAGACCCGCTTCGACGTGTCTCCGCGCGCGCTCGTCGAGCTGAAGCAGGAAGGCGTGCCGGAGAGCGTGATCGAGGCGATGCTCGCCGCAGCTGCGGCGAAGCGGCAGGCGGCCGCGTCGACGGCCGTTGCAGAGCCCGCGGTGCCACCGGCCGAGACATCGGTGACGCAGCCGCCGCAAGGGCTCGGATCGCCCGAGCAGCGTGCAGGCGTTCCGACCATCGTGTGGCGGGGGCCGACTCAACTGCCCAACGCCGCACCTCAGCCCGACCATGTGCCGACCGTCTGGCTCGTCGATGGCGACGTGAAGGTACCGCTCGATCCGACGGTTGCGCAGATCGCGCTGACGGACGGCAGCCGCGGCGCCGCGCTCAAGACGCTGAAAGGCCTCGCCGGCAGAGCGCTCCGGTTCGCGCATCCCGCGTTGGGCGTCGCTGGCAGTTTCGGCGGGCTATTCGGCGCAAACGATCGCGAGATGACGGTCGTCTGGGCGCTGCTCGGCCCGTCGTCGACGCGCACTCTCGCCGGAAACGCGGTGTTCGAGGTCGTGTACGACGGGATTCCGGGCCTGAATCCCGACGAATACCGTCCCGCGATCGTGCAGCTCGTGCCGACCAGCGACAACTTCCGTCTCGTCGGCGCGGCGGAAACGAGCCTCCGAAACGCCGGATTGCCGAGCGGCCCGATCACGGAGGAACGGGTCGAGGCCGAGATCACGCAAATCGGGAGAGGTCACTATCAGGTCGGGCTGATGCAGCCGCTCGCGCCGGGCGAATATGCGCTGGTGCTGAGACCCACGACCGAGCCGCGCTCACGCGGGCGACGGCGCAAGGACGACTCGCTCGGCGAGCTCCTGGGCGGGGGCTCGAGCCGAGTGATCTACTTGACCTGGGACTTCTCGATCGGGAGCTGACTGCCGCAGCTCGTCGGCCGTGCAGAGGCCGGCGATCCTGCCGATTCAGCGGGACGACGTGCCCGTCACCGAAGAGTCGCCCGCCCCCGCGCGGCGGGACGGCATGCGCTTCGCTGCGAGGCGCGAGCGGCCGTCCAGCATGCGGAGCTGCTCCTGTGCGCGCATCGGACCATCGACGTTGCAGACGAAGACATCGATGCCGCGGACGCGCCCCCCGTCGCCGACCGCAGTGGCGAAGTGATGCTGGTAGTACGCCCTCTCCCCTGCGCGCTCGATCTTCAGAATCAGCCGCAAGGCCGTTCCGCCGTCGAGCAGCCTTTCGAGGTCGTGCTCGATGTCCGACGTGCGGCCCGGCACGACCTGCCGGAACGGCCGGCCGAGGGCGTCGTCGGCCGCGATGCCGTACGCGGCCGCGAGCCAGGCATTGATATGCACGCAACGCAAGGCGCCGTCGAGATGCATGAAACCGATCGGCGCCCGCCCGATCACGTCGTCGAAACTGCGATCCATCGGCACGACCAGGCGCCGTCGACGATAAGCGTCGAGTCGGGTCACGTTCGATCTCGGCTTCGAGCTCATCTGCTGCTCCTTCGCGGCCGCAAGCGGGTTCACTGCGGCATGTCGATCCGTTGTCAAGCATAGGGTCAGCGGCGATTTACCGGCGTGAGCGCGTCCACAGTCGGGACGCCTCGCCGCCTTGTTCGCGCAGGCTGGCGGGGCCCCGCAAAGTCCCCCAGCGCCCGACCCCCCGCCCCCCCAGGGCCTCGGCCCCGGTCGGTCTTGCCTAGCGCGCCTTCGAAGCGTATAAGGTGCGCACTTGCGGGCGCTCGACAGGCGCCGGCGGAACGGCTGAGACCGCCGCCGTCAATCTGTCATTCGCCCGCAAAATCAAGCAAAATTCACGACACGGATCGTCGTCGCGTCCAGCGCCGACACCGCGCCGCAAGGCAAGTCGGGGTGTAGCTCAGCCTGGTAGAGCACTGCGTTCGGGACGCAGGGGCCGTAGGTTCAAATCCTATCACCCCGACCACTCTCCCTCCCCTTCGTCAGCGTCTTATGTGCCGGGCCGCTAGAGCGGGCCGCTCGTGTGTGGCCTCGTTCCATTCCGACACACGACCTCCCCGTCTCCGCCCGGATCCGAGAAACTACGCTGGCCGTTTTCGCAGCTCAATCGTCAGCAGTATCCGGAGCCCGGCAAGCCACTCAGTCGAGTTGACGCCGCGTTCGTAGATCATGCCCAAGAGGTAAGTCGGGGTCGTCAACCGCAGATATTCCGGCCTCCCTTCCGTCAGCTCGAGGGCCAGGACCTCGAATCCGGCCTCTCGGGCAAGACGACGAATGTCCCGGCGCGAGTTCGCCCGGTACAGCGTTCGGAACGTGTCGACCGATGAACGACCGCGAAGCTGGTTGAACCACTCGTGAAAAGAATGGGGCGTCAACCGCGCAATGATCGGCATGTAATGCCACTTGTTCGGCGTCTTGGCAACAAACACGCCCCCGGGCTTGAGAACACGGTGCACTTCACGAAACGTCTTTGCCGGCTCTCGCAGGTGCTCCAGGACATTGTCTGCTACAACCATGTCGAATGTCTCATCGGCAAATGGAATCGCGTTGCAGTCGGCAATGACGGCGTGATCGAGATTGGGATTTCCCCGAATCCGCGGATCCAAATCTATCCCGACGACTTCGGCAGCCAGGTTTCGGAAGTTTGTCTGCGGAAGGATCCCTGCCCCTGCTCCGATATCGAGTAGACGCATGTGCGGCCGCAAATGCGCGAGCACACGCTCCCGAAACAGCCAGTCGTCCCAGTGATCCCTCCACGTCGGATAATAGCGACAGTCGATGCGCTTCCTCAGTGCCCTCACGTCCTAACCTTTCTCGACACATCGTCGACCGGGCGCTTTGCCAAGCCCCGGGCAGCCTCCGAGAAATCCGACCCGTCCCCTACCGGACTTCGTCCGACGTCCCGAATCGTCTTCGCGGGCATCGGTTGGTTCGCCAGCATCGCTACCGACTCCCGGTCATGCCGTCGTACGGCCGCTTCGAAATCGCTCCGCGACCGTCGTCC
>CAZKNH010000064.1:0-2902 GCA_964553875.1 uncultured Gammaproteobacteria bacterium | reverse complement strand
TCCAGCCACCGCGCTGCCGCGCGCGGCGCTGGGCCCATTCTGTACCGGCCCGTCCTCGGGCGTCTACCGAGCACACCCCGACGCCTCGTTGTGGACCGCAGGCACCCGGCAGGCTTCGTCACGGCGGTCCGCCGCCCCTCATCGGGATCAGGCATCACGCTCCCCGTCAGGCAGTTTCGACCGACGACGTCCACGCGAAATGGAGAGCGGCGGCAAGATTCCCGTCGCGCGTCCATCGAAGCAGCGACACCGGGCCTTCACTTATGGCGGCCGCCCGCCGATCATCACCGCTCAATCGTCATGTAGCCGTGAGCACCGATCGGAGGTCCGCAGATGGAGGAACTGACTCGTCGCGACGTATTGCATATCGCCGCTGGCACCGCAGCGACCGCCGTCGCCGGCACCCGCACCTTCGCACAGGACCTCGCGGACCTCGGCCCGTTCTCGACCGCGACCCAAATGCTCGCGGCATTGCGGGCGAAGCGCATCTCCGCCGCCGAGCTCTACGAGATGCACGTCGAGCGCATCCAGCGGCTCAATCCGTCGTTGAACGCAATCATCGTCGAAACCTTCGAGCGCGGCAGACGCGAAGCGGCAGCGGCGGATCGGCGCTTGGCTTCCGGCGAGCATGCGGCGCTGCTCGGACTTCCGATGACGCTGAAGGAATCGGAGCAAGTCGCCGGGCTGCCTCAGACGGCCGGCATGGAGCAGTGGCGTGACCATCGTCCGGATCGCGATGGCCGGATCGCGGCGCGCGTGTTCGGCGCGGGTGCAGCCCTGCTCGGCAAGACGAATGTGCCCGTTGCGCTCGCGGATTGGCAAGCGAACAACCCGATCTATGGACGCACGAACAACCCCTGGGACCTCGAGCGCTCGCCCGGCGGCAGCACCGGAGGCGGTGCAGCCGCGCTCGCGGCGGGTCTGACGCCGCTCGAGATCGGCAGCGACATCGGCGGCTCGATTCGTGTTCCGGCGGCCTTCTCCGGCGTCTACGGGCACCGGCCGTCGGCGAGCGCGGTGCCGCGCTCCGGGGACTTCCCGGGCGCGGACCTGCCGAATCCGGCGCAGATCATGGGCGTTCAAGGACCTCTCGCGCGTAGCGCGTTCGATCTCGAGCTGGCGCTCGACGTGATCGCGGGCCCGGATCTCGGCGAGGACAAGGCCTGGAGACTCGAGCTGCCCGCCGCGCGCCGCGAGCGGCTGCGCGACTTTCGCGTGGCGATCCTGCCGTGGTTGCCATGGGTGTCCGTGCAGCCGGAGATCCGAGCGCGCGTCGAAGCGCTCGCGGACTGGCTGCGATCACAAGGCGCCAACGTACGCGAGGCTACTCCCGAAATCGACTGGCGGAGACATCTCGACGATTACGCTCGGTTGCTGATCGCACAGACGAGCGCGGGCACGCCGGCCGAGCAGCGCGCGGAGAACGCAGCGGCGTTGCGCCGCGGCAGCGCCCCCTCGGCAAACCTCATTGCGGACGGCATGACGTTGAGCTTCGGGGACGCGATGCAACTCCTCGCACGGCGGGCGCAGCTTCAGCGAGCGTGGGCCGTGTTCTTCGAAGAATGGGACGTCCTCGTGACGCCCGCCTTCCCGCGGACAGCCTTTCATCATCGTGACGACAGGTTGCGAGAACGAACGTTCGTGATCGACGGCCGCGAGACCTCGGGCCTCGATCTCGCGTTCTATCCGCAGGTCGCGATCTTCTGCGGCCTGCCTGCGACGGCATTTCCGGCCGGCTTCGACGACGATAACTTGCCGATCGGCCTGCAAGCCGTGGGTCCCTATCTCGAGGATCGTACCCCGCTCAGGTTCGCGCAGCTTCTCGAGCGCGACTGGCACGGCTTCACGCCGCCGCCGAAATACTCGTAGCGCGTGCTCGATGCCCGACCGGTCGGCCGGCCTCATGCCGCCTCGTGTGTGGCCGAACGTGGCGGTACGCCACTCGCGCAGGAATATGCTTCAACCGATTTCGTCTGGCAGGTGATCGAGGTCTCGGCCTACGCTGACACGCGTGATTGCGTTACGCGGAGAAGCGACATGGCAAGCATCATCGATCAGTACCTGGAGAACAACTCACGGTATGCGAAGGGAGAGGCGCTGCACGACTCCAAGCATCCGGGGAAACAGAGAATCCAGCCTGCGAAGCAGCTTGCGGTGGTCGCATGCATGGACGCACGCATCGACGTCGAAGACCTGCTCGGCCTCGAGACCGGAGATGCCCACATCATTCGTAACGCGGGCGGTGTCATCAACGACGACGCGATTCGAAACCTCGTCATATCCCATCACCTGCTCGACACGAAGGAATTCGTGCTGATCCACCACACGCGCTGCGGCATGCTCGCATTCACCGACGACCTTCTGAAGGCCGGACTCGAGGGCGATTCGGCAGCGGAGAAGCTGCTCGGTCAGGCGACCGGACGCAAGTTCATGAGCCCCCGCAAGTCCGCAGCAACGCCGACGGCCTTCCATGCGTTTCGCGGCGATCCCCACCCGCTCGACGCTGACGACGAGCGTGCAAGAGAACGGTTGCGCTGGGACGTGCGGCGGGGCATCTCCGCCATTCTGAACCACCCGTGGCTGCCGACGAGCGGACCGGATGCGATTTCCGTCCGCGGTTTCATCTACGACGTCGACACGGGGATACTCGAGGAAGTCAGCTATCCTGGGCCGATCGGACCGTCCGAATGACGGGCCGTTCCACGGCTCGCGCGGTGACTGAGCTCGCCGCGCGAGCCGTCGCTCCCGCTTCGGCTCGCTGCACGCGCGCGAAGCGCTGCATCGACGTCATCGACGTGACCCTTACTCTCGCGGTTTGGACCCGGCGGGCTCTCCGATGTGCCCGGCCCCTCGGCAGTCCCGACCGCTAGCCTACGTACTTCTGCTGATCGCCGCACCGGAA
>CAZKNH010000063.1:0-22120 GCA_964553875.1 uncultured Gammaproteobacteria bacterium | reverse complement strand
ATCGAACATCGAGCCCATCACGGTCGCGTGGTAGACGTCGTCGATGTACATGCTGACGCCGGGCTCGAAGGCGAAGTTGAAGTCGTACTGACCGACGCCGCGGATATAAGCGACCATCGAGTTGCCGTAGGCCGCTTGTGCCTTCTGCAAGTAGGTGTTCGGCACGGTGTAACCGATCTGAGCGGCGTTCGTGAACGAGCGCAGTTCGATTTCCTGGGCAGTGATGGCGGTGATCGCGATAGGCGTCTCCTGCAGGTTCTCCTCGCGGAACCGTGCCGTGACGACGATTTCCTCGAGGGCCGATTGCCTCGCCTGTTGCTGAGCGAACGCCGGCTTCGCTCCGACAGCGGCTGCGAGTGCGCTGAGTGTGCCGACTATGGTGCGTTGTCCAATGCGGTGCTTCATGGAGAGACCCTCCGTGCAACCGACAATGTGGCGGGGAAGCAATATGCGCGCGGGGATCAGAAGAGAGGACTGTTGCGCATGTGCGTCAGATGCTAGGCAGTTGGTCTCGAAGTTGTCAATGATCTCGTGATTACCACTATCGTCCCGAGCGGCGCCGCTCGAGAAACACGAGCGGCAGCGCGCCGCTACCGGGCACGACGTCGTGGAACGCGGAAATTCGAGCGTGTCGCCGAGCGAGGCGTGTGCAAGCGGCTCCGAGCCGTTCCGGCCGATGGAACCAGCGGCAGTGCACTACTCGTTATCGAAGAGCTCGGCGTAGTCCTTGTTGTTCTCGGTGCACACGTACTCGCCGATCTGCCATTCCGGATGAAGCACGAGACTCCCGCGGTATCGCACCGGCTCGGCGAAGACGTTCGGGTCCATGACGATCGCCTCGTACTCGATGAGCTCCGGAACGGGCCGACGATAACGCTCGATGACCCGCATCTCCTCGGTGTGCCGATGGCCGCTGACGAGCGTGCGATCGTTGAACCCGATGACCTCGACGACGAGCGTGTCACCTTCCCAGCGCGCCACGGAATGACCCATCCACGCCGGATCGACGTACTCGGGGGGCTCCGCGCCGATAGGGATGATGCGAAACAGGTGATACGCCTCGTAGAGGATCACGAGCACGTCGGGCCGGTGCACGATCTGGAGCGGGAACGGCATCATCGTCGCGCCGGGCACGCCCGGCGGGAGGCAATCGGCACCTTGCCCGAGATCGTTCTCGCTCGGCGGCACGCGGAAGTGCTCCGCTCCCGGGACGAGACGAATCTCGCCGGCGAGCGTGATGCCCCGGCCGCCGAGATAGACGCCGGACAAGTCGGGCGTGCCGTCCGCGAGACGCGGTACCGAGGCCGGTGCCGCGCCCGCGGTTTGGACCGTAGCGTCCGTCGACTCGCCGCCCACCACCTCGACCTTGATCGCGCTTTCCGACGTTCCGGCGCTGCCCGACACGCGCAGCGTGTAGACCGTGGTCGTCTGCGGGAAGACGGTGCGTGTGCCGCGCGTCGCCACTCGGCCGATGCCGGGAGTAATCTCGAGCGAATAGGCGTTGATCGCCTCCCAGCGCAGCGTCACGGGCATTCCGGCCCGAATCGACTCCGCGTCCGCCGTGAAGCTCAAGATCCGCTGCGCGGGGCCTTCCGGCGGGACGCCCGGAAATCCGGACGGCGGAGGCGCCTGGGCGCCCGCGGGGCTTACGACCGCGAGCCCGAGCGCAGCGAGAACGCCGATACGCTCAGACACGCGACCACACCCGCAGCGAGGTGCCGTCCGCAAGCTCGACGATTGCGCCGCGCATCAGCGGAGCGCCGCTCCGGGCGGGAGCGCCGGTGAACTTGATCCGGTCGCCTTCCTTGACCATGTCCCGCCGCCACCCGTAGCGGCCGAGCAGCACGGGCGGATCGAGCTCGACGCCCCATTCCGTCGTCGTGCCGTCTTCCGCCACGGCGGTGAAGTAGATGAAAACGTGCGGGCTCGTCCACTCGATCCTCGACACGGTGCCTTCGACGGTCACGAGATGGTCGCTGTCATAACGGGCGACGGAGTGGTGCGCGGACGCGGCTGCGCAGAGCAGGAACAGCAGGCCAGTCGTCGCGAAACGGATCATCGGTGCTTTCATGGCTCCCCCTCGACGCGGAGCCATTATAGCGGCGGCCTCGAGGGCATCCGCATCCTCGACGACGCACCAACATCCTCCCGCGCCACTATGTTCACGCAGATCGGACCACCTCTTCGTTGCGACCCTCCCGACTCGCCCCGCTCCGCGGCGAAGGCCGGCCAGTCGATGCAGCGGCTCGGACGTCACCCTCCAAAGTCGCCCCGGGGCCCTTGAAGACCGGCCGACGGGCGGTTCATGATCCGGTCAACGATGCGGCCGAGCCGGGCGATGGCGACCAAAAAGCGCAAGATCAAGACGACGGAGAACGAGAAAGATCCCTTCGCGTTCATCGATAGCGTGAAGAGCGAGGTCAAGCGCAACGACAGCCGGGAGCTCGTTGCGATGATGCAGGACATCACGGGCTCGCCGCCGAGAATGTGGGGCCCGTCGATCGTCGGGTTCGGCTCGCGCTGCTACCAGTATGCGAACGGCCAGTCGGGCGAGATTTGCCTCACGGGCTTCTCGCCGCGCTCGAACGGTCTCGTGCTCTATCTCGGCCCCGGGATAGACAACGCGAAGCTCATGGCGAAGCTCGGCAAGCACAAAACCGGAAAAGGCTGTCTTTACGTCAACAAGCTCGACGACGTCGATCGCAACGTGTTGCGACAGCTCATCGAATACTCCGTCGCAGAGCTGCGTAAGGGCGATTGCACGTGAGAGTGCACGCCACGTAGCTCGCCGCGGCGAGCCCGCTCGACTCCGTGCGTGGAACGGCGTCGGGCGTCCGTCGAGCGCAGTCCTCACGAGCCTTCCGACTCGGTCGTCTGCCCGGTGCCTTACTCGTGAAGAGACGACGATTGCCCGGCGGCCCGCGTCGATTGGCCCCTTGCTCCCTGCCTCGGCCTATGCGAGCTTACGTCGAAAAACGGCGTCAGCTAGGGGGAGTCATGCGAGCGTCGAGCACGATCGCCGCTGCGGCAGGTCTATTCGCGCTCTATGCCATCGTGTCACCGGTCGCCGCGCAGTCCGGCGTGCAGGGGGAAGACGAAGCTCTTCAACCATCACGGCGATCGCCCATCACTCCGGCGGTCATGAACGAGCGCGATCGCTGAGGTAGCAAGGCAGGGCAGCATTCGCATGAGCATGGAAGGAGCCAGTGAGTGAGCGAGTCAGCGAAAAGACTGTTGGTCACGGCCGTTCTGTTCTGGAGCGTGCTCTCGGGCGGTGCAGCGTTCGGGCAGCCCGGCGGAAACGCCGACGAGGATGCCGGCCCGGCGATCGAGGTCGATGAGGAAGTCGTCGTTCGCGGCCGGAGCCGCGCCGTGCTGCGCGCGCAGATCGAGCTCGCCGAGGAAGCCTTGTACGCGCGCTTCAACGAGATCAACAGCAACGACGAGTTCGACATTCATTGCCGCCGCGTGACGCCCATCAACTCCCACATTTCGCGCCGGGTCTGCGAGCCGAACTTCTGGCGCACCGTGCAGGCGAGAGTGGGAGAGGAGACCGTCCGCGCGCTGCAAGGCAGCGCCTCGCTTCCCACAGAGATGTTTTTTGCCGAAGGCTACATGAAGTATCAGCAGCTCGAAGAGGAGATGCGCCGGCTGGCCGCCGAGGACGAGGAGCTTCGCCGATCGCTCGTCCGGCTCACGCGGCTGATCGAGGCACGGCGCGGAGATTCGCTGCCTCCGTCCTTGCTCAACACGGTCTCGATCCAGGACAAGCCCGAGGAGACGGAGCTGCCTTACGACGCTGCGCTCAGGACGAGAGTGCGGATCGGGGGCGATCCGTGGACCTACACGCTGGCTCTCCGGACTTTCACGATCGCTCACGTCTACGGCGAGATCGAACGCCTGGAGGTCCGGTGCGACGGGCGCCGCAAGGAACGGTTGCGCTTCGCGGCCGACGCCGAATGGACCGTGCCCGAGGCCTGGATGCCGTGCGATCTGACCGTCAAAGCCACGCCCGGCACGACGTTCGCGCTCTACGAGTTCGAATAGGGATGGCGCGCCCGGAGAGATTCGAACTCCCGACCACCTGGTTCGAAGCCAGGTACTCTATCCAACTGAGCTACGGGCGCGTTGCAGGTTCGTGAACCGCACGGCGGCGGTCGACGCCATTATAATCGGCCGGCTGATCAGTGTCCCGGTAGCTCTCGGCGCGCCCGGCCGCGTACGCGGGGTTCGAGAGGTGTCCGTCCCGAATCCGCGCGAGAAGATCGGGCACCGAGAGGTGTCCGACGCCATTTTTCGCACCCCAAGAACACAAAGAACCGAATCGAATGCCGAGACCCGTTTCCCCTGCCCTGCCGGACGAAGGCTTGCTCGTCGGCTGGTCGCTCGAGGGCGCACCCCGCAAGCCGCTGATCGGCTTCACGCATCACACGCAGGAGGGCGTCGGATCGCAGTTCCTCGAGCCGATCCTGCACACCGGCGAAGGCCACCTGATCACCGTCGCCCCGACCGGTGCCGGCAAGGGCGTCGGCTGCATCATCCCTGCGCTGCTGCGCTACCGCGGGCCGGTCGTCGTCATCGATCCCAAGGGTGAGAATTACGCGGTCACGAGCCGGGCCCGGCGCGAGATGGGTCAGCGCGTGATCGCGCTCGATCCGTTCCGCATCACGGGCGCGCCGGTCGACGAGATCGGGCGTTTCAATCCGCTCGACTTCCTGTCCCCCGACAATCCGTCTCTCGTCGAGGACGCGGAGATGATCGCGACGACGCTCGCGTCCGCGGCGGGCCCGCACAAGGATCCGTTCTGGCCGTACATGGGCGCGCAGCTGCTGACGCTGCTGCTGCTCTATCAACTCAAGCGCCAGCCGCCGAAAGCCTGGACGCTGACACGGACGCGCGAGCTTCTCGCACGTTCGCACGAAGACTGGGCAAAGCTCGGGCTCGAGCTCGTCGCAGACCCCGACCCTTCCATCCGCCGGCTCGCGGGCCTCGTGCTGAACCCTGCGGCGGAGACGTTCGGCGGTTACTGGGCGTTCGCGCAGATGCAGACCGGCTGCTTCAAGGGCGAGCTCGTCGGCGAATGCATCGACACGTCGAGCTTCTCGCTGCAGGAGCTCGTCGACGGTGCGCCGTTATCGATCTACATCGTGATTCCGCCCGAGAAGCTCGAAGCGTTCGGCAATCTGCTCAAGGTATGGCTCGCGGTGATGATCGCGGCGCTCACGCACCGGCGCACGAAGCCCGAGCGGCCGACGCTCTTCATCCTCGACGAGGCCGCGCAGCTCGGCACGATGCCGCAGCTCCGGCAGGCCGTCACGCTGCTGCGCGGCTACGGCGTCCGGGTCTGGTCGTTCTGGCAGGATCTCAGCCAGCTCGTCGGCCTGTATCCGGACACGTGGCAGACGCTGCTGAACAACTGTCACGTGCAGCAGTTTTTCGGTCAGGTCACGCGAATCGGCGCACAGCAGACCTACGAGATCACCGGTCTCGGCTCGCCCGAGTATCTGCAAACGCTCCAGCCGAGCGAGATGGTCCTCTCAGTGCTCGGAGATCAGCCCGTCATCGCCCGCGTGCCGAGCTACCTGCACGATCCGCCTTTCGCCGGGCGTTACGACAAGAATCCTTTCTATCAGGACCGCGTGGAGCAGACCCAGAAGCCGCCGTCGACGACTCGCGTGTTCCGCCGAAGCAGAGCCGACTACGCGGCCGCCGAGCGCTTCGAAGCGACGTCGACGCTCGGGCGGCAGCTGCTCCGAGCGCAGCAATTCCATCCGGTCGCGAGGCAACGCTGGCAGGAAGTCGACGGCGAGCTTGCCGCCAGGGTGCTGCACAATCTTCGCAAGGACTACGCCGGGCTCGACGACGTGGACGACGCGCGCATCGTGTTTCGCCGCTGGCCGATGTCGTTCTACGACGGCTTCGACTACTACGAGATCACGGTGACCAAGGCCGGCCGCCGCGAGACGGGCTATTTCCTGTGGACGCCCGGCGAAGCGATCTTCCTGGACGGCCACTCGAGCGCAGTGCACGCGCTGAACGAGCGCGTCGGGCTGCGTCTCGGCAAGCACGAAATCCAGGACTACCTTTACTTTTTCTGCGCGAGCGTCGAGGGCGAAGCGGGACGGTTCCTGGTCATCGACGAGCTCGACGATCTCGTCTTCAACGTCGAGCCGAACGAAGACTACCTCGCGGCGGTCGGCAAGGCGATCGAGCCGCCGAGCCCGCCGATCGCGATCGCCGACCTGGACGGCGAGATCCGGTCGTACTCGATTGCCGCGTGCATCCTGTACGGGGACACACTGTTCCGCGCCCGGTTCCGAGTGCACGTCGACGGCCAGGTCGAGATGACGGAGGACGAGGAGCTGTTCGGGCAGATGCCGGTGCTCAAGGACGACCAGCTCAAAGAGTACCGGCTGCGGCTCGAGCCGCGCGACTAGAACGCTCCGTTCGCGCCTGATCTGTCGTAGGATAGGCGGCGTAAACCCCGCGGTGATCCCGGAGACGGTGGAGCGTGCCTTGCGGCACGGCCGGGCACATGCGGTCTTGCTCTTCCGCGCCGGCGTCGGCCGGCCACAAGATCCATAACAAGGAGTGGAAAAATGAAACTCGACATCTTCCGCCCCGCGGTCATCGTCGGCTTGGCCTGCGGCGCCGCGAGTCTTGCGCTGGCGGCCCCGGTGACCTACGACATCGACTCGAACCACACGTACCCGTCGTTCGAGGCCGACCACATGGGCGGCCTTTCGAAATGGCGCGGCAAGATCAAGTCGACCAGCGGCTCGATCGTCCTCGACAAGGAAGCGCAGACCGGAACCGTCGAGGTGACGATGGACATGTCGACGATCGATTTTGGCCACGATGGGCTGAACCGGCACGCGCAGACCGCGGACTTGTTCAACGTTGAAGAATTTCCGACCGCGCAATTCACGGGCCAGCTCGTCGACTGGAAGGACGGCTCGCCGACCGCCGTCGACGGCACGCTGACGCTCCACGGCGTGAGCAAGCCGGTACGGCTCGAGATCCGCAGCTTCCTGTGCAAGCCGCACCCGATGCAGGGCCGCGAGGTCTGCGGCGCCGATGCCTATGCGGAGATCAATCGCGCCGATTTCGGTATCGACTTCGGCCAGAACATGGGCTTCGACATGGGCGTCACGCTGCAGATCCAGGTCGAAGCGCTCGCGCGTCAGAACTGATCACAGCTCACAGCGTCGTGCCCTGTCCCGGACGGCCCGCCGTCCGGGACAGCCACCCCGCTAACGGCCGTCCCGACGAAGCACCTGCAGCGCGGCGTGCGCGCGCCGAACGGCCGCTTCCCGATTGCCGCGCGGCGGATCCGCGGCGAGATGCAGCAACGCCGCCCGGACGGCGTTCTTCAGATCGCCGTCGGGCAACCCATCGCACAAATCGAGCGTGAGCTCGGCCGTCGCCTCCTCGACGCACGCGCCGCGATCGAACGCCTGCACGGCCTCGTCGAACCGACGGAGCACCTCCATCTCCGACGCATTCATGGCCCTCACCTCCTCCTCGCTCGCGCGGCCCGTTGGTCCCGAACGCTTCGACCAGCGCAGGGACGCCCCGTGACGTTATCATGATCGTCCCGCGCGATCAGGCTTCGTCCGACGACATGCAATCCTGGCTAGACACCGCGCTCGCGAGCTTCGAACGAGACAACGGGGCCCTCGTGCCTGCGACCGCTGCGCTCTTTCTCCGGATCGTGCCGAACGCAGCGCTGCACGCACGGCTGCTGAACACGCTGTCGATGCTCGAGCACGTCGGCAGCCACAAGATCATGGCCACGCAGCATTCGCCGGCGATCGACCAGCCGACGCTGCGCCACGTCGCCGAAGAGGCGCATCACGCCTATTTCATGAAGCGCCAGGCGGAGAAGACGGCCGGGCGGACGCTCGAGTACGTCGACGCCGACCTCCTCGCGCCGGCCGCCGCGCGCATGTACTTCCAGCGGCTCGAGGCCGAGATGAGGCGGACGCTCGGAACGCGGCGAAGCCGCAACGCCGCGTACCTTTATATGTCCATGATCGTCGAGTTCCGCGCCCTCTGGTTTTACCGGCTGTATCAGGAGGCGCTGAAGCGCCTCGGCCGGGGCCCATCGTTGAAGCGTATCCTTGGCGAGGAAGAGAACCACTTGCTCGACGTCGCGAACCGATTGGCGACGGAGGGCGAGCTCAGCGACGAGCGCGCCGCACGGTTTCTCGATGCCGAGCGGCGTCTGTACGAGCGGCTCCTCCGAGGGCTCGAGCTTGCCGCGGCCTGACGCCCGCCGTCGAGCACGCCTCCCGCGGCTGCCGGCCCGGACGCCTGCGGAGGACCTGCCGATATGAAGATCCGCGTCGCGAAAACCCGCATCGTTCTGCTCGTAGCCGTCGTGTTCCTCGTCGCGCTGCCCCCGGTCTTCGGCATGCTGACCGAGTCCGCGGTGCGAAAGCGCGCCGAATCGCTGCGCGACGAAGGTCGGCTGCTCGTCACGGTCGAGACCTTCGATCGAGGGTGGTTCACGAGCCGCGCGGTGCTGTCGATCGAGCCCGATCCGACCGGCGATCGCCGATGGCAGACGCTCACCGGCTTCGTCCGACCGATGACGGTCGTCGTCGACTTCAAGCACGGACCGCTGTCGGTGCACGACGGCCTCTTCTTCGGCTTCTCCGAGCTCCGCGCACGCCCGGCCGCGGCGCCGAACGGCGAACCGATCGACGCGCCGTTCGATTTCGATTTCCGCGCACAGACGAGCTTCGGCGGCAGCGTGAACTTCGCGGCGGAGGTCCGGCCATTCGATTCCGCCGGAGAAGGCTTCGCCGTGAGTTTCTCGGGCGGGCGGCTGCACGGCACGCTCTCCGGCCCGCGTCTCCATGCCGTCCTCGACGCCGACGCGCTGCAGTACACGCAAGACACGACGACCTACTCACTGTTCCGCGTACGCGCGTCCGCCGACACCGAGCGCACGAACGAGCGCCTGATGCCGGGCACGATCACGCTCGAGATCGACCGGATGGCGATGGACGTTCGCGAAGCGGAGCGTAAGACGCTGTTCGACGTCCGCGCGCTCGTCGTCGAGTCCTCGACCGCGCTCGACCGCTCGCGGGAGCATCTCGGCGGTAAATGGCGCGTCGAGCTCGGTCGACTGCGTCTCGCGGACGGAACGGAGATCGGCGGCGCTCGGCTCGATGCGGCGGCGGAGCGGCTCGACGTCGCGGCCCTCGACGCTTACTCCGCCGCGGCCGCGCGCGCGGCCGAGAACGGCACGCCGCTCGCCGATGAGGTCGAGCCGGCCCTGCTCCGGCTGCTCGCCGCTGGTCCGACGGCGTCGATCGACGCGCTGCATTTCGAGATCGACGGCGAGCCGTTCGACGCGAGCGTGCGGGCGACGACGGACGCGGCGGCGCTGCCGCCCGCAGGCGCCGCGGACCTCCGCGATCCCGCCCTCTGGGCCGCGGTGCTCGGCATCCGCGCTGAAATCACCGTCGCGAAGTCGCTCGCCGACAAGGCCGCCGTTGCAATCGCGAAGTCGATCCTCGGCCAGCGCATGGAAGATGGGGAGTCGATGCCGGGTCCGTCGCTCGAGGCGCTCGCGCGGACGCAAGCCGGTCTCGCGATCGCAGTGCTTTCGGCGCAAGGCCTGCTCGAGGAGACGGACGACCTCTACCGGACCGTCGTCCAGCTCGAGGACGGCCGTCTGAACGTCAACGGCCAGTCGCTGCCGTTCTTCGGTCTGCCGTAGGGACCGGGTTCTCGGCCGTCATTCGCCTTCGCCGGCCGGCGCGCCTTCGCCGCGCGGCCCGCGTTGGAGAAGCTCGTCGAGCTCGTCCGGATCGACGGCCTCGACGTCGATGTCGCCGTCGCGGCTGCGGCCTCCTCGCTTCAACTCCGCGAGGTCGGCTTCCGAGATCGGATGGAAATCGCCGAGAGAGCACGTGAAGCCGCGCGTGAGACCGAACGCCCACTGCTCGAGCACGGTCACGGTGTCGATGCTGCAGAGCCGGTTGCCGGTCGGGCTGTACATGAACCGCTCCTCGCGCTTCAGGCCCGGACACTCCCGGTCGAGATGGTTCAGGTATAGGCTGCCGTCGCGCATGTGGAAGACGATCGTGCGATCGTCGATCACCTCGGTGCGATCGAGACGATTGAGCGCGATGCAGCGCTCGGGCTTCTCAATCACCGCGGCCGCCTCGCGCTCCGCGGCCGAGTTCTGCGCGGACGCCGCACCGAGTCCCAAGGTCAGAACGATGCCGACCCACGCATAGGGAAGCACACGCATGGCTATTCTCCTCGGCTCGAGGACCGCTCGCGCAGCCCTGTCCGAACGCTAGACACTATAGACCAATGCTCCGGAGTGGGATTCCCCGCGTCTCTCCGAGGTCACAGCGGGCGCGGATCGCGAGGCCGGCACGTCGGCACGGCGCACCGTGGGCGCCCTCGCACGACCTCGCCGCGCTCCGCGCTATGATCCGCCGCGATGAACGACAACACGATCGACGCGCCCGATCCCGCCGTGCTTCGCGCGTTCGGGCTCGCGCCCGCGCCCGTGCGGCCTGCCGAGTCCGGCCTGATCAACCGCACGTGGCACGTGCGCTCGGAGCACGGTGAGCCGCTCGTGCTGCAGCGCGTCAACGCGATCTTCCGCCCCGAGGTGAACGCGGACATCGACGCGTTGACCCGGCATCTCGCCGCGCGCGGGCTCACGACGCCGAGGCTCGTGCCGACGCGCTCGGGCGCGCTCTGGCTCGAGCACGGCGGCTTCACGTGGCGCGTGCTGACGGCGATCGACGGCGTGAGCCGCGATGCGCTCGACGACCCCGAGCTCGCGCGCGAAGCCGGCCGGATCCTCGCGCGGTTCCATCGCGCGGTCGCGGATTTCGACCGGCCGTTCTCGAACGTGCGGCTCGGCGTGCACGACACCGCGCGCCACATCGCGACGCTGCGCCGTGCGCTCGTCGACCATTCGGCGCATCCCGAGCATGCTGCAGTCGCCGCGCTCGCCGAGCGCGTGCTCGCGCATGCAGCGCGGCTGCCCGCGCTGCCGCCTGCCCCTGACCGCGTCGTGCACGGCGACCCGAAGATCTCGAACATCCTGTTCGATGCCGCGGGTCGCGCGATCTGTCTGATCGACCTCGACACGCTCGGCCGGATGCCGGTCGTGCTCGAGCTCGGCGACGCGATGCGCTCTTGGTGCAACCCGAACGCGGAGGACTCGTCGTCGTCACGGCTGTCGTTGCCGTTTTTCGCGGCCGCGATCGAAGGCTATGCGGAGGCGTCCGCCGGCGCGCTCGAGCGAACCGAGTGGTCGGCGATACCGGCCGCAACGCTGACGATCACCGTCGAGCTCGCCGCGCGCTTTTGCGCGGACGCGCTCGCCGAGCGGTACTTCCGCTGGGATCCGAGCCGCTACCCGAGCTCGAGCCGGCATCAGCAGGCGCGCGCGCTCGGCCAGCTCGAGCTCGCCGCGTCGATCGAGGCGCAGCTCGACGCGATGCAGGCGGTCGTCGAGCGCGCGTTCGCCGCGAAGTAACTCGGCTCCTTCGGTTTTCCGAATAGGGCTCTGACCCCGATTTCCGGCGGCCATGACATTGCCGTGACACAACGCAGCGCCCGGCCTGCTATCCATACGCCCGTCGACGGCCACCTCTCGAACGACGCTCGTGCTCGACCATTTATCGATGATCGGCGTCTCGTGGCGCCAGGGCGGCACCGAACGCCTCGCCGAGTTCACGCTCGACGACGCGGAAGTCCCGGAGCGGCTCCGGGCCTTCGCACGCCGCTACGCGCTCCGCGAGCTCGCGTACCTCGCGACGTGTAACCGCGTCGAGCTGATCTTCACGCGCACCGCCGAGACGCCGAGCGCGGACCTGCGCCCGCAGGCGTTCGAGCTCTTGACCGGGCGACGGCCCGCGGCCGGCGAGGCGGAACGGCGCCTGCGCGCGTGGCGCGGAGAAGGTGCGGCCGAGCACCTGTTCCTGATCGCCGCCGGGCTCGACTCCGCGTGCGTCGGCGAGACCGAGATCGTCCGTCAGGTGCGCGAATGCCACGAGCGCGCCCAGGCGCTCGGCCTCGCGGGGCCGGTGCTCGGCCTCGTGTTCGACGAGGCGCTGAAGATCGCCGCGCGGGTACGCGGCGAGACGCGCGTCGGCGAAGGCCGCGTGTCGCTCGCCGAGATCGCCGCGGATCTGATCCGCGAGCGGCTCGCGGAGACGCCGGGCACGGTCGCGCTCGTCGGCGTATCGCCGATGACCGAGCGGGCGGCGCTCGCGCTCGCGGGCACCGGCAAGCCGCTCGTCGTCGTGAACCGGACGCCGTCGAAAGCCGAGGCGCTCGCGTCGCGCTTCGCCGCGCGGCACATGTCGCTCACGGCGTTCGCCGAGTCGCCGCCGCCGATCGAGGCGCTGCTGACGGCGACGGGCTCCCGCGATCCCGTGCTCGACGAAGCCGTGCTCACCGAGCTCGCACGCCGCGCGCCGTCCGGGCGTCCGCCGCTGATCGTCGACATGGCGATCCCGCCCGATGCCGATCCCGACGCGTGCGCACGCGTCGGCGTGCAGCGCGTCGGCATGGACGAGATCGTGCGCCGCGCCGAGACGAACCGTGCCGCGCGGCTCGTGCACGCGTCCGAGGCGCGCGAATACGTCGACCGGGCGCTCGAGGCGCTGCGCGACCGCTTCGTCGAGCGCTACTACGGGCCGCTTTTCGGCGCGCTGCAGCGCCGCTATCGGCAGACCGCGGAGGAAGGCGTGAAGCGGCTGCTGAAGAAGGAGCTCAAGGGTCTCGGCGACGAGGAACGGGCCGCGATCGAGCGCTGGACCGAAGCGCTCGCGCGCCGCTTCGCGCACATTCCGTGCCTGGGCCTCAAGGGGCTCCTGTATTCGGGACCCGACGGCTCCATCGAGGCATTCCTGAGCGGCCTCGACCCCGAGTTCGCGGACGAGCTTCGCGCCGCGCTCGAGCAAGGCGCGCAGGCGGGGCCGCGCCGCGCGGATTCGGCCGACGAGCCTTCGCTCCCGGCGGCCGCGGAGGCGAAGCGATGAGGCTCAGGCTCGGCACGCGAGGCTCCGACCTCGCGCGCACACAGTCCGAAGGTGTCGCCGCGCGGCTGCGTGCGGCGGGCCACGACGTCGAGCTCGTCGTGATCCGTACCGAAGGCGACCGCTCGCAAGCGCCGTCGTTCGGATCGATCGGCGCGCAGGGCGTCTTCGTCCGCGAGATCGAGCAGGCGCTCCTCGCCCGCGAGGTCGACCTCGCCGTGCATTCGTTCAAGGACCTGCCGACCACATCGCCCGCGGGGCTCGCGATCGCAGCGGTACCGCCGCGCGAGGATCCGGCCGACGTGCTGATCGTCGGCCCCGACGCATACGATGCCTCCGGCACGGAGGGCCTGCCGGTCGCGGCGGGCGCTCGGATCGGCACGTCGTCGATGCGCCGGACCGTGTGGCTCGAGCAGCTCCGTTCGGACCTTCGCGTCGAGCCGCTCCGCGGCAACGTGCCGACGCGGATCGACAAGCTGAAGGCGGGCCAGTACGACGCGATCGTGCTCGCGGCGGCCGGCCTCGCGCGGCTCTCCGCGCCCGGCGGCATGCTCGAGCATGTGCTCGGCGACCTGCACGTCGTGCGGCTCGATCCGCGCCGGTTCGTGCCGGCGCCCGCGCAGGGCGCGCTCGCCGTGCAATGCCGCGCCGACGATGCCGACGTCGTTGCCGCCATCGCACCGCTCGACGACCCGCTGACCCGCGCGGCGGTGTCGATCGAGCGCGAAGCGCTCCGCCGCGCAGAGGGCGGGTGCAACACCGCGTTCGGCGCGCATTGCGTCACGGCCGGCAGCGGCTTTCGCGTATCGGCAATGCTCGAGCGTGCCGGCAAGATCGTCTTCGCCGAGGTTTCGGGCCTGACCGAAGACGAGACCGTGGATAGGCTGTGGCGGATCATCGACGCCGACGGGCTCGACGAGGCCGTGCGATGACGACGCCGCAGCGCAACGACGTTCCGGCGGCTGCAACGGAAAGCCGCGACGCTTCCCCGCCCGTGCCGCGAGCGCCGGACCGTCGGGACGATTCGAGGTACGAACGACTCGCGGGCCGCCGGATCCTGCTGACGCGTAGCGAAGAGGATTCGGCTGCGTGGGCACGCGCGCTCGAGCGGATCGGCGCCGTTCCCGTGACGTTGCCGTGCATCGATGCGGAGCCGATCGGCGATGACACGCTGGGCCGCGCGCTGCGCGAGGCCGCGCGGGACGCGGACTGGCTCGTGTTCACGTCGCGGCGCGGTGTCGACGCGTTCGTCCGGCTCGCGGGCGGCGATGCGCTCGCGGACCGCGATGCGCACACAGGCGGCGGTCGGCTCACGGGCGGCGATGCGCCCGCGCAGGTCGATGCCGTGTCGGGTGACGAAACGCTCGCGAAGAGCGATGCGCCCGTGGGCGAGCGCGGCGATACGCCGAACGCCGGCACTCTCCCCGGGCTGACCCGACGCCCGCGCATCGCCGTCGTGGGCCCGGCGACCGCCGAGGCCGCGACGCGGCTTCTCGGCCGCGTCGATCTCGTCGGCGAGCACGGCACGGCGGAGAGCCTCGCGGAGTCGATGCTCCGCACGGGCGTGCGCGCGGCGCGCATCGTGCTCGCGCTCGCGGAGAACGCGCGCGACGTCCTCGAGACGCGGCTTCGCGCCGCGGGCGCCGAATGCCGGCGCTTCGACGTGTACCGCACGGTGCCGGCCGCGCCGCAGACGCCGAAGCTCACGCTGTCGGCTTTGAGCGTCGATGCGGTGTGGCTCGCGAGCCCGTCCGCGGTCGAGGGCTTCACGAATCGTGTCGAGGTCGACGCGGACGTGCCGCTCGTCGCGATCGGCCCGTCGACGGCCGCGGCGATTCGCGAACGCGGGCTCGTCGTCGCGGCCGAGGCAAGCACACCGAGCTTCGAAGGTTTGTTGGAGGCGACCCGATGAAGGACCTATCGCTCACGACGCCGGAGCGCGTGCGGCCGCGGCGGCTCCGCCGCACGCCCGCGTTGCGCGACCTCGTCGCCGAGACGCGCGTGACGGCCGCGGAGCTGATCATGCCGCACTTCGTGCTGCCGGTCGCGAAGGCGGACGTGCCGATCAGCTCGATGCCCGGCATCTCGCTGCACGGTCTCGACAATCTCGTCGCGCAGGTCGAGCAGGATCTCGAGCTCGGCATCCGCGCCGTGCTGCTGTTCGGTCATCCGGAGGAAGGCACGAAGACGCCGACCGGCGCAGCCGCGGCAAGCCGTAACGGCGCCGTGCAGCGCGCGGTCGAGGAGCTGAAACGTCGGCACGGCGACGCGCTGATCGTGATGACGGACGTCTGCCTCTGCGCGTACACGAGCCACGGGCATTGCGGCGTGCTCCGCGACGGACGCATCGACAACGACGCGTCGCTCGAGCCGCTCGTCGAGGCTGCGCTGTCGCACGCGCGGGCCGGCGCGGACGTCGTTGCGCCGTCCGACATGATGGACGGCCGCGTCGCCGCGATCCGCGATGCGCTCGACGGGCACGGCTTCGAGGACGTGATCGTGATGTCCTACGCCGTGAAGTACGCGTCCGCGTATTACGGGCCGTTCCGCGAGGCCGCCGACTCCGCGCCGGAGCACGGCGACCGCAAGAGCTACCAGATGGACTGCCGCAACGTGCGCGAGGCGCTCAAGGAGGCCGAGCTCGACGTCGACGAGGGCGCGGACATGCTGATGGTGAAGCCCGCGCTCCCCTATCTCGACGTCGTGCGCGCGGTCCGCGAAATCACGGACGTCCCGCTCGCCGCCTACAATGTGTCGGGCGAGTATTCGGCGGTCAAGGCGGCGGCGGCGAACGGCTGGCTCGACGAGGCGGCGGTCGTGCGCGAGAACCTGATCGCGATCCGCCGCGCGGGCGCCGACCAGATCATCACGTATCACGCGCGCGATGCGTTGCGCGGAGGATGGTTGTGACCGGCAAGGTAGTTACACGTGCGCGGCGCGTCGCCGCGGTGGGCAGCAGACGTGTCTGAGGCGAAGTTCCGTGACGCGGGCGGCGGTCCCGAATCGCGGCGCTGGTTCGCGCGCGCGGAGCGCGTGACGCCGGGCGGCGTCGATTCGCCGGTGCGCGCGTTCGGCGCCGTCGGCGGCACGCCGCTCGTGATCCGCGAAGCGCGCGGCGCGACGATCGTCGACGTCGACGGCCGCGAGTACGTCGATTTCGTCGGCTCGTGGGGCCCGCTGATCCTGGGTCACGCGCACCCCAAGGTCGTCGAGGCCGTCGCGGCCGCGTGCGCGCGCGGCACGTCGTACGGCGCACCGTGCATGCCCGAGATCGAGCTCGCCGAGGAGGTCGTCGCGGCGTATCCGGGGCTCGAGCAAGTTCGCTTCGTGTCGTCCGGCACCGAGGCCGTGATGAGCGCGATCAGGCTCGCTCGCGGCGCGACAGGGCGCGAGCTGATCGTGAAGTTCTCGGGCTGCTATCACGGGCACGCGGATCACCTGCTCGTCGCGGCGGGTTCCGGGCTCGCGACGTTCGGGCAGCCGTCATCCGCGGGCGTTCCGGCGGCCTTCGCCGGGCTCACGCGCGTGCTGCCGCTCGACGACGAGGCCGCGCTCGACGCGCTCTTCGCGGCCGAAGGCGACCGCATCGCCGCGGTGATCATCGAAGGGGTGCCCGCGAACAACGGGATGTTGATGCAGCGGCGCGAGTTCCTCGAAGCGTTGCGCACGCACTGCGACCGGCACGGGGCGCTCCTGATCTTCGACGAGGTCATCACGGGCTTTCGCATCGGGCCGGGCGGCGCGGCCGCGCATTACGGCATCACGCCGGACCTCGCGACGTTCGGCAAGGTCATCGGCGGCGGCATGCCGGTCGGCGCGTTCGGCGGGCGCCGCGAGATCATGAAGAGGCTCTCGCCGGAAGGCGACGTCTATCAGGCCGGCACGCTGTCCGGTAATCCGATCGCGATGACCGCCGGGCTCGCGACGCTCAGAACGCTGCGCGAGGAGGACGGCTGGACACGGCTCGACGCGCTCGGCGCGTATCTCGAGGCGCGCATCGGACCCGTGCTCGCGAAGGCGCCGATCCCGGCGGCGCTCGTGCGGCTCGGCTCGATGTTCTGGTTCGCGTGGTTCACGGCGACGCCGCCGCGCTCGGCGGCGGCCCTCGATCCGCGGACCGGCGAATTCTATGCGCCGGTCTTCCACGCGCTGCTCGAGCAGGGCGTCGCGATCGCGCCGTCCGCATTCGAGATCGGGTTCCTGTCACTCGCGCACGAGCGCGCGCACATCGATCGCTTCGCGGACGCGCTCGCCGTCGCGCTCGAAAAGGCAGGCGCGCGATGACGACGCTGCGCCGCGATCCGAGCAAGGTGCTCCTCGTCGGGTTCCTGACGCTCCTCGTCGTGCTCGTCGTGCAGGTCGCGTGGTGGATCACGGATCACGTGCGCTACGCGAGTGCGGTCGAGCGGCAGATCGCGGCGCTCTATCACGCCGACGCGACGGTCGTCGGCGAGCTCTTGCGCGGGCGCGTGCCGCCCGGGCTCGACATGCTGATGCCGCATCTCGAGATCGGCGCGAACGACGCGCGCGTGCGGCAGGACGCGCTCGACAGGCTCGCGCAGGATACGGCGAGGCGCAACAACCGCTATGCGTGGGAAGGCGCGTTCTTTCTCGTCGTGCTGATCGGCGGGATGTCGGTGCTGAGCCGTGCGATCCTGCACGACCGGGAGCTTCGGCGCCGGCAGCAGAACTTTCTTGCGGCCGTATCGCACGAGTTCAAGAGCCCGCTCGCGAGCATGCGGCTCGCGGCCGAGACGCTCGTGATGCGCTCGAACGAGCCGGACACGCAACGCCTCGGCCGTCGCATCCTGGATGACGGCGACCGGCTGCTCCGCATGGTCGATAACCTGCTCGATACGGCACGTCTCGAGGAAGGCCGGCAGCCGCTCGCGCGCGGCACGGTCGACGTCGAGCGTGCGGTCGCGGCCGTCGTCGGCGAGTTCGCGGAGCGCGCGGCGCTGTCGCGGATCGAGATCACGACGGACGTCGACGAAGGGCTCGAGCTTTCGGCCGACCCGAACGCGGTCGCGACGATCCTGCGGAATCTGCTCGACAATTCGGTCAAAGCCTGTGCGGCCGGCGACGGACGTTCGATCACCGTCCGCGCGAAGCGCACGGGCGACGGAGCGGAGCTCACGGTGACCGACGACGGCATCGGCTTCCCGCCCGAGGAAGCGGCGATGATCTTCGAGAAGTTCCACCGCATCGGCGACGAGCTGCGTCGCACGACCGCGGGCACGGGGCTCGGGCTTTACATCGTGAAGCGGCTCGTCGAGCAGTCGGGCGCGAAGATTCGCGCGAAGAGCGACGGAACGAACCGCGGCGCGACCGTGACGATCATGTGGCCGAAGGCCGCGGTGCGATGAACGAGGCGACGGCGTGACGAGCGAGACGAGCACTATCGACCCGCGACGCGAAGGACGCCCGCGCATCCTCGTCGTCGACGACGAGGCGCACCTCGCGGACGGCATTCGCGAGAACCTCGAGGCGGAAGGTTATGCGACGGACGTCGCGCACGACGGGCTCGAAGGCCTCGAGAAGATCCGCCGCGAGCGCTACGACCTCGTGCTGCTCGACGTGATGATGCCGAAGATGAACGGCCTCGAGGTGTGCGAGGCGATCCGCAAGGAAGGCGTGCAGACGCCGGTGATGTTCCTGACCGTGAAGGGCGACCCGGAGGATCGGATACGCGGGCTCGAGGCCGGCGGCGACGACTACCTCGCGAAGCCGTTTCATCTGCGCGAGCTGCTGCTCAGGGTCGCCGCGATCCTGCGCCGCAACCGCTGGTACGCGGAAACCGAGAGCACGCTCGAGTTCGGCGGCAACCGCATCGACTTCGAGACGTATCACGCGCACGCGTGGGACGGCACCGAGCACGCGCTGACGCACAAGGAGGCGATGATCCTCAAGGTGCTCGCCGAGCACGCAGGCTCGATCGTCACGCGTGAGGACATCCTCGACCGGGTGTGGGGCTACGAGGTGTTCCCGTCGACGCGCACGATCGACAACTTCATCGTGCGGCTCCGCAAGCGTTTCGAGAGGAATCCGGAGGCGCCGCTTCACTTCCATACCGTGCGCGGCGTCGGCTACAGGTTCACGCCGGAACCCGAGGCGCAGCCCGAGCGCGCCGACGACGGCGCGGCGAGGTAATCGATGACGACGAAGCTGTTGCTCGAAGCGATCGCGGCGCGACCGACCCCACGGCGACCGCTGTGGATCATGCGCCAGGCGGGGCGCTACCTGCCCGAGTATCGCGCGCTGCGCGCGAAGCACGAATTCAAGGCGCTCGCGGAGTCGCCGGAGCTCGCGACCGAGGTCACCCTGATGCCGATCCGGCGTTTTCCGCTCGATGCCGCGATCGTGTTCGCCGACATCATGAGCCCGCTGCCGGCGCTCGGCGTCGAGTTCGATTTCGATCCGGGGCCCGTGGTCGCGCAACCGATCCGCGACGAGAAGGCGCTTGCGGCGCTGCGCGACCCCGCGCGCGAGGAGATCGCACCCGAGGTCATGCGTGCGCTCGCGTTGACGAAGGCGGAGCTTCCGGCGGGCACGGCACTCCTCGGCTTCTGCGGCGCGCCGTGGACGCTCGCCGCGTACCTCGTCGAAGGCCGCGGCGCGAAGGATTTCCCGACGCTGCGCGCGTTCGCCGCGGCACGACCGGATCTCCTCGATGCGCTCCTCGCGCGGCTGTCGCGCCACATGGCGGAGTATTTGCTTGCGCAGGCTGAGGCCGGCGCGGACGCGGTGCAGATCTTCGACTCGTGGGCCGGCGTGCTGTCGCTCGAGGACTGGGAGACGCTGATCCGTCCGCATCTTACGTCGCTGCTCGACGCGGTCGGCAAGGCGGGCGTGCCGCGGATCCTGTTCGTGCAGAACGCGCCGCACCTGATCGACGCTTACGCGTCGCTGCCGGCCGAGGTGCTCGCGGTCGACTGGCGCGTGAGCCTGTCGGCGCTGCAGCGCCGCTACGCGGGACGCGCCGTGCAGGGCAACATCGATCCGGCCGTGCTGCTTGCGGGGCCGGACGCGACGCGGAACGCTGCGGAGCGCCTGCTCGCGTCCGTCGATCCGCTCGGCCACATCGTGAACCTCGGCCACGGCATCCTGCCCGCGACGCCGATCGAGAGCGTCGAAGCGCTGATCGAGGCAGTCCATGCGTAAGCGAAAAATCGGGGTCAGAGCCCATTTTCCCGGCCGGAGAAAATCGGGGTCAGACCCCTTTTTCTCGTTTGGAGGACACCGCTGTCTGTCGCCTCGATATCAGGAGGAGCGCGCGAAGGGCTGGGCAACCGAGCACGACGAGCGTCGACCTCACCTCGCGTTCTCGGGCAATCGGGTCGAAACGCCTTTTTCCGTTCGGAGGAAGCCCAGAGCCGTATTTCTTGCGTGCATTGAAACTTTCCCGGCAGCAAACAATGCTCTGACCTCGCTCTCTCTCGGCTCTCCAGAAAAAAGGGGTCTGACCCCGATTTTTTGCAGGAAAAAGGGGTCTGACCCCGATTTTTTGGTTCAAGGAGGGTAAGTCATGACATCCCGGACGGAGCACGGAACGGCGCCGCCGCCCCTCGACCTCAGCGAGAAAGGGCGGCGCGGCGGCGAGGTGATCTCGCTCGATCGGCGGATCTTCATGAAGTTCACCGCGTTCGGCGGGTGCCCGAATCCGCAACCCGCGATCGAGGCGCTCGCCAAGGCCGGCGTGCAGGCCGCGCTCTACCTCGACGTCGCCGATCCGCAGGGCATCGGCGTGATGGCGGCGCACGAGGATCCCGACTTCTTCGTGACGACGTTGCGCGACGTGTTCAACTCGCAGCCGTTCGACGATCTCGAGTACAAGCCCGAGTTCGACATGCTCGGCCGCAGCTACTCGGTCGGCTACGAGCCCGATCTCGAGAACGTGCTGCTCAAGCGGCCGCTGCGCCGGCTGCTCGACCCGACGTATCGCTGGGCCGTCTGGTATCCGCTGCAGCGCTCGAAGGGCTTCCAGCGGCTGCCGCACGAGGATCAGATGCGGATCCTGACCGAGCACGGCACCCTCGCGAAGCGTTTCGGCGAAGCCGGGCTCGCGAACGACATCCGTCTCGCGTGCCACGGCCTCGACCGCAACGACAACGACTTCATCGTCGGCCTCGTCGGACCGACACTGCATCCGTTGTCCGCGGTCGTGCAGGAGATGCGGAAGACCGAGCAGACGGCCCAGTATCTCGATAGCCTCGGGCCGTTCTTCGTCGGTCGCGTGGCGTGGCAAAGCCCTTACGAGCAGTGAGCGAAGGCGAGAAGCTTTTCGACGACGAGCCGCACGAGTACGACGCGATCCTCGTCGTGTCGTTCGGCGGGCCCGAAGGCCCGGACGACGTGATGCCGTTTCTCGACAACGTCTTCCGCGGCCTGCGCGTGACCGACGAGACGAAAGCGCGGATCGCCGAGCGCTACGCGCTCTTCGGCGGCGTGAGCCCGATCAACGCGGAGACGCGCAAGTTCATCGACGCGCTCCGCCAGGAGCTCGACACGCGCGGTCCCGCGCTGCCGATCTACTGGGGCAACCGCAACTGGCATCCGTATCTCACGGAAGCGTTCGAGCAGATGAGCCGCGACGGCGTTCGCCGCGCGATCGCGTACGTCACGAGCGTGTTCAGCTCGTATTCGAGCTGCCGCAAGTACCGCGAGGATCTTTACGAGGCCGCGCAAACTGTCGCGAACCCGCCGATCGTCGATCGCTTGCGGAGTCCGTTCAACCATCCGCTCTTCATCGAAGCCGTCGCGGACCGCGTGACGGACGCGTTGAATCGACTGCCGCCCGAGCGGCGCGACGCGACGCCGCTCATCTTCACGGCGCACAGCCTGCCCGAGTCGATGGCGCGTCATGCGCCGTACGAAGCGCAGCTGCTCGAGGCATGCCGCCTCGTCGGCGACGCGCTCGAGCACCAGCGCTGGCGCCTCGTCTATCAGAGCAACAACGCGAGCTACGGCGAGCCGTGGCTCGGACCGGACATCGCGACCGCGCTCGTCGAGCTCGCGAACGAAGGCTTCGAGGACGTCGTCGTCGCGCCGATCGGCTTCGTCGCGGATCATCTCGAGGTCGTGCTCGACCTCGA
>CAZKNH010000062.1:0-22343 GCA_964553875.1 uncultured Gammaproteobacteria bacterium | reverse complement strand
AAATCGGGGTCTGACCCCGATTTTTGCGAAACGGGGTCTGACCCCGATTTTTTCACCAGCGGCCGAAGTTCGGGCGGAAGTCGACGCTCATCGCGGCGTCGTAGTAGCGGAGGCTCTGCGACATCGGCGGCGCGACCGCGTCGAGCCGTGCCTGGTCCTCGGCCGTGACCGTCACATTGAGCGCGCCGAGATTGTCCATCAGCTGATCCTTCGTCCGCGGCCCGATGATCGGCGCGGTCACGCCCGGCTGCGCGGCGTTCCACGCGAGCGCGAGCTGCGACGGCGTGCAGCCCTTCTCCTCGGCGAGCCGGACGACCTCTTCGATCACGTCGAACGCCTTGTCCGTGACCGGCCGGCCGAAGTTGTCCTTGCCGCCCTGCCAGCGTCCCTCCGCGCTCAGATCATCGCGCTTGTACTTGCCGGTGAGGAGTCCCCCGCACAGCGGCCCCCACGGGATCACCGCGATGCCGAAGCTCTGCGCCGCGGGCAAGAGCTCGCGCTCGGCGGTGCGGTCGAGCAGATGGAACGTCGGCTGCTCACACACGAAGCGATTGAGCCCTAGCTCCTTCGACGCCCAGAGCGCCTCGACGATCTTCCACGCGGGGAACATGCTCGTGCCGATGTAGCGCACCTTGCCGGCGCGGATCAGATCGTCCAGCGCGCGCAGCGTCTCGTCTATCGGGATGTCGGCCTGCGCGCGGTGCAGCTGATAGAGATCGATCCAGTCCGTGTTGAGCCGCCTGAGCGACGCCTCGCACGCCATCACGATGTGCCGCCGCGACAGCCCGCGCGCGTTCGGGTCGTTCTGATCCTCCGGCAGGAACACCTTCGTCGCGAGCACGACGCGCTGACGCCGCCCGTCCTTCGCGAGCGCCTTGCCGACGATCCGCTCGCTCTCCCCCGCCGCGTACGCGTTCGCCGTGTCGATGAAGTTGATGCCTTCGGCGAGCGCGTGCTCGATGATCTCGATCGACTCGGCTTCGCCGGTACGCCGCCCGAACATCATCGTGCCGAGACAGAGCGGGCTCACCTTGACGCCCGTGCGGCCGAGATTGCGGTATTCCATCGCCATCCCTCGTTCCCTTGGACCAATCGCTTCATTCTACGCGTCGCGCTACGATTGCGGCGCCGGCCGAAGTGGGAGCAGTCCGTGAGAGCGATCAAGATTCTGCTGGCAGTCGTTGCGGCCGCCGTGGCACTCGTCGTCGTCGCGGCCATTGCGCTGGTGGTGCTCGTCGACCCTAACCAGTACAAGGGTTACCTCACGAACTGGGTCGAGGAACGCACCGGCCGCGCGCTCACGATCGACGGCGACCTCGAGCTCGCGTTCTTCCCGTGGCTCGCGCTCGAGACCGAGGCCGTCACGCTCGGCCACCCGCCCGGGTTCGACGTCGACGTGCCGTTCGCGACCGTCGAGCGCGTCTCCGCCGGCGTGAAGCTGCTGCCGCTCCTCGAGCGGCGATTCGAGATCGGCCGCGTGCGCGTCGACGGCTTGCGGCTCAATCTCATGCGCGGCCCCGACGGCCGCGGCAACTGGCAGGACTTCCGCACGTCGTCGGCGGCACCCGCATCCGAGGACGAGCCGCAGACCGAAACGCTCGTCGAGCAGCTCGACATCGAGCAGATCGAGATTCGCGACGGCGAGCTCCGGTGGTACGAGGAGCCTTCCGCGCCGCGCTACGTCCTCCGCGGCATCGACGTCGCGACCGGACGGATCCGCGCGGGCGAGCCGGTCGATGTCACGCTCGCGGTCGACGTCGAGGACGCCGAGACGCAACGCCGCTTTGCGGTCGAGACGCGCGCGAGCGTCGGCCTCGAGGTGCTTGGCGCGGCCGCCGCGGACGCCGCGGTATCGCTGCGCCGTTTCGCGCTCCGCCTCGCCGCGCGCGATTCGGCCGGCGCCGAGCTCGCAGCGGGCACGCTCGACGCCGAAGCGGCCGACGCACTCGCCGACGGCTCCGTCTCGATCAGCTCCGCACGGGTCGACGCGCGGCTCGCGCCGGTGGACGCGCTGCCCGCCGGCCTCGATTTCGGCGCGAGCTTCGGCGAGCTCCGCTTCGATCCGCGCGCCGGCGCATTCGCGGTCGACGGCCTGACGACGCGGCTCGCCGGCATCACGGCCGAGTGGCGCATCGACGCGCGCGACGTGATCGACGCGCCGCAGCTCGAAGGGGAGCTCCGCATCACTGACGCGGCGATCGGTCCGGCGCTCGAGACGTTCGGCATTGCGTTGCCCGAAGGCGTCGACCCGAACGCACTCGGCCGGATCGACGCGAGCGCGACGTTCCGCGCCGCGCTGTCGATCGCCGATGCCGCGCCGGCGGATGGAGCCGCGGCACCCGTGCTCGGGCCGTGGCGCATCGACACGCTCGGGCTCGATGCGCTCGAGGTCGACTTCGGCGGCACGCGGCTCGCCGGCGACGCCGCGCTCGTCGACGACGGCGTGCTGCGCGCCCGCTTCGACGTGCCGGAGCATGCGCCGGGCGACGGCCTGCGCACCCTCGCGGCCGCGTTCGCGCCCTCCGAGATCGACATCGCGGCGATCGATCGGCTCGCCGTCTCGGGCCGCGTCGAGCTCGGGCTTGCCGACGGCAGCGTCGCCGTGCCCGAGCTTCGCGCGGCGCTCCTCGGCGCCGAGCTCACCGCGACCGTCGAAGCGCCGGCCGCGAACGCATCGGGCCGCGTGCTGCGCGGCACGCTCCGCACGACGCGAATCGAACCCGGCCGCGTCGCGGCGCTCCTCGGCGAGCTCATGCCCGACGCGATCTCGCCGGACGAGCTCGGCGCCCTCGCGGTCGACGCGCGCTTCGAGTACGACACGGCGGCACGCCGCCTCGCGCTCGACGACGCGGCGCTCGAAGCGTTCGGCCTCTCCGCGACCGGCCGCGTCGTGCTGACGAGCGTCGGCGACACCACGACGGCGACCGGCGAGGCGCGCGTCGCACCGTTCTCGCCGCGCGCGCTGATGATGCGCTTCGGCCAGCCGGTCCCCGAGACGTCGGACCCGTCGACGCTGCAGCGCGCCGCGCTGAGCGCCCGCTTCGAGGCCGGCGCGGACGGCGCCCGCTTCCGCAACATCGAGCTCGTGCTCGACGACACGCGGATCACCGGCGAGTACGCGATCGACGGCGTCGCGAATCCCGCGCATCGATTCGCGCTCGCGATCGACCGCGTGAACGTCGACCGCTACCTGCCGCCGCGCGCGGGCGATCTGCCGGACAACGCGCCAGACGACACGAAGACCGCCGGCGACATCGAGCTCCCGGCAGACGCGCTCGCGAATCTCAAGATCGACGGCAGCGTCGAGGTCGGCGACCTCGTGCTCGCCGGTCTCGAGATGCGCGCCGTCTCGACTCGGATCATCGTCGGCGACGGACGCGCGGTCCTCGACTCCGCCCGTGCGAGCCTCTACGGCGGCGAGTTCACCGGGCGCTTCGCGGTCGATACGACCGCGCAGCCCGGCTTGGCGCTCACGGGCCGCGCGAGCTCGCTCGCGCTCGCGCCGCTGATCACCGCGCTGACCGGCGACGCGAATTTCAGCGGCACCGGCGATTTCGATCTCGACCTTACGGGCACGGGCCGAACGGTCCTCGAGAACGTCGCGAGCGCGAACGGCCGCGTCACGTTCTCGATGCGCGACGGCGCGATCGAGGGCTTCAACCTCGGACGCGCGCTCTGCGTCGTCTACAACACGGCGCGGCGACTGCCAGCCCCCGCCCAGCAACCCGATCGCACCGAGTATCTGCTGATCGGCGGCACGGCGACGGTGCAGGACGGCGTCGCGGCGAGCCGCGATCTCATCGCGCGCGCGTCGTTCATGGACCTGACCGGCGCAGGCAACCTCGCGCTCGCCGAGCAGCGTCTCGACTACACGCTCGAGGCGACGCTCACGGGCACGACTGGCATCCCCGGCTGCGAGGAGATGGGTCAGCTCGCCGGCGAGTCGCTGCCGCTGACGTTGCGCGGCACGGTGACCGATCCGGAGATCCGCCCGGACTTCAGCAAGATCATCGAGCGACGTCTGCGCGACGCCTTGCAGGATCGTTTGCAGGACCGGATCCAGGACCGGCTCCGCGACCTGCTGCGCTGACGCGCCACTGATGCCTTTTCGCCACAGGGGGCGCTCGGATGCGATGATCGGTATGCTTGTCGCCGCAACTGGCCGTTGGGCCGAAGACACAACCTCATTACGAGCTCTGGCCAAGTGACGACGAGACGCAAACGACCGGCTGCGAAGAAGAAGACCGCGCAACGCAAGACGCGCACGCGGAGCAAGCGCGCGTCGCGTCGCGCACGCCGCGGCAGCTTCTTCGGCGGCATCATCGGCTTCGCGTTGCTCGTCGCCCTTGCGGGGGCGGTCGGGTTTGCGACGTACGCGGCGCTCCTCGGCGTCGAGATCAGCCGCGAGTTCGAGGCGCGCCGCTGGGACGTTCCGGCACAGGTCTTCGCAACCCCGCTCGAGCTCTACCCCGGCCGCCGCTTCGGCCGGGACGACCTCGTGGCCGAGCTGCGCCGGCTCGGTTACCGAGGGGCCGCGATCGCGGACCGGCCCGGCCGCTATCGCGCGCGCGCCGGTGCGCTCGACGTCGTCACGCGCGCGTACCGCTACGGCGCCGAGGAAGAGCCGTCCCGGAGCGTCACGATCGAGTTCGAAGGCGGCCGAGTCGCGCGCGTCGTCGACGCGTCCGGCGACGAGCTGCCGCTCTTGCGGTTCGACCCGCTGCAGATCGGCAGCCTGTTCCCAGTGCACGGCGAAGACCGTCTGATCCTCGAGCCGGACGAGGTACCGCCGCTCCTGATCGACGCGCTGAAGGCGATCGAGGACCGGCGCTTCGACCATCACCTCGGCATCGATCTGAAGGGCGTGCTGCGCGCCGCGCTCGTCAATCTACGCGCCGGCGAGATCCGCCAGGGCGCGAGCACGCTGACGCAGCAGCTCGTCCGAAGCTACTTCCTGAGCAACGAACGTACGTGGTCGCGAAAGCTCCGCGAAGCGGTGATGGCGCTCGCGCTCGAGCTCCACTACGAGAAGGAGGAGCTGCTGCACGCGTACATCAACGAGGTCTATCTCGCGCAGGACGGTGCGCGCGCGATCCACGGCTTCGGTCTCGGCAGCCAGTTCTACTTCGGCAAGCCGCTCGGGGAGCTCGAGCTCCACGAGCTCGCGTTGCTCGTCGCGCAAGTGCGCGGGCCCACGTACTACAACCCGAAGCGTCATCCGGAACGTGCGCTCGCGCGCCGCAACCTCGTCCTCGAGCAGCTCGCCGCGCAGGGAATCATCGATCCGGAAGAGGCGAAAGAGGCCGCAGGGCGCGAGCTCGACGTGCTCTCCGAGGCAGGGCGCGCCGCGAGCTACTACGCGGCGTTCTTGGGGCTGGTGCGCCGGCAGCTCTACGAGGAGTATCCGCGCGAAGAGCTCGAGCGGCGAGGGCTCCAGGTGCTGACGACGCTCGATCCCGCAGTGCAGGCCGCAGCCGAAGCCGCGCTGATCCGCGAGCTCGACGCCATCGAGGCGAATCGCGAGAACGCGCCGCCGCTCGAGGGCGCCGTCGTCGTCACGAACCCGCACAACGCCGAGGTGCTCGCGCTCGTGGGCAGCCGCAAGAGCGGCTACGACGGCTTCAACCGCGCGCTCGACGCACGCCGGCCGATCGGCTCGCTGATCAAGCCGATCGTCTATCTCGCCGCGCTCGAGAGCGGCCGCTACACCCTCGCGTCGCCGATCGACGATGCGCCGATCGAGATTCGGCTCGAGAACGGACAGACGTGGCTGCCGAAGAACTTCGACGATCGTGCACGCGGCGTCGTGCCGCTCGTGCGCGCGCTCGCGGAGTCGCTGAACATGGCCACCGTGCGGCTCGGCATGGACGTCGGTCTAGAGCCGATCGCGGACCTTCTGATGCGCCTCGGCCTCGAGCAGCGCCCGCGGCCGTATCCGTCGCTCTTGCTCGGCGCGGTCAGCCTGACGCCGTACGAGGTCGCGCAGATTTACAACAGCCTCGCGAACGGCGGGTTCCGCACGCCGCTCAAGGCCGTGCGGGCGGTCGTCAGCGAGGACGGCGAGCGCGTGCAGCGCTATCCGCTCGAGATCATGGCTGCAGCGCGCGCCGATGACGTCTACGCGCTCAACACCGCGCTCGTGCAAGTCATGGAGCACGGCACCGGCGCATCGATCCGGCGCGCGCTCGGCTCGGACGTGACGGTCGCCGGGAAGACCGGCACCTCGGACGACCTGCGCGACAGCTGGTTCGCAGGTTTCACCAGCGACCGGCTCGTCGTCGCGTGGGTCGGCAACGACGACAACCAGCCCACGGGGCTGACCGGCGCGACCGGCGCCGGGCGCGTCTGGTCGAGCGTGCTGCGCGCGATCGACACCGTGCCTTACACCGCGCCGCCCCCGCCGGAGATCCGGCTCACATGGATCGACCTCGACACGGGCCTCGAGACGGAGCCGACGTGCCCGCGCGCGGTGCAGATCGCGCTGCCGCGCGGCGCGGAGCCGCCGTTCGCGCGCGACTGCGGGGATTACCGTACGCGGCCCATCCAGCCGTTCCGCCGCTTCTTCCGTCGCGGGCTCGAATAGGAGCCCTCGCGGACACGAAGACAAGAGTGCTCAGATGATCCGACATGCATTGATTCTCCTGCTGCTCGCGACCGCGGGTTGCTCGACCGCGCAACCGCTGATCGTCACCGCGCCCCGGCCGGCCCCCGAGCCCCGGGCGCCGATGCCGGATCCCGGTGCGGACACATCGCCTATGCCCGGCGCACCGCAAGCGCGCACATTCCCGCTGCCTTCTGAAGAGGTTCGCAGCGCGCCGCCGCCCGCGGCCGATCCGCCGCCGCAGGCGGCGCCCGCGTCGGTCGCGCTGCTCGAGCAAAGCCGCAGCCAGCGCGCGGCCGGAAGCCTCGCCGCCGCCGCGTCGTCGATCGAACGCGCGCTCAGGATCGACCCGAACAACGCCGAGCTCTGGCTCGAGCTCGGCGAGATCAAGCTCGAGGACGGCGATCCCCTGCAGGCCGAGCAGATGGCGCGCAAGGCGCTGACGCTCGCGGGCGGCGACCGCATCGTCGCGCTGCGCGCCGAGCGGCTGCTTGCGCTCGCCTCGAGCTGCGCGCGCGGGGGCTGCTGAACGCGACCGCGGCACGGCTTGGCGGCGCGCGTTTCATCGACGGCAGCGAGGCGACATGCGCCGGGCGCATTCGCGAAGGACCCGGTCGTCGACCGCGCGCTGCGCCATTCGGTCCGCGACCGGAACGTGGCTACGGACGGCACGTGTAGCCGAATTGCGACCATGTTTTTTCGAAGCGCGTCGCATTCCACGCGGCCGAAGTAGCTTACGGTCGACCTGCTGGGCTAAGGTTCGCCCCGGTTTGCCATTCCCGTGGGAGAGGAAAATACGATGCGACGCCGACGTTTCGGTCCCTCGATTCTGATGCTTTGCGCGCTGCTCGTCGCTCCGCTGCAAACGACGACCTCGTATGCGGCCGTCATCGGCACGGAGCAGTATCTCGGCGCGCTGGAGCGTGAGCGTGCGCTCGAGCGCATCGATGCGGTGCTCGCGCGCGAGGCGGTGCGGGAGCGTCTGACGCAGCTCGGCGTCGATCCCGCCGACGCGCTCGAGCGCGCCGCCGCGCTGAGCGACGCGGAGCTCGTCGCGCTCGCCGAGAACCTCGAAGAGCTGCCGGCGGGCGGCGATCTCCTCGGCGTGCTCGGCGTCATGTTCGTCGTGCTGCTCGTGCTCGAGCTTCTCGGCGTCACGAACGTCTTCAACAAGATCTGAAGGGCCTCCCGGAATGCAGGCACTCGCCGCTTTCCGGGACGCTCGGCTCTCGCGGGCGCTCACGCTCGCGCTCGCCGTCGCGGCGCTCGCGGCCGCCGGCTGCGCCGGCACGCCGCGCTTCGACGGCACGTCGTTGCCGGCGGTCGAGCTCGACGACGTGCCGTTCTTTCCGCAAACCGAGTACCAGTGCGGCCCCGCAGCGCTCGCGACGATCCTCGCGCACGAAGGTCTGCCGGTCGACGCGGATGCACTCGCGCCGGCCGTGTACATCGAAGGGTTGCGCGGAAGCCTGCAGGCGGAGCTCCTCGCCGCGACGCGGCGTCACGGCCTCGTGCCGTATCGGCTCCGGCCCGATCCCGACGCGCTCTTCACGGAGGTCGGTTCCGGTAAGCCCGTGCTCGTGCTGCAGAACCTCGGGCTCGACCGCTTTCCTGTCTGGCACTACGCGGTCGTCGTCGGCTTCGATCCCACGCGCGGCGACGTGCTGCTTCGCTCCGGCACGGAGCGCCGCCGTCGCGAGCCGCTCCGCCGTTTCCTTCGCAGCTGGGCGCGCGCCGACCACTGGGCGTTCGTGGCCGCGCCGCCCGACGAGCCGCCGGTCACGGCGGACGCGGCCGGCTGGATTCGCGCGATCACCGACGCCGCGCGCGTGCTTCCGCCTTCGTCCGTCGACGCGGCGCTCGACGCCGCGACGTCGCGCTGGCCGGCCGAGCCGATCGTGCTCTACGCGAGCGCGGTGCGCGCCGGCGAAGCCGGGAGGTGGCAAGACGCGGCGCGCGCCTACGCCGTGCTCCTCGAGAGCGACCCGGGCAACGCGGCGGCACGTAACAATCTCGCGAACATGCTCGCCGAGGGCGGATGCTTCGGCGAAGCGCTCGCACAGGCGCGCGCGGCGCTCGCCGCCGTTCGCGTCGAGAGCCCGTTGCGGCCGGCGATCGAGGACACCGTCGACACGCTCGAGCGCCGCGCGTACGTCGGCGCCGCCGAGCCCGACTACTGCGCCGCGTTTCCCTAGCGGGTCTCGGGCAAGTCAGTGCGCCGTCACGACGATCGGCGCGCCGCGCGTCACGATGATCGTGTGCTCGTACTGCGCGGACAGGTTGCCGTCGTCGCCGACGAGCGTCCAGCCGTCCGGCCGCGTGGCGACGTGCGTGCTGCGCGTCGACAGGAACGGCTCGACGGCAATCACCATCCCTTCGCGCAGTGTGCGTCGATCCGTCGGGTCGTAGTAGCCGACGATCGCCTCCGGTTCCTCGTGCAGGCCGCGGCCGACGCCGTGCCCCGCGAGGTTGCGGATGACCTTGAGGCGGTGTGCCTTCGCGACGCGCTGCACGGCGCGGCCGATTTCGTTGATGCGTCGTCCGTGGCGCGCCTGCGCGACCGCCTCGCGCAGCGCGATCCGCGTGGCATGACACAGCCGGTCCTTCAACGGATCCGAAGGCGGCACGACCCGCGTGCCGCCTGTGTCGGCGAAATAGCCTTCGAGGACCGCGGACACGTCGACGTTCACGACGTCTCCAGGCTGGATGACGCGGTCACCCGGTACGCCGTGCGCCGCCTCCTCGTTGACGCTGATGCACGTCGCGCCGGGGAAGTCGTAGACGACTTGCGGCGCGGACCGCGCACCATGCCGCTCGAGCAGGCGGCGGCCGATGTCATCGAGCTCGGCTGTCGTCATGCCGGGCTCGATCGCATCGAGCATGCCTTTGAGCACGGTCGAAACAACTTTGCCGACGGCCTTGAGGCCTTCGACGTCACGCTCCGATTGAACCGTCATCCGTTTCTCCGAGACGAGCCTGACCGGGCTCGTGCCGCGCGGAACGCGGTCACGCGCCGTCGAACCTCCCGCCCGCCGGCGGTAGCGCGCGAGCAAACGAGCTTATTGCTTGGAGCAGACCATTCGATCGCCGAGGAACGACGTCTCCAGATTGTTGCCGTTCCGCGTGAAGACCATCGATTGCCCGTCTCCCGCCGACACGATAACGCGGTCTCCGTCGATGCGGTAGCTCGCGGCCTGCTCGACGCCGAATGCCGTGATGTAAACGGTGTCGTCCCCGGTGAATGCCAGCTTGCTGAAAAAGCAATCGTCTCCGCCGTATTCCCCGCTGATCGAAGGACCGCAGCCAGTCAAGACGAGCGTAAGCGAACCGAAGACGGCCAGACGCGACCGAGTGAGCATAAGAGTAGTCTCGTAACGGGATGTTGTTCTTGGTTATTGGATTTGTTATAGCGGGCCGAGCCCAGGCAGGCAGGGCGCCCATCCTAATGGCGAACGCGGCCGGCGTCACTTTTTTCGTCGGAGTGCATGTCGGCTGCCGCGACGATCAACGTCATGCCGTCGCGACCCACGACGCGCACGCGCTCGCCTGCGTCGATCGCCCGATCTCCTTCGGCCACCGCTTTCCAGCGCTCGCCGCCGATGCGCACGGTTCCGGCGGGGTCGAGGCGCCGAAGCACGACACCTTCGGCACCTGCGGCCGGATACCCAACCGCGTGCGCATCCTGGAGCTCGTAAGCGCGCCATACGAAGGGATAGAGCACGACATCCTTGACGGCCCAAGCGCCGACGACGATCCACACCATCTCTTTCGGCCACGCAAAGATCTCGGCGGCGAACGATGTCACCACGAACACGACGAACCAGCCTGCGAGCTGAAACGCGAAGTACCTGGTCAGGACCTGCCGCGACCACATGGCGCCATCAGACTACGTTGTGGCAACGCGCGTCAAAGATGCGCAGGCGACGGTCCACGGGCGTGCGGCAGGCTCGAGCTTCCCGGTACAATCGCGCGATGGAGCTCACCGAGAAACAGCGCCGTCACCTCCGTGGCCTGGGGCACAAGCTGAAGCCTGTGATCCTCGTCGGACAAGCCGGCGTCAGCGACGCGGTCGCGGCCGAAACCCGCGCGGCGCTCGCAGCGCACGAACTCATCAAGGTTCGCATTGGCGGCCTCGATCGGGGCGAGCGTGACGAGGCGTTCGCTGACCTTGCCGCGCGCACTGACAGCACGATCGTGAGCCGGATCGGCCATACCGCCCTGCTCTATCGGCAGCATCCGGAGAAACCGCGGATTCAGCTGCCGGAGTAAATCGGGGTCAGAGCCCTTTGATCAAGTCCAGGCCGGCGTCGGCGTCGTCGCGGGTCGCTTCGAACGACGCCTCGCCCGACTAGTCCATCGTGGTCCAGGCACCCACCAGTCCGCACCGCAACAGAAACCCCGTGAGCCATAGAGTGAGGATCACGTTGCAGCGGTAGACTGACGCGAGCCCGTTGAAAAGTTGCGAGCGACCCGCGAGGAAAAAAGGCTCTGACCCCAATCCGCGGTCAGCGCTCCCGCATTCGCGCCGCATGCACGGCGACCGGACCGCCGGCGACGGCCGTGCCCCGCTCGCCCATCATCTTGTCGACGAGGCGGCTCACGTACTGCGGCGAGCGCGTGCGCTTCGCGAGGAGCGCGTAGACGGTCGGGACCGCGAGGAGCGTCAGGAACACCGCGACCAGCATCCCGAAGAACACGACGATGCCGATCGGCCGACGCTGCTCGGCACCCGCTCCGTGCGCGAGCAAGAGCGGCAGCGCTCCGAACGCGGTGCAGAAGCTCGTCATCAGCACGGGACGCAGCCGAATCGCCGCGGCCTCGACGATCGCATCGACGAACTCGACGCCGCGATCGCGGAGCTGATTCGCGAACTCGACGATCAGCACGCCGTTCTTCGCCGCGATGCCGACGAGCATGATCACCGCGATCTGGCTGAAGATGTTGATCGTGAGCCCATAGAGCTTCAGCCCGAATACCGCTCCGAGCAGCGCGAGCGGCACCGTGACCATGATGATCAGCGGATGCACGAAGCTCTCGAACTGCGCCGCGAGCACGAGGTACACGACCGCGAGCGCGAGCAGGAATGTCCAATACATCTGCCGGCCCGTGCGCGTGAACTCGCCGGATTCGCCGTCCCACATCAGCGTCGCTTCCGGAGGCAGCTCGCGCGCGACGGTCTCGGTGAACCACTGGACGGCCTCTCCCATCGTGTAGCCCGGCGCGAGATCCGCCGAGATCTCGATCGAGCGAAGTCGATTGAAGCGCGCGAGCTCCATCGTCCCGGACGTCTCCTCGAGCCGGATCACGCTGGCGAGCGGGATCAGCTCACCGGTGCGCGACGACCTCACGTGGATGTTGGATAGATCCGTCGTCGTGTCGCGGTACTCGTCCCGCCCCTGCAGGATCACGTCGTACTCGCGCCCGGCTTCGACGTACCTCGTGACGACGCGCGAACCGAGCATCGTCTCGAGCGTGCGCCCGACGGTCTGCAGCGAGATGCCGAGGTCGGCCGCGCGGTCGCGGTCGACCGATACGCGAATCTGGGGCTTGCGCGACTTGAAGCTGGTCTCGACGTTCGTGAGCCCGGGATTCTGCAGCGCGAGCTCGTACAGTCGGTCGGACCACTCCGCGAGCAGCTCGTAGTCCGGCCCGCCGATCACGGCCTGCACGGCTCGCCCGACGCCGCGCCGCCCGAGCGACGCCGGCTGTCCCGTCGATGCCCGCACGCCCGGCATACGCCGGTCGATCTCGACGCGCAGCGCGTCGACGACCTCGCGCGGCGTTCGCTCGCGCTCGCTCCAATCCCGCATCACGATGATCGCCCGGGCCGTGTTCACGTCGCCGGTCCGGATGTTCGAGCCGCCCTGCCCCGGAACGCGGACGAGCACGCGCGCGATGTCGCCTTTTTCCATCTCCGCGAGCGTGAGCGCCTCGAGCTCGGCCGCGTAGCGGTCGATGTACTCGAAGCTCGAGCCTTCGGGCCCTTCGATCGAAAGCATCGCCCGGCCGACGTCCGCGGCCGGCGTGAACTCGGCGGGCACGGAGCGGAACGTCACGACGCCTAGCGCGACGAGCGCGCCGACGCACGCGACGACGGCCCACGGGTGCGCGACGATGCGGCGCAGGATCCGCTGATAGAGGCGCGAAACGCGCTTGAAGAAGACGTCGATCGCGTGCGCGATACGGCCGCGTCCGATGTCGGCCGGCAGCTTCGACGCGAGCATCGGTGTCAGCGTCAGCGCGACGAGCGCGGAGAAGAGCACCGCCGCCGCAAGCGTGAAGCCGAACTCCCGGAACAACCGCCCGAGGTCTCCGGGCAGGAACGAGATCGGCACGAAGACGGACGCGAGCGTCAGCGTCGTCGCGATGACCGCGAAGCCGATCTCGCGCGTCCCGGTGATCGCGGCGACGAGCGGCGGCTCGCCGAGCTCGGTGCGCCGGTGCACGTTCTCGAGGACGACGACCGCGTCGTCGACGACGAGACCGATCGCGAGCACGAGGCCGAGCAGCGTCAGCACGTTCACGCTGTAACCGAGCGCGTACATCACGATCAGCGCCGCGAGCACGGAGACTGGAATCGTGACCGCCGGGATCAGCGTCGCGCGGAGGTTCCCGAGGAACAGATAGATCACGGCGAGCACGGACATCAGCGCGAACGCGACCGCGATCAGCACCTCGCGCAGCGCCGCCTCGATCGACACCGCGTTGTCGATGCTGACGACGAGCGACGAGCCGGGCGGCAGCCCGCTCTGCATCCGCTCGACCTCTTCGCGGACCGCACGCGCGATGTCGAGCGTGTTGCCCTTCGACTGCGCCTCGACGGCCAGCATGATCCCCGGGCGGCCGTTCAGCCGGCTGAACGAGCGCTCGTTCTCGGCCGCGCGCCGCACGTCCGCGACCTCGCCGAGCCGGATCAGATGCCCGTCCTCGCCGCGCGCGATCACGAGGTTGCGGAAGTCCTCCTCGGTCTCGAGCCCGACCATCGTGCGCAGCGAGAACTCGCGGGTCACCGACTCGAGACGGCCGGCCGGGAGCTCCACGTTCTCGCGCCGCAGCGCGTCCTCGATATCGGCGACGGTGAGGCGCCGCGCGGCGAGCGCCTGGCGGTCGATCCAGACCCGCATCGAGTAGCGCCGCCCGCCGATGATGCCGACACGCGCGACACCGGGCACCGTCGACAGCCGGTCGACGAGATTGCGCTCGGCGTAGTCCGTGAGCTCGAGCAGCGACATCGTGTCCGAGCTGAACGCGATGATCACCACGGGTTCCGCGCTCGCGTCGTTCTTCGCGATCTCGGGCGGATCGGCCTCGGGCGGCAGCGCGCCCGCGACGCGGGCGACCCGGTCGCGCACGTCGTTCGCGGCCGCGTCGATGTCGCGGCTCACGTCGAACTCGATCCGCACCTGGGAGCGCTCGTCCTCGCTGTCGGATTCGATCTTCAGGATGCCTTCGATGCCGGCGATCGAGTCCTCGATGATCTGGGTGATCTTCGTCTCGATGACGGCGGCCGACGCGCCGTTATAGTTCGTCGTGATCGAGACGACGGGCCGGTCGATGTCCGGGTACTCGCGCACGGACAAGCGCTGCAGCGACATCAGTCCGAAGATCACGAGCAGCAGGCTGATCACGGTCGCGAAGACCGGACGGCGTACCGAGACCTCGGAGAGCAGCATGGCTTGATCGTCCGTCGCTTGTCGGTGTGCGGGCCCCTATGTCGGGTTATGACCCGAGACCTGCACCGCGTCGCCGTCGCGCAGGTTCTGTGTGCCTTCGATGACGACCCGGTCGCCCTCCGCGAGCCCCGCGACGATCTCGACCTCGCCGGGGCGCCGCTTGCCGGTCCGGACCTCGCGGCGATACGCGCGGTCGTTCGCGACGACGAACACGTACGTGCGCCCCCGCTCCGGCACGATCGCCTCCTCGGGCACGACCAGCGCCGGCACGACGTCGCCTTCGAGGCGGACCGTCATGAACATGCCCGCGCGCAACAGCCCCTCCTCGTTCGGCAGCTCCGCCCGGACCGCGATCGAGCGCGTGACCGGATCCACACGCGAGTCGAGGTTCGTGACCTCGCCGTGGAACTCGCGGCCGGGAAGACCCGACGTCGTCGCCGTGATCGGCAACCCGCGGCGGAGCAGATACAGGTAGGTCTCGGGCACCGTGAAATCGAGCTTGATCCGCGACGTGTCGTCGAGCGTCGTGATCACCGTGCCGGCGCTCACGTAGCTGCCGACGCTGACGCGCCGGAAGCCCGTCCGGCCGGCGAACGGCGCGCGGATCACGGTATCCGCGAGCCGCGCCTCGGCCGCCGCCACGCGCGCGAGGTTCGCGGCGAGCGCCGCCTCGGCCTGCTCGAGCTGTGCCGCCGAGATCACCTGGCTCGCGCGAAGCTCGCGGCTTCGCTCGTACTGGCTGCGTGCGTCGGCGAGCGCGGCCTGCGCCTCGGCGAGCTCGGCCCGAACCTCGTCGGCATCGAGCTCGACGAGGACCGCGCCGCGTGCGACCTCCTCGCCTTCGGCAAAGCGTATCGCGGTGATCACGTTCGATGTTTTCGAAGTGATCTCGACCGATTCGTTGGCCCGCGCGGTGCCGACGGCCTCGATCTCGATGCCGATTGGTTTGACGACGGCCTCCGTCGTCACGACGCTGACGACCCTGGTCATCGTCGTAGGCGGACCGAGCTCCGCCTGCGGCTTCGAGCACGCGGTAAAGACGAGCGCGGCCGCGACGGTGAGCCCGGCGCGGTAACGGCTCCGTCGGTGCGATGAAAGGATCGGAATCGTGTGCGTCAGCAGCGCCGCAACGACGGCGCCGCTCCCCCTCTTAGCCCGTCATCGAAGCGCTCGTTATAACACAACCGCCCGATGCACGGCTTTACGCGCCGTCACATACGAGACCGCCGGTTTCGGGCGCGGCGGCCCCGACGGGCCGCCGGCCTCGGTCGGGACTCAGACGGCGGCGCGCAGGTTCCGGGCGAGCTCGACGCCGCTGCGCCCCACCGCGGAGAGCACGGCCTGCAGCGTCGCGACCGCGCTGTCCTCGTCGATCCAGCATGCCGGGCACTGCTGCACGCCGACGGAGACGATCACCGACGCCAGCGCCTGCGCGTTCGTGCCGGACTCGACCGCGTGCTCCTCGAACGCGACGACGGTGAGCTTCGCATCGATGCGGCGCTCGATCGCGTCGATCAGCGCCTCGACGAGGCCCTGCCCTTCACCGCTCAGCTCGATCTCGCCGCGCGCGGTCTCGACGCGGAAGTTGCCGACCGTCCGCTGGTTCTCGGAGCGCGAGTCGTAGCCGACGAGCCGCCAGCCGGGCGGTACCGCGACGAGCTCGGACTCGAACAGCTTGCGGATCTGCTCGGACGGAATCTCCTTGCCGGTCCTGTCGGCCTCCCGCTGCACGATCCCCGAGATGACCGGGTGCATCCACTTCGGCAGCGAGATGCCGTGGTCGCGCTCGAGCACGAGTGCGACACCGCCCTTCCCGGACTGGCTGTTGATCCGCACGACCTCCTCGTAACGCCGCCCGAGATCGCGCGGATCGATGGGCAGATAGGCGACCTCCCACTGCTCGGCGCCGTGCTCGCGGTGGTACGCCATCGACTTGCGGATCGCGTCCTGGTGGCTGCCGGAGAACGCCGCGTAGACGAGCTCGCCGGCCCACGGGTGGCGCGGATGGACGGGCATCGACGTGCAGCGCTTGTAGACGTCGACGATCTGCTTCATGTCGGACAGATCGAGCTTCGGATCGACGCCTCGCGAGTAGAGATTCATCGCCATCGTGACGATGTCCATGTTGCCGGTGCGCTCGCCGTTGCCGAACAGCGTCCCTTCGACGCGGTCCGCGCCGGCCATCACGCCGAGCTCCGCAGCCGCGACCGCGCAGCCGCGGTCGTTGTGCGTGTGGAGGCTCACGCGAATGTGCCGCCGGTACTTCACGTGCCGGCAGAAATACTCGACCTGGTCCGCAAACACGTTCGGCGTCGTCATCTCGACCGTCGCCGGCAGGTTGATGATCACCTCCTGCCCCTGATCGGGACGCCATACGTCGAGCACGGCGTTGACGACCTCGACGGCGTAGTCGGGCTCGGTACCGGAAAAGCTTTCCGGCGAGTACTGGAAGACCCATTGCGTGTCGGGACGACGGGCCGCCTCCTCCTTGACCCAGCGCGCGCCGTCAACCGCGATGCCTATGACCTCCTCGCGGCTCGCGCGGAACACCTGCTCGCGCTGCACCGGCGACGTCGAGTTGTAGACGTGCACGATCGCGCGCTTGACGCCGTCGAGCGCGTCGAACGTGCGCTCGATCAGGTTTTGCCGGGCCTGCGTCAGCACCTGCACGGTCACGTCGGACGGAATGCGCCCTTCGTCGATCAGCCGCCGCGTGAAATCGAGCTCGATCTGCGACGCAGACGGGAAGCCGATCTCGATCTCCTTGAAGCCGATCGCGACCAGGCGGTCGAAGAGCTCGAGCTTCTGCTCGACGGACATCGGCGCGACCAGCGCCTGGTTGCCGTCGCGCAAGTCGACGCTGCACCAGTCCGGCGCGGCCTCGATCACGCGATCGGGCCAGGTCCGGTCCTTCAGCACGATCGGCCGATACGGCTTGTACTTCCGGTAATCGAACGAGCGCCGATCGAGCGGCCACGACGACCGGGCTTCGTCGGCAGCGGTTCGTCCTGGGCTCGTCTCGTCGTGTGTAGCGCTCATCGGGGTTCTCCTTTCAGCAATGGCGGCTCGTCCTTGGCCGACTCTTTCCTACGCTGGACATTGTATGCTCGTCTCTGCGCGTTTTCCGTGCTTTCTTGGATACTCTTGTGCGCCTTTCGGCAATTTCATGCCAATCTTTTTGGAAGAGGCGCAATAGCATTGTTTTCGGCCAGGCGAAGGCTGGACGTCGACTGCGGCAGCCGCTTCTAGGGGCGGACAGAAATTTACACAAGTAGCGGAAAAGCGAGATAAAGCTTGCAAGAATATACAGAATTGGGCAACACTCCAGTGCACATAGAACAAATGACGCAATAACATGCCGGAAAACGTGAGGCTTGACGCTTACGACCTGAAGATCCTCGACCTGCTGCAGCAGGACGGCGGACTCAGCAATCAGGAGATCGCCGATCGGATCGGCTTGTCGCCGTCGCCGTGCTCGCGGCGGATCAAGCAGCTCGAGGAAGCCGGCGTGATCCGCGAGCGCGTCGTGCGGTTGTCGCCGCGTGCGCTCGGGCTCGAGCTGACCGTGCTGCTGCACATCCGAATGGACCGGCACACACCCGAGCGCTTCGAGCAGTTCGAGAGCGTCGTGCGCCGCTACCCCGAGGTGCAGGAGTGCTACCTGATCACGGGCCAGGAGGCCGACTATCAGCTGAAGATCATCGTGCCGAACATGGAGGAGTATCAGGATTTCCTTCTGAACAAGATCACGCGGATCGACGGCGTGATCGGCGTGCATTCGTCGTTCGTGCTGCGCAAGCCGATCGACACGACCGCGCTCCCGCTCACGTACGTGCAGCGCACCGCACGGGCGGCCGGGCGCGGCGGTCGTTGAGCCGTTCGGTTACGATGACGGGGACCGGCCTGCCCGTGAGCCCGATGCATCCGCAATGAGCCGCCCCCGGTTCCCCTATTCCGTCTTCGGCGAGCGTTTCACGCGACCGACCGGCGCCCTCGAGCTGATGGACGATCTCGGCCGCGCGCTCGGCGGCGACGCGGACGTCGCGTTCCTCGGCGGCGGCAACCCGGCGAAGATTCCCGCGGTGCAGGCGCTCGTCAGGCGCCGGCTGCGCGAGGTCGCGGAAGACCCCGCTGCGCTCGAGCGGATGGTCTCGAACTACGCGCATCCGGCCGGCGACCTGCCGTTCAGGCGCGCGCTCGCGAGTCTTCTCGCACGCGAGTACGGCTGGGCGCTGACCGAGGATCACATCGCGCTGACCGCGGGCAGCCAGGCAAGCTTCTTCCTTCTGTTCAACCTGTTCGCCGGCCGCACACGCGACGGCGGCCTGCGCCGCGTGCTGCTGCCGATGACGCCCGAGTACGTGGGCTACGCCGACGTCGGCCTGGACGACGGGCTCATCGTGTCGCGGCGCCCCGCGATCGACGAGCGCTCCGACCATACCTTCAAGTACCGTGTCGACTTCACGAGTCTCACGATCGGCGCCGACATCGGCGCAGTCTGCGTCTCGCGTCCGGCGAACCCGACCGGCAACGTGCTGACGGACGACGAGCTCGCGCGGCTCGCATCGCTTTGCCGTGCGGCGAAGGTGCCGCTGATCATCGACGGCGCGTACGGCCTGCCGTTCCCGAGCATCGTGTTCGGGCGCGCGACGCCGTTGTGGAACGAGGACATCATCCTGTGCCTGAGCCTGTCGAAGCTCGGGCTGCCGGGCGTGCGCACGGGCATCGTCGTCGCGCACCCGGAGATCGTCGCGGCGCTCACCAACATGACGGCCGTGCTGAACCTCGCCGTCGGCAGCGTCGGACCGGTCCTCGCGCAACCCTGGGTCGAGAGCGGCGAGATTCTGACGCTCGGCGCGCGCGCGATCATGCCGTACTACCGGGACAAGGCGCTCCGAGCGCGTGAGCTCGTCGAGCGGGAGCTCGAGGGGCTTCCGTTCCGGATGCACGAGCCCGAGGGCGCGTTCTTCCTGTGGCTCTGGCTGCCGGGGCTGCCGATCCCGAGCGCCGAGCTCTATCGGCGGCTCAAGGCGGCGGGCGTGCTCGTGCTGTCCGGGCACTATTTCTTCCCTGGCCTCGACGAGCCATGGCCGCATCGGGACGAGTGCATCCGGATCTCGTACGCGCAGGACGACGAGACCGTTGCCCGCGGCATCAGGATCCTCGCGCGCGAAGTGCGAGCCGCGTTCGATGAAGCGAATGCCGGCCGTGCCGGACGGCGCGAACGGCCGAGCGCGGGAGCCGGGACGTGAACGAGGGCTCGTCGGGCCCGTCTTCGCCGGCCGCGCGGAATCGCGCACTCGACGGCCGCGCGGCCGCGTCGGAATCGCGTTCCATGCCGGCATCGGAAGCGCAGGCCGCACGCGCGGTGGTGATGATCCGGCCCGCGCACTTCGCCGCGAACCCCGAAACGGCCGCTTCGAACCGTTTCCAGGCGACGAGCGATGCGGCACGTGCGGGGACCGACGACGCGGGAATCGCTGCCGCGGCGCTCGCCGAGTTCGATGCGCTCGCCGAGGCGCTCGCGCGCGCCGGAATCCGCGTGCACGTCCTTCCCGGGCGGGCCGAGCTCGTCTGCCCGGACGAAGTGTTCCCGAACAACTGGTTCAGCACGCATGCCGACGGCACGCTCGTGCGTTATCCGATGCACGCGCCGAATCGGCGGCTCGAGCGCCGCGACGACGTCGTCGAGACGCTGCGCGGCCTCGGCTACTCGGTCCGGAGCATCGTCGATCTCACGGGGCTCGAAGCGCAGGGCCTCTATCTCGAAGGCACCGGCAGCCTCGTGCTCGACCGGGCCGCGCGCGTCGCGTTCGCGTGCGCGTCGGCGCGGACGTCGCCAGACGCGGTCCGGATGTTCTGCGGGCGTCTAGGCTACGAGCCCGTGCTGTTCGATGCGCTCGACCGCGACGGCCACCCGATCTATCACACGAACGTGATGATGTCCGTCGGGACGGGCTTCGCGCTCGTCTGCGCCGACGCGATCCGCGACTCGGACGCACGCGCCCGCGTGCTCGGCACGCTCCGCGACGTCGGCAAGCGCGTGATCGAGATCGGTTACCGGGAGCTCCATGCGTTCGCCGGGAACCTGCTCGAGCTCCGCGGGCGGGACGGCCCCGTGATCGCGCTCTCGCGGCGCGCCGCCGATTCGCTCTCCGGCGCGCAGCGCGCCGCGCTCGCCGAGCACGGCGCTCTCGTGCCGGTCGCCGTCGACACGATCGAGACGTACGGCGGCGGCAGCGTCCGCTGCATGCTGGCCGAAATCCACCTTCCGGCGCGCGCCGACGACGCGCACGAGCTTCACGCAACGTAAAGGCTGAGCGATTGCCCGGCGCGCCGTCCGCTTAGCGCGCAGCGGCGTAGACGATGACCGCGTCGAGATTCGTGCGGTCGAGCCCCGAGACCTCGTAGAGCACCTCGAACGAGAGCGGTGCCCCGGGCGCCCTCTCGGGCGCCGCCTCCTCGAGCGCTCTGACGTGGCGGAGGTTCGCGAGCGCATACGCCGTCTGCATCAGCCCGGCGTCGCGTGTGCCGGCGACGACCATGAACTGATTGCCGCCCGGTCCCGGGAACGTCGCGAACAGGCCGTAGTCGCGGTAATTACGCGACGCCGACGGCATGCCGCCGCCGCTCACGTAGAGCTTCCCGGACTCGCGCTCGATGACCTCGTCGAACGTCTCACCGACGGTGAGGCCCGAGCCGTCGAACATGAAGTCGTAGAGCTTGTCGAGCGCGCTGATGTAGCCGACGTAGACGATGTGGTTCTCGCGGATGTCCGCCGCGTTCAGGTCCGACATCGACGCGATCCCGACGTGCTTGTCGGACGTGTACAGCACGCGCAGCAGGTCTCTGAGCGCGAACGCCGTGCTGCGCGGCAGATAGGTCAAATCGAGGTCGATGTAGCGTCCCGGATTCGGGTCGAACATCAGGTAGTCGTCGAGGTCCTTGCTCGAGTTGATCGAGAAGTTGCGGATCAGCCGGTCGACGTTCCCGACCTCGTCGAGCTCGCCGAAAATGTAGTAGTCGCCGACGACGATCAGCGTCGGCGTATCGTCGGCGAGGATCGGCGTCCAGATCTCCGAGGCCGCGACCGCCTCGATCGGAGTCGGGGGGCTCCTGTCCTGCGCGAGCCACCAGCCGAGGCCGATCCCCACTGCGGCTGCGGCCGCCGCGATCGCCGCGACGGCCCATGACGCGATCCGTGCGCGCGCGGGCTCGCTCGCCTGCTGCTCATCCGTCGCCTGCTCCGCCTCGAGCGGCGCGAGCGCGACGCGATACTCGCCCTTCGGAACGACGATCCTGACGGCCTCGCCGCGGCCCGTCGTCGAGTAGTAGTTGTCGAGCTTCTGCCGCAAATGATGCGCGTAGACACGCACCATCGAATCCTGCCCGGGATCGAAGTCGGGCCCGCGGTTGAACACGCTCGTCGCGATCTCGTGCTCCTTCGGCGTGCGCCCCTCGAGCGTGCAATCGACGAGGAACTCGAGCAGCCGCGCATACGAGCGCGACCGTCCGAGAGCGCCGCTCGCGAGAATTTTCGCGGCCTGCTCTCGAATCTGATCGTGCTGTTCGTTAGCGGCTCGGTGCAATGATTCGGGCATTTCAACGCAGAACGGATTGTCGAGCGCGCATCACGTTAGCCGATCTTCGGCGCTTTATAAACGCCGAACGGCGCACGGAATGCGTCAGGCACCTTTTTCGTACGAAAAAGGTGTCCGACACGACGCTCAGCGCACGTCCCGCCCGGACACGACGTCGCCTAGCCGCGGCGCGGCATGCGCCGGCACCATCTCGCCGCTCCGGAAACGCCTGAAGTAGTCGTGATAGGCACGCATCGCCGTGCTGCCGAAGATCAGCATGATCGGGATGTTCGCCCAGAGCATCACGCCGGTGCCGAACGTCGAGAACAGATCGAGCTGATCCTGCGTGCGCACGAGCTCGACCGATACGATGATCAGGAAGCAATAGACGACGCGGTACGGCATCACCGCGCGCCGGCCCAAGAGATAGACGATGCCCTGCTCGCCGTAGTAGCTCCACGAGATGATCGTCGAGAACGCGAAGAGCCA